>CAYOVM010000119.1:6601-10591 GCA_964407355.1 uncultured Enterobacteriaceae bacterium
CATCATCGCGCCGACCTGGAACCGCTTCTACCTCGGCGGACTGGAAACGCCGAAGTCTTGATTCTCGCCCGCGTAGCGCTGCCGTTCATCGCGGGTTATTTCCTCTCGTACGTGTACCGCACGGTGAACGCGGTGCTCGGTCCGACGCTCGCCGCGGAGTTCGGGCTCGGCCCCGGCGGGCTCGGGCTGCTCTCGGCGGTGTACTTCCTGTCGTTCGGGCTGTTCCAGCTGCCGCTCGGGCTGCTGCTCGATCGCTTCGGGCCGCGGCGCGTGAACGCGGCGCTGCTCCTGCTGGCGGCGCTCGGCGCGTTGTGGTTCGCCTTCGCCCATTCGGCCGCGGCGGCGATCGGCGCGAGGGCGCTGATCGGCCTGGGCGTTTCGGGCTGCCTGATGGCGTCTTTCACCGCGTTCGTGCTCTGGTATCCGGCGGACCGGCTCTCGACCATGAACGGCATCACCTTTTCCGCCGGCGCGCTCGGCGCCATCGCCGCTACTTTGCCGCTGGAGCTCCTGCTGCGCGTCCTGCCCTGGCGCGAAGCGTTTCTGCTTCTCGCGGCGGCGACCGTCCTCGTCAGCCTGGTGCTCTGGCTCGCGGTCCCCGAGCGCGCGGGCCGCGGCGGCGCTTCGCTCGGCGTTCAGCTGCGCGAGCTCGGCGTCATCCTGCGCGATCCGGCTTTTCGCCGCGTGGCGCTCTGCCTCGGCGCGAGCCAGTCGGCGTCCGTCGCGCTGCAGACCTTGTGGATCGCGACCTGGCTGCGCGACGTCGCGGGCTACGACCGGCAGGGCGTGGCGCTGGGATTGCTCATCGTGAACCTCGGCATGATCGCCGGCTACCTCGGCTTCGGCCGCGCGGCCGACCGGCTCGCGCGCGCGGGCCGCAGCGCGTTCCCGCTCATCGTGGGCGGCGTCGCCGTCGCTTCATTGTGCCTCGCGTTGATCGCGTTCGGGCCCGCCTTCAAGCCGATGGCGGGGATTACGGCGCTCGCGCTGTGGTTCGTGTTCGTCGCGGGCGGCACCTCGGTGGTGCTCGGCTACGCGCTCCTCTCGCGCCGCTATCCGAAGGAAATGGCCGGGCGCGCCAACACCGCGGTCAACGTGGTCGGGTTCGTCGGCATGTTCGCCGGCCAGTGGGCCATCGGCCTGGTGCTCGATCGCTGGCCGCAGTCCCCCGCCGGCTACGCGCCCGAAGCCTACCCCTGGGCGCTCGGCATGGTGTGGGCGGTGCAGCTCGCGGGCCTGCTGTGGCTCGTGAAGGGCCGGGACCTGCTCGAGAAAGCCGAAGTGCCGCGCCCTAGCTGAAGTAGATGTCGCGGTAGGCGGCGTAGAGCGATGCGACCAGCACCGGGCCGAGCACCAGCCAGCCCAGGCCGAACGGGATCGAGGCGACGATCGCCGCCGCGAGCAGGATCACGCCCTGCACGAGAAACGGCACGATGTTCCTCAGGCAGCCCACGAAGCTCGCCTTCAGCGCTTCGATGGCTCCGTGCTCATGGAACACCACGAGCGCCGGCGCGAACCAGATCGCCATGAAGACCGGCACGAGGAGCGCGAGCATGATCAGCAGGGCAAGGAGCACCGAGAGCGCGGCCGAAGCAACGGCGCCCGGGTCGCTCGCGCCGCCACCCATGAGGCTGAAGAGCTTCACCCCGGTGACGAGGCCGGCCAGAAGCGCGATCACCAGGACCGCGGCGAGATAGAGCAGGCCCAGCGACAGCAGCGTGCCGAAGCGTGCGCGAAATCCCGCGAACAGGTGCTCGACCTTCAGCTCGCCGCCCTCGTCGAGCGCGCGGCAGCCGATCATCATCCCGGCGGTGAACGTCGGAGTGAGCACCATGCTCGCGATCGATCCGAGGACGGGAACGAACGCGAGCACGATGGAGATCACGATGAACACGACCATCAGCGCGATCCACACGCCGGGGGCCCGCTTGAACAGATTCCAGCCCTGCACGATCCACTTCCAGCCGTTCTCGGCCGGCACTGTGCGTCCCGTTGCGATGAACTCGGCCATGCGAACCTCCCCAGGTTGTCGGCTACGTGCCTTCGAAGCTTATTTTTCCTTCAAGCGCACCCGGACGGTCCCGATCGCCTTCGCCACCAGGCTGCCGTCGTCGTTCTTCGCTTCGCCTTCGACGAAGATCATGCTGCGGCCGTCCTTCAGGACGCGCGCTTCGGCGACGAGGCGCTCGCCGGTGCCGCCGCCGATGAACGAGGTGCTCATGTCGATGGTGATCACGCCGATCGAATCCGGATGCAGCGTGCGCGCCGCCGTGCACAGCGCCACGTCGAGCAGCGACATGATGACGCCGCCGTGCGCGGTGCCCAGGCTGTTGGTGAAATGCCTGGGCAGCGGCATCGTGAGGCGCGCGGTGCCCTCGCCGAGCGCTTCGGTGGTGAGTCCGAGATGAGTGACGAACGGAATCTTGCTTTGATACTGGCGCGTAAAGGCGAGCTTGTCGTCCATCAGATGATCGTCGCGCCGCCATCGACGGCGATGGCCTGGCCGGTGATGTGGCGCGAGGCCTCGGACGCGAGCAGCACCGCGAGCCCCTTCAGGTCCTCGTCGTTGCCCAGGCGGCCGGTGGGCGTCACCTCGATCACGAGCTTGCTCATCGAATCGAGCGTCGCGCGCGTCATCTTCGACGGAAAGAAGCCCGGACAGATCGCGTTCACGGTGATGCCGTGCTCGCCCCATTCCGCGGCGAGCTGCCGGGTGAGGCCGACCAGGCCGTGCTTGGTCGCGTTGTAGGCCACCGTGCGCACCACGCGCGGGTCGCTGGCGGTAAGCCCGGCGACCGACGCGGTGTTGATGATCCGTCCCCATTTGTTCGGGATCATCGAGCGCTTGGCGATCTGCTGCGAGAGCAGGAACGCGCCGGTAAGGTTCACGCTCACCAGCTTGTCCCAGCCTTCCACCGGATGGTCCTCGGCCGGCGCGCCCCAGGTGGCGCCGGCGTTGTTCACCAGGATGTCGACCTTGCCGAGCTTCTTGAGGACGGCGTCGGCGAGGGGGACGATCTGCTCGCGCTTGCCGATGTCACAGACGAATGCGAATGCCTCGATCTCCAGTTTTTTCAGGTGCGAGACAGCTTCGTCCAGCTCGTCCTTCTTGCGCGCGGTGATGGCGAGCTTCGCGCCCATCTCGCCGAGCGCCTCCGCCATCTGCAAGCCGAGCCCGCGCGAGCCTCCGGTGACGAGGGCGACCCGACCTTCGAGATTAAATAATTCTTTGACGTTCATGCACGCGATTCTGAGGGATCTCTAACGGCGGATTTCGGGCTTGGGTAGCCGGCTTCAACCCGCGCTACGCTCGCGGCGTATCCGAGTTGAACGGCGGGTTGGGCGAGTGGCGCTCTTTCGGCGCCGAAGCAACCCTCGCAATGCCTTGTTGACGGCATAGTCGTTCGGGAAAGCACGTGCTACTTGAGGTTCCAGAACGGCGACATTCGTGGCTTCCGTTACTCGCCGGGCGTATTTGCCACGGACGAGCGTCGGAAAGTCCGAACGCCTGTACTCGGGTCGAAGTTCATCGGTGGATCTGCGGCTAGCCTTCTTCATAAATTTTCCTTTCGCTCGGTTTAGCCGGGCGCGCGCTGATAATTCGGATTGTATCGCTGCGCTCTGCGTGAGCGACGATCAGCAGGCGGCCGCTGGTAGAAACGCCGAAGGTAACGGACCTTTCTTCCCCGACTGAGTGGTCGGGATCCGGGCCGGTGGCGGACAGTGGGTCGCGGAATACGGTTGCTGCTTCCTCAAAGGATACGCCGTGTTTCGCAAGATTCTCGGCAGCTTTGGCCGAATCCCATTCGAACTGCAATCGCGCCCCTCGGGCTATGCCGCCGCCCTACCGCTGCCTTGCGAGTGGCTGTTACGGTTAGCCTTTTAGCTGCAAGGATTTGTACTCCAAAAACTCTTCCAACCCGAAGACGCCCGCTTCGCGGCCGTGGCCCGACTGCTTGAAGCCGCCGAAGGGGGCGTTCATGTTGAAGG
>CAYOVM010000120.1:0-10427 GCA_964407355.1 uncultured Enterobacteriaceae bacterium
ACATGGCTTCCCGCAGTCTCTTCGTCACCACCGCGCTGCCGTACGCGAACGCGCCGTTCCACATCGGCCACATGATGGAGTACATCCAGGCCGATATCTGGGTGCGGTTTCAGCGGATGCAAGGCAACCAGGTGCATTTCGTCGGCGCCGACGACGCGCACGGCGCGCCGATCATGCTGGCGGCGCAGAAGGCCGGGAAGTCGCCCGAGCGGTTCGTCGAGGAGATCGCGAGGGGCCGCCGCCAGTACCTGGACGGCTTCCATATCGCCTTCGACAACTGGCACTCCACGCATTCGCCCGAGAACGTCGAGCTGTCGCAGGACATCTACCGCCGGCTCAAGGCCGCCGGGCTGATCTATAGGAAGCCGGTCGAGCAGTTCTACGACCCGGTCAAGGGCATGTTCCTGGCCGACCGCTACATCAAGGGCGAGTGCCCGAACTGCGGCGCGAAGGACCAGTACGGCGACGCCTGCGAGAACTGCAGCACCGTGTACTCCGCCACCGCTCTGAAGAATCCCTATTCGACGCTCTCGGGCGCGACGCCGGTGCTGAAGAGCTCCGAGCACCATTTCTTCCGGCTCTCGGACCCGAAATGCACCGCGTTCCTGAAGAAATGGCTGGAGACGCCCGGCCGGCTGCAGCCCGGGGTGGTCAACAAGGCGAAGGAATGGCTGGAAGGCACGGGCCCCGGTGGTAAAGAGCAAGCGCTCTCCGACTGGGACATCTCGCGCGATCCGCCGTACTTCGGCATCCGCATCCCCGACATCCCCGAAGAGAAATACCTGTACGTGTGGCTGGACGCGCCGATCGGCTATCTCGCGTCCCTGAAGAACTACTTTGTCTCCGGGAAGGCGAAAGCCCGCGGCGAGGCGCGCTCGTTCGAGGCGTTCCTGCAGGATCCGAGGACCGAGCAGGTCCACTTCATCGGCAAGGACATCATCTATTTCCACACGCTGTTCTGGCCGGCGATGCTCGAATACGCGGGCAAGCCCTACAAGGTGCCCGACCACGTGTACGTCCACGGCTTCATCACGGTCTCGGGCGACAAGATGTCCAAGTCGCGCGGCACCGGCATCAGCCCGCTGCGCTACCTCGAGCTCGGCATGAACCCCGAGTGGCTGCGCTACTACATCGCCGCGAAGCTCAACTCGAACGTCGAGGACATCGACTTCGCCGCCGAGGACTTCATCGCGCGCGTGAACAGCGACCTCGTCGGCAAGTACGTGAACATCGCGAGCCGCGCCGCGAGCTTCATCTCCAAGTACTTCGACGGCGAGCTGAAGTACGCCGGCGACACGAAGCCGTTGCTGGAGGACGCCAGGGCGCAGGCGCTTTCCGCCCGGGAGTCCTACGAGGCGCGCGAATACGGCAAGGCGATCCGCGAGCTCATGGCGGCCGCCGACCGGGTGAACCAGAGCTTCGACGCCCGCCAGCCATGGACGCTCGCCAAGGACCCGGCGAAGCACGCCGAATTGCAGGACATCTGCTCGCGCGCGATCCACGGGTTCAAGGTGCTCACCGTGCTGCTCGCGCCGGTGATCCCGAAAACCGCCTCGCGCGTGGCGCGGGAGCTCTTCGGCCTCGAGCGCGACTTCGTCTGGGCCGACGCCGACAGCCTCCCCGGGCGCATCGCCCCGTTCAAGCACCTCGTGACGCGGGTCGAGGACAAGCAGCTCGACCGGCTGTTCGATGTCGATTCGGTACCGCAGCCCGCGGCGCCGCAACGCCACGCCGAGAAACAGCAGCACGAAGCCAAGGAGCATGCCGTGACCAGCGAGGTATCGATCGACGACTTCAACAAGCTCGAGCTGCGCGTGGCCCGGATTGCCCGGGCCGAGCAGGTGGAGGGGGCCGACAAATTACTAAAATTGACACTCGACCTGGGCGAGGGCACGCGCACCGTTTTCGCCGGGATCAAGTCGGCCTACGCGCCGGAGAAGCTGGAAGGCCGGCTAACGGTGGTGGTGGCGAATCTTGCGCCGCGGAAAATGAAGTTCGGCGTGTCCGAAGGGATGGTTCTCGCCGCCTCCGGCGAGGGACCGGGCATATTTCTCGTCGGGCCGGATTCCGGGGCGCAGCCCGGCATGCGCGTAAAATAGCCCGGTCGCGGCTCAAGGGCCGCATTCCGGCGACGTCTAGAGATGGAGAGCTCCAGCCGCACGCTTGTCTGCAGCGTGCTCTTCCTCGATATCGTGGAGTACTCGAAGAGGGCGGTCGCGGACCAGCTTCAGCTAAAGCAGGCGTTCAACCAGATCCTGGCCGACGCCCTGGACGACGTGCCCTCGCGCGATCGCATCATCCTCGACACCGGCGACGGCGCGGCGGTGACCTTCATGGGCGATCCCGAGGACGCCCTCTTCTCCGCGATGGCGGTGCGCGAGACGGCGGGCGATGTTCCGATCCGCATAGGCGTCAACCTCGGGCCGGTGCGCCTGGTGAAGGACCTGAACGGCCAGATGAACATCATCGGCGACGGCATCAACGTCGCGCAGCGGGTGATGAGCTTCGCCCGGCCCGGGCAGCTCCTGGTATCGCGGTCCTTCTACGAAGTGGTGTCGTGCCTTTCGCGCGACTACATGAACCTCTTTCGCCACGAGGGCTCGCGCACCGACAAGCACGTGCGTGAGCACGAGGTGTACTCGGTCGTGGGCGAGGCGCCCGCCGCCCGGCGGGTCGCCGAGAGCGCCATGGAGATCACCGGCGACACGTCGAATCTGCGCAACTGGCTCGCCGGGACCGGTCCGCTCGGGCTACGGCGCTCCGCGCTGGCGGCGGCGCCGGCCCTCTTTTTCGCCGTCATCGGCGGCGCGATGGCGGTGAGCGCGATGCTCGATCCGCGCGCGCCGGCCGCGGCCCCCGCCGAAAGCGCAGCCCGCGCGACGCGGGCCGCCGAGCGGCCGCCCCCCGCATCGAAGAAGCAGATCGTCGCCCGAATCGAAAGGAAGCTCGCCGAGAAAGGCCCGGAAAAGGCGCTCGCCGAGCCCGGACGCCTGGAGCTCGCGATCGCGCCCTGGGGCAAGGTCTTCGTGGACGGCCAGGAACGGGGCGTGAGCCCGCCGCTGCGCGCACTTGATATCCCCGCTGGCTCGCATACGATAGTGATCCATAACTCGAACTTTCCGCCTCACGTGGAGCGCGTGGTAATCAAAACCGGCGAAGCGACGAGAATAAGACACAGGTTCCGCTGAAATGCATCGAATCCTGACCACCGCCGCGGCGATTACCCTCCTCGGCGGCTGCGCGAGCCAGCCGATGCAGGATCTGTTCCAGTCGAGGAAGGGCGAGCCGGCCTTCACCGCGGGGCTGAAGCAATACGAGGAAGGCGAGTACAACGGCTCGGCCAGGAACCTGCGCATCGCAATCGACCGGGGACTCTCCAATCGGGACCTCGTCAACGCGTACAAGCACCTCGCTTTCATCAACTGCGCTTCCGGCCGCGAGCGCCAGTGCCGGGACGAGTTCCGCCAGGCGCTCGCCATCGACCCGGCCCTGGAGCTCGGACCTGCGGAAGCGGGCCACCCCGTCTGGGGCCCGATTTTCAGGTCGCTTAAGGCCGGCCGCTAGGCACGCGGCCGGATGGAGCAACCGAAGCTCGGCCGTTACCTGATCCAGTCCGAGCTGGGACGCGGGGCCATGGGCGTGGTCTACAAGGCGACCGACTCGGTGCTCGAGCGCATGGTGGCGGTGAAGACGGTCAACATGGCGCTCGAGCGCGACGGCACCGACAAGTTCGAGGCGCGCTTCTACCAGGAGGCGCGGGCCGCCGGAAGCCTCAACCATCCCAACATCGTCACCGTCTACGACGTGGGCAAGGCGGGCGACATCGCGTACATCGCGATGGAGTTCATCGAGGGCGAGGAGCTGCGCACGCTGCTCGGCGAAGGCAAGCCGCTGCCGGTCGAGAAGGCGGTGTCGATCGCCGCGCAGGTGGCCGAGGGCCTGAGCTACGCCCACCAGCACGGCGTGGTCCACCGCGACATCAAGCCGGCCAACATCATGGTCGCGCCGAGCGGCCCGGCCAAGATCACGGACTTCGGCATCGCCCGCATGCGAAGCTCGGGCGACCTTACGCAGACGGGGATGATGCTCGGCTCGCCCAAGTACATGTCGCCCGAGCAGGTCATCGGCAAGCGCGCCGACCACCGCTCGGACATCTTCTCGCTCGGCATCATCCTCTACGAGATGCTCACCGGCGGCGCGCCGTTCAACGGCGACAACGTGACCGCGCTCATGTATCAGATCGTGAATTTCATCCCGCCCGCGCCGAGCGTGGTCAACCCCACCGTGCCGCAGCTGCTCGACTACATCGTCGCGAAGATGCTCACCAAGGCGCTCGAGGAGCGCTACCAGAGCGCGCAGGAAGTGGCGCGCGACCTGCGCGAATGCGAGCGCCAGATCAACGCGCCCCTCACGGCGACTTCGCCGCCGCGGCCCTCGGCGCTGGCGAGCGGCCTCGAGCCGGAGCTGGTCGATACCCACGCCAAGACCGCCATGATGGCGCAGACCCTGAACCGCACGCGGCAGGCCGACAACGCGCCCGAGGAAGTCAGCACGCCGCCGACGCACGGTCTCGCCCATTCGTTCGACTCGATGGAGGCCACCCAGCGCCTCGCCACGCTGACCGGCGCGAGCACCACGCTCGGCGAGCACGGCGACGAGCGCCAGACGGCCACCCAGGCGCTCGGCTCGATGCCGCGGCCGCAGCGCCCCGGCGGCTGGCGCCGCCGGGACTGGCTGCTCGTCGGCGGTGCCGCCGTTCTAGGTGCGGTAGTCGCGCGCCTGGTCCGCAAGCGCCGCGACCGGTGAGCGCTCAGCGGCCCGCGCAGCTCGCGGGCATCGCGCTGATCGGATAGCCGCGGCAGGTCCAGCCGGCCTTGCCGTTCTGCACCGCCAGGGTGAGCGTGATCTCGATGGCGTTTTTCGCGTTCCAGCCGCGGATCGCCCCGCCTTCGGACACCAGCCACTTCAGCTCGCCATGCTTCGGATCGTCGCGCGCCGGGATCTTGACGTCCCGGCCGGCACCGGCGAGGTTGCCGTTTCTTTCCGCGAGCGCGCCGACCTGGCGCTGCGCCGGCTCGGCGCCCGCGATCAGCGCCTGCGCCGCCTCTTTCGCCTGCGCGTCGGCTCGCTGCGGCGCCACGAATCCCACGAGCAGAAAACCCGCCAGCGCGAGCAGCGCGACAAGCAGAAGACCGATGCGCATCCGACGACGCCTCTTTTTCCCAAAATCAGCTTAGCATGAGGCCGTGGTGAGCAGCAGGCACTTGATCGTCACCGGCCGCGTGCAGGGCGTCGGCTATCGCGACGCGCTGCGCGAGGCGGCGGAAAAGCACAAGGTGACGGGCTGGGTGCGCAATCGCCGCGACGGCAGCGTCGAGGCGCTCCTCCAGGGTGCGCCCGAGGCGATCGATGCGCTCATCGCCTGGGCTCGGCGCGGGCCGCCCATGGCGCGCGTGACCGACGTGCGCGTAAACCCGGCGCCGCCCGAGCTCGACCAGCCCTATGCGCGCTTCGAGCGCCGGCCGACGATCTGATCCGGCTCGCCGCGCTTCGATGCGCTCGGATGGCGAGATAGGAAAAAACATCGCCGCGTCGCACCGACGCCCCGTCCGGTATCTCCGGATGGTACTTCCCAGCTTTGCGTTGCATGGCGAGTTCGCCCGACGGAACAATCCGCTCGTTTGCCACATTCCTCGAGGTTACGATGCACAGCCGCGCGGCCGCTCCCCTTTCCGCCCAGGAGTTGTGCGAAGCGATGCGCGATGCGCTGCCCTACGATCCCGCGCGCCTGGACCGGGTGCTCAGGCACGATGCGCAGCGCGGCCTGGTCGAGGTACAGGCCCAAACCCTCTGGACGAGCATCGCTTCGGCGCTGCGCCCGGGCGATACCGGGGCGGTGAGCGCATGCGCCGCCGCGCTGCCGACGGTCGAAGAGAGCGTCGCCTGCAACGCTGCGGGGCCCGACGGCCGGCCCGTGGTCATGCATGTCGACTCGCTCACGCTGGTGACGCCGAGCGGCGAGCTGCGGCGCCTCAGCCGGACCGCTCATAAAGAGTTGTTCGCGCTGGTCGTCGGCGGGCAAGGGCTGTTCGGCGCCCTCTACAGCATCACGCTGCGCGTCGAATCCCTCGCGCGCTCGATAAGCGAGGCCGCCCCGGCCGAGACCCTGGCGCTGGACCCGGCCGACGAGGCGACGCGTCCCTTGCGCCTGCTCGTGCCGCCGGACGAGCTTGCCGGCTTCTTCGAGGAAGCGCGCGCGCGCTGCGCCGATTGGCGGACCGCGATGAGCCGGGCCGAGGCGCGGCGAACGTACTCGGAGGACGAGACGATCCTGCGCTGGTCGCAGCGCGAATACGCTTCGCTTGCGCTGCAGCTCTCGGAGCGCCGGACCCTCGGCGGCTCCGTGCGTGCGACCCAGCTGCGCCGCGAGCTGATCGATGCGGCGATCGCGCGCGGCGGCGGATTTCTGATCGCCTGCACCCCGGAGGCGACCCGTGAGCAGACCGAAGCCTGCTACCCGCAGCTGAAGAGGGTGCTCGCAGAAAAGCGGCGCATCGATCCGGACGAGAAAATAGTGAACGCCTGGTACCTGCACCACCGCAACCTGCTCAACCGCACTTCCACCGAGGAGCGCTGGAACCGCTAGGCGCCGCCGTAGACGACCTGCACGTTCTCCGGAGTGAGCCAGGCGCCGAGCTCCGCGAGCAACCGATCGTCGGGCTTGACGCGCCAGCTCTCGCCGAGCGCGACTTTGCAGGCGGCGGTGCTGTTCACATACTCCACGACGACCAGGCAGGCGCCATTGCCGCTCGCGCGGTAAGGCGTGAGGATCTCCTGCAGACGCCTCGCGTCCCGCTTCTCGTCCGTGTTCCCGTTCATGGCGATGCGCAAGCGTGCGGCGTAGCGCCCGCGCAGCGACTCGAGATCCAGCAGCTCCTCCGCGATGACGCGGAAGTTTCCGGAGAACGGGTCGTTCTGGGCCTTGCCGGCGACGATCAGCAGCGCGTCCTCCTTCAGCTTGTCGCGGTGCTTCTCGAAGAGCTCGTTGAACACCGTCAGCTCGATCTGCGCGCTGCCGTCGTCCAGCATGACGACGATCATCCGGCCGCGGCGCGTCATCTGGGTGCGCGCGGAGGCGACCACGCCCGCCATCCAGACGCGATGCTCGGAAGGCGAAATCTTGGCGAGCGGCGTGCGCGGAAACCCGGCCAGTTGTCCCTGGTACACCGAGAACAGATGGCCCGAAAGGTAGAAGCCGAGCGCCACCTTTTCCTCCAGCAGCTTCTGCTTCATGTCCCAGCGCGGCGCGTCGACGTACGCGTGGTCGCCGCCGCGCGGCGCCTCGGCCTCGCCGAACAGGCTGTTCTGCGACGCCGCGCGCTCGGCCTGCTCGGCGGCTTCCAGCGCGCGTCCCACCGACGCAAGCAGCTTCGCACGATGCTGGTCGACGCAGTCGAACGCGCCGGCGCGCACCAGCGCCTCGACCGCGCGGCGGTTCACCGCCCGCTTGTCGACGCGGCGGCAGAAATCGAACAGATCGGTGAAAGGCCCGCTCTTGCGCGCCTCGAGGATCGCGTTGATCGCCGACTCGCCCGTGCCACGCACCGCGCCCAGGCCGAAGCGTACGGTGCCCTGGTCGACCGGGACGAAGCGGTACTCCGACGCGTTGATATCGGGGGGAAGGATCTTCAGGCCGTTGGCGATGCCGTCCTCGTGGAACTGGCGCACCTTGTCGGTGTCGTCCATGACCGCGGAAAGGTTGGCGGCATTGAACGCCGCCGCGTGGTGCGCCTTCATGTAGGCGGTCTGGTAAGCGAGCAGCGCGTACGCCGCGGCGTGCGACTTGTTGAAGCCGTAGCCGGCGAACTTCTCCATCAGGTCGAAGAGCTGCGCGGCCTTGCCGCGCGCGAGGCCGTTCTTCTCCGCGCCGGCGACGAACACGCTGCGCTGCGCGTCCATCTCCTCCTGCTTCTTCTTGCCCATCGCGCGGCGCAGCAGGTCGGCGCCGCCGAGCGTGTAGCCGCCGATCACCTGCGCGATCTGCATCACCTGCTCCTGGTAGACCATGATCCCGTAGGTGGGCGATAGTATCGGCACCAGGCGCGGGTCGATGTACTCGACCGCCTGGCGGCCGTGCTTGCGCTCGATGAAGTCCGGAATGAGGTCCATCGGCCCCGGGCGGTAGAGCGCAACCAGCGCGATGATGTCCTCGAAGCGGTCGGGCCTCGCGCGCCGGATCATGTCGCGCATGCCGCGCGATTCCAGCTGGAACACCGCGGTGGTGTTGCCGGCGGAGAGCAGCTTGTAGGTGTGCGCGTCGTCCAGCGGAATCTTCTCCAGCGAGAAGGCCTGCTCGCCGAGCCGGCGCACGTAGCGCTCCGCCCAGTCGAGGATGGTGAGCGTGGTCAGCCCGAGAAAGTCGAACTTCACGAGGCCGACCGCCTCGACATCGTCCTTGTCGAGCTGCGAGATCACGTTCGAGGTGCCCTCGGCCGCGTAAAGCGGGCAGAAATCCACCAGCCGGCCGGGCGCGATCAGCACCCCGCCCGCGTGCATGCCGACGTTGCGCACCAGGCCCTCGAGCCGGTCGCCGAGCTCGAGCAGCTCCTTCACCTCGTCTTCCTTGCGTTCGCGCTCCGCGAGCAGCGGCTCCATCTCGCGCGCGTCCTTGAGCGTAATGTTCTTGCCGGGCTGGAACGGGATCAGCTTCGCGATCTGGTCGCAGAAGTTGTAGCCCAGATCGAGAACCCTGCCGCAGTCGCGCACCACCGCTCGCGCCGCCATGGTGCCGAAGGTCGCGATCTGCGACACGCTCTCCTCCCCGTACTTGCGCCGCACGTAGTCGATGACGCGGTCGCGGCCGTCCTGGCAGAAGTCGATGTCGAAGTCCGGCATCGACACGCGCTCGGGGTTGAGGAAGCGCTCGAAGAGCAGATCATATTTGAGCGGATCGAGGTCGGTGATGCCGAGCGAGTACGCGACCAGCGAGCCGGCCCCGGAGCCGCGGCCCGGCCCCACCGGAACCCCGTTCCCCTTCGCCCAGGCGATGAAGTCGGCGACGATCAGGAAATAGCCGGCAAAGCCCATCTGCACGATGGTCTTGATCTCGAACGCGAGCCGCTCGCGATAGCGTGGGACGTCCTCGGCGGCGAGATCGAGCTTCTCGATTTTCCGGTCGAGCCCCTTTTGCGCCTCGCTCTCCAGGAACGCATCGATCGAGATTCCCTCGGGCGTCGGAAACGCCGGCAGGCGGCTCTTGCCGAGCTGGATCTGCAGGTTGCAGCGGCGCGCGATCTCGATCGAGTTCTCGAGCGCCTGCGGAATCTCGGCGAAAAGGCGCGCCATCTCGTCCTGCGTCTTGAAGTATTGCTCGGGCGTGAAGAGCTTCGGCCGGCGCTGGTCGCCGAGCACATAGCCCTGCGCGATGCACACGCGCGCCTCGTGCGCCTTGAACTCTTCGGGAGAAATGAACTGGACCGGGTGCGTGGCGACCACCGGCAGGCCGAGACGCGTCGCGAGCGCGACCGAGCGCGAAAGCAGGGCCTCGGCAGTCGCCGTCCCCGCGCGCTGCAGCTCGATGTAGAAGCGGTTGGGAAAGAGCGCGCCCCAGCCGCGCGCGAAGCGCTCCGCCGCCTCCGCGTGGTCGGCGAGCAGCGCCTGGCCGACATCGCCCGCCGCCGCCCCGGAAAGCGCGATCAGCCCTTCAGTGCCGCCCTCCTCCAGCCAGCCGCGCGCGATCTCCGCCCGGGCGCGGTGCTGGTTCTTCAGCCAGGCGCGCGAGAGCAGCGCGCACAGGCGAAGGTAGCCCGCGTGCGAAGCACAAAGGAGAAGGATGCGGTAAGGCTTGTCGCGGTCGACCTCGTTCTGCAGCCAGCAATCGGCGCCGACGATCGGCTTGACCCCGGCGGCGCGCGCCGCACCGTAGAATTTGACCATGCCGAAAACATTCGCCGCGTCGGTCAGGGCCAGCGCCGGCATCCCGTCCTCGACCGCGCGCCGGACCGCGTCGTCGATGCGCACGATGCCGTCGGTCACCGAGTACTCGCTGTGCATCCTCAGGTGAACGAAGCGCGGCCCCGGCATGCTAAAAATTCTACCGCACCGGGCGCGCGGCCGGCCATGAATCCGGCGCTCGCCGCGCTGCTGCTGGGCGCCACTTGCATCGCGCTGTCGCCGATCTTCGTGCGGCTTTCCGAAGCGGGCCCCACGCCCACGGCTTTCTGGCGCGTGATGCTCGCCGTGCCGGTGCTGTGGATCCTGTGGTTTTTCAAACGCGAGCCGAAGGCGCGGCGCTATTCCGGGAAATGGCCGCTGCTTTTCGCCGCGGGCTTCGCGTTCGCCGGCGACCTGGGGTTCTGGCATACCTCGATCCAGCTCACCTCGGTCGCGAACTCCACGCTGCTCGCCAACCTCGCGTCGATTTTCGT
>CAYOVM010000121.1:0-3742 GCA_964407355.1 uncultured Enterobacteriaceae bacterium
CGATGCCCTCGCGCTCGAGCACGGCGCGGATCTCCGCCGCCACGTCGTCGTCCTCGCGCGAAAGCAGCTTCGGCGCCTTCTCGACGACCGTGACCTTCGAGCCGAAGCGGCGGTACATCTGGGCGAATTCCAGGCCGATATAGCTGCCGCCCACGATGAGCAGGTGCTCGGGCGCGAAATCGACCTCCATCATCGTGCTGTTGGTGAAATACGGCACGTCGCGGATGCCCGGAAGCTCCGGCACCAGCGCGCGGGCGCCGACGTTGATGAAGATCTTCTCCGCCCGCATCACCCGGCGCTCTACGGTGATTTCCTTCGGACCGGAAAACCGGGCGTGCCCGCGGACGAGCGTCACGTTGCGCATGCCGGCGATCCAGCTCGCGAGCCCGTCGCTCGAGTGCTTAACCACGGCGTCCTTGCGCCCCTTCACGGCACGCATGTCGACCCGGACTTTTCCGGCGGAGAAACCGTATTCGGCGCCGCGGCCGGCGACATGCGCGGCGCGAGCGCTCGCTATCAGCGTCTTGGTCGGGATGCAGCCGACGTTCACGCAGGTGCCGCCGAGCAGCTTGCGCTCGATGAGCGCGGTCTTCAGCCCTTCCTTGTCGAGGCGCTCGCACAGCGCGGGCGCGGCCTGGCCGGTGCCGATGACGATCGCATCGAAGCGCTCAGGCATGAGAGCTCTTTTTCTTGAAAATCAGGAGTCGGTTGTTGGCCGGCATCGCGAGGTCCTCGTCCTTTCCAAGGTACTCCCTTTCCCCGAGCGCTATGAGCGCCTCGATGTCGCGCAGGCCGCTGCGCGGATCGCGCGCGCGCAGCATCGCGTCGAAGCGCGCGTTGCTCTCGGACGTGTGCCGCCCGCCGTGGTTGAAAGGACCATAAAGCGCGAGCAGGCCGTCCGCCGGCAGCAGCCGGCCGACGCCTTCGAACAGGCGCTCCACCTGCGGCCAGGACATGATGTGGCAGGTATTGGCGGAAAAAACCGCGTCGGCCGCGATGTCCGGCCATGGGCGGTCCACGTCGAGCTCGAGCGGCCGCCGCAGGTTCGCCGCGCCCGCCTCGGCCACCCACAGGCCGATCCCGGCGAGGTGCTCCGCCACGTCGCTCGGCTGCCAGACCAGGTGCGGCAGCGCCGGAGCAAAGGCGGCCGCGTGCTGTCCGGTGCCCGAGCCGATCTCGAGCACGCGCCGGCGATCGGCGAATACTCTCTTCAGCACCGAGAGGATCGGCTCGCGGTTGCGCTCGCAGGCCTCCGAGAAGGGTTTGCTCAAGCCGGCTGCGCGAGGCGAACCGGAATGCGCCGCGCTCCGAACGGCTTGCCGAATTTCTGGAAGCGGCCGGCGATCTTCGCGCCGCAGAATTTGCAGGCGCCCTCGTCGCTCACGTTATACCCGCGGATGTCGTACCAGTCGCGCGCGATCAGCGCTTTCTCGCACGAAGGGCAATAAGTGGAGCCGCCGGCCTGGTCGTGCACGTTGCCGGTGTAGACGTAGTTCAAGCCGGCGAGCTGCCCGATCTCGCGGGCGCGGCTGAGCGTCGCGGGCGGCGTCGCCTCCACGTCGGTCATCTTCCAGTCCGGATGGAACGCGGTGAAATGCAGCGGCACGTCGGGGCCGAGGTTTTCCCGGATCCACTTGCACTGGGCCTTCAGCTCCTCGTCGGAGTCGTTCTTGCCCGGGATCAGCAGCGTGGTGATCTCGGTCCAGACCTGCGTCTCCTTGACGAGGTAGACCAGCGTGTCGAGCACCGGCTGCAGCCGGCCGCCGCAGATCCTGTAGTAGAAGTCGTCGGTGAAGCCCTTCAGGTCGACGTTCGCGGCGTCCATCTTCGCGTAGAACTCGCGCCGCGGCTCGGCGTGGATGTAGCCCGCCGTAACGGCGACCGCCTGCACGCCTTTCGCATGGCAGGCGTCGGCAATGTCCATCGCGTACTCCGCGAAGATCACCGGGTCGTTGTAGGTGAAGGCCACCGATTTGCATCCCAGGCGCAGCGCCGCCTGCGCGATGGCGTCGGGGCTCGCCTGGTCCTGCAGCCGGTCCACGTCGCGCGACTTGGAGATGTCCCAGTTCTGGCAGAACTTGCACGCGAGATTGCAGCCGGCGGTGCCGAAGGAAAGGATGCTGGTGCCGGGGTAGAAATGGTTGAGCGGTTTCTTCTCCACCGGGTCGACGCAGAAGCCCGAGGAGCGGCCGTAGGTGGTGAGCACCATGCGGCCGCCTTCCATCTTGCGCACGAAGCACAGCCCGCGCTGGCCCTCGTGCAGCTTGCAGTCGCGCGGACAGAGGTCGCACTGCACGCGGCCGTCGGCCAGCGCGTGCCACCAGCGCCCGGGATAGGCGGATTCCGATGCTTTGCCTTGCTCTTGCATTTTCAGGGCTTCTCTTTCCACTTCGCCACCCGATAGCGGTGGACCTTGCAGCGCGCGAGGCGGGTATCCGCGGGCAGGCCGGCCTTCCTTGCGAGCTCGCCGAGGAACAAGCGCTTGTCGGGAATGCTCTCCCACACCTGCGGCAGGAACGTCGCGCGCTTGCCGCCGTGCTCCAGGATCAGGCCGTCCTCTCCGGCGCGGATCTGCGAGAGCAGGTCGGCTTCGTCGGCGAAGCGGATCGGCTTCGGGGCGCCCAGCAGCGATACCTCGACGCTGCATTGCGGCCACTCCTGCGGCGTCATCGCCGGGAAGCGCGGATCGCGAAACGCCGCGCCGAGCGCGTTCTGCGCCACGTCGACGCCCACCGGCCGCGCCGCCTGCAGGCTGCCGATGCAGCCCCTCAGCGCGCCGTTTTTCGTGAGCGTGACGAAGGTCGCGCCGGCCCGCTCGTGCCACGGGGAGGCCGGCGGGTGCTTTTTCTCTTTTACCGACAATGCATTTTCAATCGCGCTTCTGGCAATGGCCAGCAGCATGCCCCCCGCCTCGTCGAGCGAGACGCCGCTCGCGTCGTGAAGCCCGAACGAGGAATAGCCGACGACGCGGCCCTTGCCGCCCGCCGTGTCGCCGGAATTGCAGGCGGCGAGGAGCTCGATCTTCAGGTTTTTCTTCTTGCCCAAAAACAATAAACCGTTGAGCGGCGTCGCCCCGCACGCCTCCTCATGGTTGATATCCGTCGCGAATCTGGCGATGCGCTCGATCGTCGCCGAATCGATCCGGCGGGCATCGTCATAGGCGTGGTAGTGCGACATGTCGGTCGAGACCACGATCAGCGTCTCGGGACCGCCCCACACGCGCTCGAGCACCGCGGCCACTTCTTCCACGCTGGCGGTGCCGACGGCGAGCGGAACGAGCGCGAACGCGCCGAGCGCCTTCTGCAGGAACGGCAGCTGCACTTCGAGCGAATGCTCCATCGCGTGCGCGGGCGCGCTGCCCACCACCTGCGCAAGCCCGGCGAGCTCGCGCACCGCGTCCGCGTCGACGGGAATCCTGCCGAGCGGCGTGTCGAAGAACTCGGCGGCCGGCAGCGCCAGGCCGCGCACCGCGACCCGGTGGACCGGCCCGAGCAGCACGACGCGCCGTACGATGCCGCGAGCCGGAGCGATCTCGTCGTAGGCGCGCGCCGCCACCGGCCCGGAATAGATGTAGCCCGCGTGCGGCACGATCAGCGCCTTCGGAAAACCGAGGCGCGGCTCGAACTGCTCGACCCCGCCCATCAGCTCGTCGATCTCCGCATCGAGGGTCCGCGCGTCGCCCGGGTAGAACATTCCGGCTACGGCGGGCGGTCTAACGGCGGGCATCGGCATGGAACCCGTA
>CAYOVM010000121.1:3842-5638 GCA_964407355.1 uncultured Enterobacteriaceae bacterium
TCAAAGTATTCCGGGAAACATTCAGAAGCTCGCGCTTGGCGTCGTTCGAGTACGTTACGAAGCCGCGCTCGAACCACGCGGAGGAGCCGGCGACCGAGGTCACCGCCTGCGCCGCCCAGCCGCCGGTGCAGGACTCGGCGGTGACCAGCGCCTGGCGCTTATTCTTCAGCAGCCGTCCGAGCTGCTCCGCGAGCTTCTTCATCCGGAGAAGATCCTCTGCGCTATCGAAAGGCAAAGCAGCGTGTAGCCCGCGGCCAGCAGGTCGTCGATCATCACGCCGAACCCGCCGTGGTAGCGGCGCTCGAGCCAGCGGATCGGCGGCGGCTTGAGGATGTCGAAAAAGCGGAACAGCACGAATCCCGCCGCCTGCCAGGCAAGATCGGGCGGCAGGATCGCGAGGATGGCGAGGAAAGCGACGACCTCGTCCCACACCATCGCGCCGTGGTCCGGGACGCCGAGGTGCCTGCCGGTAAGCTCGCACGCCCATACGCCGAGGACGAAGCCGGCCGCCGCCATCGCGAGGACGACGCCCGGCGAAAAGCTCACGACCAGCAATCCGCCGATCAGCCAGGCGAGCAGCGTCCCCGCCGTGCCCGGCCCGAAGGGCGCGAGGCCCGCCCCGAAGCCCAGCGCGATGATGTGCGCGGGATGCGAAGCCATGAACGCCGTGCTCGGGCGGCGGATGCTCATGCCGGATTCAATCATGGCGCGCGGAAATGATCGTAGCCGCCCCCATGGCTCATGGCATTGCCGTCTTTATCGAGAACCGCCAGCTTTCCCGCCTGCCCGGTGATTTCGCCGATCCGGGACAGCTCGAGCCCCAGGTCCTTCGAGACCGATTCGACCAGGGCTCGCCGATCCTTGGCCGCCGTGAAAAGCAGCTCGTAGTCGTCGCCGCCGGAAAGGACGCACTGCCGCTCGAGCTTCTCGTCCTTTATCTTTTCGAAAGCACCGTCTTTCGGAATCCGGTCGTAGCGAAGCACCGCGCCGACCCCCGAGCGCTCGAGGATGTGGCCGAGGTCGCCCGCCAGGCCGTCGGAGACGTCGATCGCGGCGCGCGCGAGCCCGCGCAGGCGCTCGCCGAGCGCGACGCGCGGCTCGGGCTCGTGCAGGCGCTTCGCCGCGCCGGCGATGTCCGGATGCGCGAGCGCGAGCGCCGCGCCGCCGAGCTCGCCCGAGACCCAGACGTCGTCGCCCGGGCGCGCGCCGGCGCGCGACAGCGCCTTGCCCGCCGGGACCTCGCCGAACGCCGTGATATCGATCGTGAGAGGGCCGCGCGTGGTGTCGCCGCCGACGAGCTCGACGCCGAAGCGGTCCGCGAGGGCGAAAAGGCCCTCGGAGAAGCCCTTCAGCCACGCCTCGTCCGCCGAGGGCAGCGCGAGCGCGAGCGTGATCCAGCGCGGCGTGGCGCCGGCCGCCGCCAGGTCGGAGAGATTCACGGCGAGCGCCTTGTGGCCGAGGGCGCGCGGCTCCGCGCCCGGCGAGAAGTGCCGGCCTTCGACGAGCATGTCGGTCGTGATCGCGAGCTCGGCGTCCTTGCCGACGCGGATGCGGGCGCAGTCGTCGCCTATTCCCTGTACGGCGCTTCTTGCCGCCCGGGTGAAGAAGCGGCGGATGATCTCGAATTCGCTGATCTCAAATCCGCTCAGGCAAGGTTTCTCGATCTTGCGAATTCCTCGGGACGCAGCGCGGCGGCGATCTTCTCGAGGACGCCGTTGACGAAGCGGTGGCCTTCGGTGCCGCCGAAGCTCTTGCCGAGCTCGACCGCCTCGTTCAGCACCACCTTGAACGGCGTG
>CAYOVM010000121.1:5738-10247 GCA_964407355.1 uncultured Enterobacteriaceae bacterium
CCGTTCGCGACCGGCAGGCCGCACTCGAGCGCCACGTCCATGACCCCGCGCGCGGATTCGTTCGCCACGATCTCGAAATGGTAGGTGTCGCCGCGGATCACGCAGCCCAGCGCCACCAGCGCATCGAACTCGCCGGTCTGCGCGAGCCACTGCAGCGCGAGCGGAATCTCGAGCGCGCCGGGCACGGTCTTCACCGTCGGATCGTCGATCCCGAGCCTCGCCGCCTCGGCTTTGGCGCGCGCCAGAAGCTCGGCGGAGAGCTCCTCGTTGAAGCGGCTGGCGACGATTCCCAGGCGCATGGCTCAGCGCCCCGGGCGCTTGTCGGGGCCCTGCGAGTTGCTCTGGACGTAGCCGGTGACCTCGAGACCGAATCCGGCCATGCTCGGCATCTTGCGCGGCGCCGCCATGAGGCGCATGCGGCCGACGCCGAGGTCGCGCAGGATCTGCGCGCCGATGCCGTAGAGGCGCAGGTCCGTGCTGCGCCCGGCGCGAGGCTGGCCCGCATCGGCCTTTCGGTCTTCGGGGCGCGGTTCGAGCGACTCGCCCGGCTGGTTGCAGTTCATCAGCACCATGACCCCGGCGCCGGCGGCCTGGATCGCCTGCAACGCCTCGCCGACGCCCCACGAGTGCGTTCCTTTCCCGGAATCGAGCAGATCGATGATCGAGAGCGGCTCGTGGACCCGGACGAGGGTTTCTTCTTTCGCTTCGATCTTGCCGAATACGAGCCCGAGATGGAGGGCGCCGACCGCCAGGTCACGGTACGGCACCAAATCGAATTTCCCCCACGGCGTATCGATCTCTCGCGGCACGCCGCGCTGCACCAGCGACTCGTTGCGGCTGCGGTACTCGATGAGGTCGGCGATGGTGCCGATCTTGAGCTTGTGCTGCGCGGCGAACTCGAGCAGGTCCGGCAGCCGCGCCATCGTGCCGTCGTCGCGCATGATCTCGCAGAGCACCGCGGCGGGCGCGAGGCCGGCGAGGCGCGCGAGGTCGCAGCAGGCCTCGGTGTGCCCGGCGCGGACCAGGACGCCGCCGGGCTGCGCGATCAGCGGAAACACGTGGCCGGGCTGCACGATGTCCTCCGCCGTCGCGTCCGCCGCGACCGCGGTCTTGATGGTGAGGGCGCGATCGTGCGCGGAGATGCCGGTGGCGATGCCTTCGGCGGCCTCGATCGAGACGGTGAAGTTGGTGCCGTGGCGCGAGCGGTTCTGCTCCACCATCGGCTTCAGGCCGAGGCGCAGCGCGTGCGTCTCGGTGATCGGCATGCAGATGAGCCCGCGTCCGTGCTTCGCCAGGAAGTTGATCTTCTCCGCAGTCACGAACTCGGCGGCGAAGAACAGGTCGCCTTCGTTCTCCCGGTCCTCGTCGTCGACAAGGACGGCGATCTCGCCGCCGCGGATGGCGGCGATGATGTCGCTGATCGGGCTGATGGCGGCGGGCTCGCGGCGCATCAGCGCATTTTACTCCCTCCGCCTTACTCCTCGGTCGCTGCGCCCTCGGCGGCGCCGGCACCGGCGGCTTCGTCGCCGCCCATGCGCTCGCGGATGCGCGCCGACTTGCCGGAGCGCTCGCGCAGGTAGTAGAGCTTGGCGCGGCGCACGTCGCCCTTGCGCTTCACCTCGATCGACGCGATGAGCGGCGAGTAGGTCTGGAAGGTGCGCTCGACGCCCTCGCCGGAGGAGATCTTGCGCACGATGAACGAGGAGTTGAGGCCGCGGTTCCTCTTGGCGATCACCATGCCCTCGAAGGCCTGCACGCGCTTTCGCTCGCCCTCGACGACGTTCACGTTCACCACGAGAGTATCGCCGGGCGAGAAGTCGGGGACCTCGCGCTTCAGCCGCTTGATTTCTTCCTGCTCGATCGTCTGGATCAGATTCATTTTCGCGCTCCGCTTTCGCCTGATTGTTCGTGCTCCTGCCGGAACTCCTCCAGCAGCCTGCGTTCCTCTTCGCCCAGCCGCCGCGCGGCGAGCAGATCCGGCCTTCTCAGCCAGGTCCTTCCCAGCGCCTGCTTCAGCCGCCAGCGCCGGATGTTCTCGTGGTGCCCGGACATCAGCACCTCCGGAACCCGCGCCGGCACGTGCGTCTTTTCATCCGCGCCCGTTCCGTCCTGCGGCCAAACCTCGGGCCGCGTGTACTGCGGGCAGTCGAGCAGCCCGTCGGCGAACGATTCCTCGACCGCCGAGGCCTCGTCGCCCAGCGCGCCGGGCAACTGGCGCACCACCGCGTCGATCAGCGCCATCGCCGCGAGCTCGCCGCCCGAGAGCACGAAGTCCCCGATCGAGACTTCCTCGTCGACGCGCCGCTTCAGCAGCCGCTCGTCGACGCCCTCGTACCGCCCGCACAGCAGCGTCACCGCCTTCTCGCCCGCGAGCTCCATCACCCTGCGGTGATCGAGCCTGCGGCCCTGCGGCGAGAGGTACAGCAGCTTTCCGCCTCCCGCGCTTCTCACTGCCTTCAGCGTCCGCTCGAGCGGCTCGGCCAGCATCACCATCCCCGGCCCGCCGCCATACGGACGGTCATCCACCGTCCGGTAGTTGTCGGTCGTGAAATCCCGCGGATTCCACGTCGTCAGCGACCACAACCCCTTGTCCAGCGCCCGGCTGGTGATGCCGCTCGCCGTCACCGCGGCGAACATCTCCGGAAACAGCGTCACCACGTCGAAGCGGATCACCAGTGCGCTTCCCACTCGACTTGGATCTTCTTCCCGGCAAGATCCACGCCTTTCACCACCGCCGCGACCCAGGGGAGCAAATGCGCTTTCTCGCTTCCCTGCACCTCCATCACGTCCTGTGCGCCATTCGAGAAGAGCCGCTTTACCACGCCGAGCACCTCGCCGCGCCCGTTCACCACCTCGAGCCCGAGGAGATCCGCGTGGTAGTAGTGCCCTTCCGCCGGCTCGGGGAGCGCCTCGCGCCGCACCGAAACCTTCGAGCCCTTCAGCGCGAGCGCCTCTTCGCGCGTATGGATCCCGGAAATCTGCGCCACCACCGTGGAGCCGTGCACCTTGGCGACCACCTTGTAGGCCCTGTCGCCGATCCACCATTCCTTCGCATCCGCCAGCCCCTGGCTCGCGCCGCCGCCCGGGACCACTTTCACCCACCCGCGCAGGCCGTAAGACCCGGCGACGTGGCCCATCTCGATCAAGCGATCGAGCTGCTGTACCCGCGATTCATGCAGCCTTTTTGGCAAACTGCTTGACCAGCCTCGCCGCGGTCGAAGAAAGCTGAGCGCCCTTGCCCTGCCAGTGCTTCACCCGCTCGAGGTTCACGCGCAGCGCCTCACGTCCCTCGGGCGCCTTCGGGTTGTAGAACCCCAGCCGCTCGATGAACTTGCCCTGCACGTGGCGCCGCGAATCGGCCACTACGACGTGATAGAACGGCCGCTTGTTCGCGCCGCCTCGCGCCAGTCGAATAACCACCATTTGTCCGCCTCAGCTACCGTTAAAGGTCGCGAATTATACGCATGCCGCTTTGATTTATGGACGATTTTTATCCAGAAGATAAAGGAGAAAACCTCAAACTTGTGATAAAGTAACAAGGGAAAAGCCCTATGCCCACCATCCGCATCGAAGACGACGTGCTCGAAGGCCTCAAGCGGCTCGCCGAGCCGTTCGTCGACACCCCGAGCTCGGTGATCCGCCGCCTCCTGGAAGAAAAGGGGCTGATCGCAAAAGCGCCCGCAGCGCCGCCGCGCGCGAGCGGCTTGCAGAAGCTGGCGTCGAGCTCCACGCTCGAGCTGACGCCCCAATCGGTGTACGAGCAATTCCTCCTCGTGACGCTCGAGGACGAGTTCAAAGGACGTGGCGATAAGCGCGCCGTCACGCAAGCGATCCTCGAGCGCATGTCCAAGCGAGGCATGATCAGCACCGCGGACCTGGAGCTCGTGTCCACCGGAGAGACGAAGGCGGAGAACACCATCTCCTGGGGCCGCAACGCGTTGAAAGAGCGCGGCCACCTCGTTCGCAAGTCGCCTCGCGGCATCTGGGAATTGACGCCGGAGGGCCGCGCCGCCGCCAAACGGATCCAGCTTCCGATCCGCAAGGCCGCTTGAGCCGAATGTACTCATGGCGGCACTCTTTTACTTCAACCGGCGTGACAGCTTCCGCAACGGCGGAGGGGCGGCTCGGGTAAACTGCAGCGATGCCTTCCCTATATAGCGGTCTCCTGGATCTCCCCTGGTGGGGCTACGTGCTCGCCGGCCTCGCCCTGACGCACGTCACGATCGTCGGCGTCACCATCTTCCTGCACCGCTATCAGACGCACGGGGCGCTCGAGATGCATCCCATCGCGAGCCACTTCTTCCGCCTGTGGCTATGGCTGACGACCGGCATGCGCACGAAAGAATGGGTCGCGGTGCATCGCAAGCACCACGCCAAGTGCGAGACCGTGGACGATCCGCACAGCCCGAAGATCTACGGCATCAACCGCGTGCTGTGGACCGGCGTTCTGCTGTACGTGACGGAGTCGGCCAAGCCGGAGACCACCGAGCGCTACGGCCACGGCACCCC
>CAYOVM010000122.1:0-5009 GCA_964407355.1 uncultured Enterobacteriaceae bacterium
GATTGTCCATCTGGACATGGACGCCTTCTACGCCTCGGTCGAGCAGCGCGACAATCCGGCGCTGCGCGGCAAGCCGCTCGCGGTGGGCGGCCGTCCCGAGGGAAGGGGCGTGGTGGCGGCGGCGAGCTACGAGGCGCGCGCGTTCGGCGTGCGCTCGGCGATGCCGATGGCGACGGCGCTGCGGCTTTGCCCGCAGCTCCTTATCGTGCGCCCGGATTTCCAGCACTACCGCGCGGTGTCGAGGGAGATCCAGGCCATCATGCATTCGTGCACGCCGCTGGTGGAGCCGCTGTCGCTCGACGAAGCGTATCTGGACGTGACCGAGAATTCCTGGGGCGAGCCGCTCGCGAGCGTGGTCGCGGCGCGCCTGAAAAAGACGATCCTCGAACAGACCGGCCTGACCGCGTCCGCGGGCGTCGCGCCCAACAAGTTCCTCGCCAAGATCGCCTCCGGCTGGCGCAAGCCCGACGGCCTGACGGTCATCGCGCCCGAGCGCGTCGAGCGCTTCCTGCAGAAGCTTCCGGTCGAGGCTTTGTGGGGCGTGGGTCCGGTCACCGCGAAGAAGCTCCATCGCATCGGCGTGACGCGCGTTGTCGACGTGCGCAGCGCCGATCCGCAGCGGCTCCATGAGGCGGTCGGCAGCCTGGCGGACTGGCTGCGCCAGCTCTCGGTGGGCGACGATCCACGCGAGGTCTGCCCCGACCGGCCGACGAAATCGGTGAGCGCCGAGAGCACCTACGCGGAAGACCTGATCGACGCCGACGTGGTGCGCGGCGAAATGGAAGGCATGGCGCGCAGCGTGGCGGCGGACCTGGAGAACAAGCGGCTCACCGCGCGGACCGTGACCATCAAAGTGCGCTATTCCGACTTCACCACGGTCACGCGCAGCCATACGGCCGAGCCGCCTACGCGCGACCCGGCACGCATCGCGGAGCGCGCGACGGCGCTTCTCGAGCGCACCGAGGCGGGCAAACGCCCCGTGCGCCTGCTCGGCGCGGGCGCGCACGGCCTCGCGGAGGACAGCGAAATCGAGAGCGAAACGGGCGACCCGGTTTTGCCGCTCGGGCTCTAGCCGCGAGTAGCGGGGGTTACAATCGGCCGGGCATGATCATCCAGTCGCTGCTCGACACCGACCTGTACAAGTTCACCATGATGCAGGTGGTGCTGCATCATTTTCCCGGCGCCCAGGTGGAGTACAAGTTCAGGTGCCGCACCGAGGGCGCGGACCTGCGGCCGGACTTGCCGGCGATCCGCGCGGAGCTCGCGCATCTCTGCACCTTGCGCTTTCGCGACGACGAGCTCGCGTACCTGCGCGGCCTGAGGTTCATGAAGTCCGACTTCGTCGACTTCCTCGCGCTGTTCCACTTCAACGAGAAGTACGTGCGCATCGAGCCCGGCGAAGGGAAGGGCGAGATCGACATCACCATCCGCGGCCCGTGGCTGCACACCATCCTCTTCGAGATCCCGGTGCTCGCCATCGTCTCGGAGACGTACTTCCGGCGCACCCAGCCGCGGCCGGACCTCGAGGAGGGGCGCCGGCGCCTGGCCGCGAAGATCGACCTCCTGCGCACCGTCGAGCCGCAGCTCGACTTCAAGATCTCCGACTACGGCACCCGGCGGCGCTTCTCGCTCGCCTGGCAGGAGGAGGTGCTGCAGACCCTCAAGCGCGAGGTACCGCAGTATTTCGCCGGCACCTCCAACGTCTGGTTCGCGATGCGCAACAACCTCACGCCGCTCGGCACCATGGCGCACGAGTACATGCAGGCCTGCCAGGCGCTCGGCCCGCGGCTGCGCGACTCGCAGACCTACGCCTTCGACAAGTGGGCGCAGGAGTACCGCGGCGACCTCGGCATCGCCATCGCCGATACCTACGGCCTGCAGGCGTTCCTGCGCGACTTCGACATGTACTTCTGCAAGCTCTTCGACGGCGCGCGCCACGACTCCGGCGACCCCTTCGAGTGGGGCGAGAAGCTGATCGCGCACTACCGGCGCAACCGGGTCGATCCCCGGACCAAGCAGCTCATCTTCTCCGACCAGCTTTCGTTTCCGCTCGCGATCGAGATCGCGCGGCGCTTCCACGGCCGCGCCCGCACCTCGTTCGGCATCGGCACCAACCTGACCAACGACCTCGGCTACGAGCCGATCAACATCGTCATCAAGATGACCGAGTGCAACGGCCAGCCGGTGGCCAAGGTCTCCGATGCGCCGGGCAAGACGATCAGCAAGGACGCCGGCTACCTCGCTTACCTGCGCCAGGTCTTCGGCCTAGAAAAAGTCTGACCACGCCCCGAACCGCTTTCGCGGTGCTCGCAGCGTGCTTCCTGCTGAACATGTTCGGCCGCGGAGTGGGCGACACGTACGCGGTGTTCCTGCGCCCGCTCGAGAAGGAGTTCGGCTGGACGCGCTCCGAGCTCACCGGCGTGTATTCCATCTACCTGCTGGTGCACGGCTTCACCGCGCCCCTCGTCGGGATTTTCTTCGACCGCCTGGGGCCGCGCTGGGTCTACGGCGCCGGCATGGGGATCCTGGGCATCGCGTTTTTCATGGCCGGCTCGCTCGGGAGCCTCTGGCAGTTCTATCTCTTCGTGGGCGCGCTGGTCGGCATCGGGGTGAGCCTGAACGGGATGGTGCCGGGCTCGGCGCTGCTCTCGCGCTGGTTCAGGAAGCGCTTGTCCACCGCGCTCGGCATCGCGTTTTCGGCGCTCGGCGTGGGCACGATCGTCTTCGTGCCGTTCGCGCAATACCTCGTCGACGATTTCGGCTGGCGTAGCGCGTACCGGGCGCTTGGCGCGTCGTTACTGGCGCTGGCGCCGATCGTGGTGCTGGCGATTCCCTGGCGCCGCTTCGCGGCGGGCGACCCGGCGCTGCGCCACGATCCGAAATCGAGCGCGCGGGGACAGGGGTGGACGCTGCGCTCCGCGCTGCGCTCGCCGCTTTACTGGGGGCTCGCCCAGCTTTTCTTCTGCACCTCGATCGCGATGTTCTCGATCATCGTCCAGCTCGTCGCCTTCTTCATCGACGCGGGCTTCTCGCCGATCGCGGCGGCCACCGCCTACGGCTTCGTCGGGATGATGTCGGCCGCGAGCGTGATGGTGAGCGGCCTCCTGTCGGATCGCTTCGGCTACCGCCAGACCGTCACCGCGAGCTTCGCGGGCACCGCCGCGGGGATCGCGATCCTGATCCTTCTGGAAGTCTCACCGTCCATCGCGCTGCTGGTCCTGTTCGTGCCGGTCTTCGGCCTGTGCATGGGCACGCGGGGGCCGATCGTGGCGTCCGTGTGCGCGCGGTATTTCGCCGGCTCCAACGTGGCGACGATCTACGGGACGATCTATTCCTCGAACGCGCTGGGCGCGGCGCTCGGCGCCTTCCTCGGCGGCCTGCTGCACGATCTGACCGGCGGCTACCTCGTCGGCCTCGCCGCCGCGCTGGGCTTCATCGCCCTGGCCGCGCTGCCCTTCTGGACCGTCCCGGTGCTGAGGACCTTTCGCTAGCCCGCGGCGTTACCGCGAAGGAGCCGTGCCGCCGGCGCACTTGATGTAGGTGCTGTGCCCGCCCTCGGGATGCTTGAGCCTGATTTTGGTCGGGCTCAGGGTCTCGTACATGGGGTCATTCTCGATCCGGGTATCGGGCCGATAGGCGCCGGGCGCACAGACCGTCTGCTTGCAGAACGAGATCGAATACAGCCCGTTGCGCAGCGGCTTGATCAACAGCCCGATCGGATCCTCGCAATTCGCTTTCCAGGAGCCCGAGTAATCCACCTTGTCCGGAGCTCCAAATACCGGCATCGCAAACGCGCACGTGCACAGGCCGGCGATGAGTGCCTTGCTTGCCGTCGATGTCGCGGTCCTCACGCAACCATCGTAAAAGAAGAGCCGGGGATACAGGCAAGGCGCTTTTTCACATGCTCGCCCGGCATATGCACATAGCGCTTCGTGCTACGGGAGCGCGCCAGGCTACGTGGAGAACCTCTCGGCGGTTCTCCCGAGACTGTCGCGGAAAGCGGGCGCGGCGACGCGAATCAACCGCTGCGCGCGCTCGCGCGGGGCGCAGCCGCGCAGGTCGGCGGCGCCGTGCTCGGTGACGACGATGCCGGCTTCGCTGCTGGGCGTGGAGACGGGGCCGGAGAGCCTGGCGACGATGCGCGACGCGGGAATGAGGATCAGCGACGCGCCGCCGGGCGAACGGTTGGCGGCGTGGATGAAGTCGGGAGCGCCGCCGAGCGCGCCGACATAGCTGCCCTTCGCCAATTCGCTGTTGACGTTGCCCTCGAGGTCGACTTCGACGGCGGAGTTGACCGCGACGAAGCGCTCGAGAGCCCCGAGGACCGCGGGGTCGTGGGTGTATTCGGAGGAGCGCAGGCGGATCGCCGCATGATCTCGCGCGAGCCCGAAAAGCTTCGCGGTTCCGATCAGCATCGCGCAGTCGACGCTGTCGACGTTTTCGTTCTCGACCAGCTCGACGATGCCATCGCCTACGGTGCCCGAATGTATCTTCAGATTTTTACGACCCGAGAGGGCTGTGCAGACTGCATCCGGGAGGGCACCGATACCAAACTCGAGCGTCGCACGGTCCTGGATGAAGTTTGCGGCATGGCGGGCGATCGCGGCCTCGGTTTCCCCGGCGGCACGGAATGGCGCCCCGGCCGGCGCTCGGGAGGATTCGACAAGGAGAGAAAAGTCGTCCCTGAGAAGTACCCTTTCGGTACGGGTCCACGGCACCCGATCGTTGACCTCGCCGACGACCGCGCGGCAGACGTCGAGGGCGGGAACGAGGTAATCGGCGGCGAGCCCGAGGCTGTATTCGCCGCGCGAGTTCGGCGGGCTCACCTGGACGAAGACCACGTCCGCGCGGATCTCGCCGGCTCTGATCAGGGCGCCGAGCCGCGAGTAGGGCACGCGCAGGATCTCGAGCACGCCCGCGTCGGAAAGCGCGCGGTTGTGGCCGATGCCGCAGTAGGAGGAAAGCTTGAGATGGTCGGCGTGCCCGGGCTGGACCGTGCCCGAGTAATT
>CAYOVM010000122.1:5109-10116 GCA_964407355.1 uncultured Enterobacteriaceae bacterium
TTTATCGGTCGAGGGCCTGGTCGTCGTAGGAGCTCGGGTCGGCGATCGGCTCGATGTGAGTGAGCAGCGAGGCGCTCGGCACCATCGAGCGGATTCGGGACTCGATCTCCTCCGAGAGCTGGTGCGCGCGCTTGACGCTCCACTCGTCGGGCACCAGCAGGTGGAACGTGACGAAGCGGCGCGCGCCCGCCTGGCGCGTGCGAAGCGCGTGGAACGACACTCCGTAGCGGTTCGAATATTCCGCGAAGAGCTTGTCGATCTCGTCCAGATCGTCGCCGGGGATGGCGACATCGAGCAGCCCGAGCACCGACCGGCGCATCAGCCGGACGCCGGCCCAGATGATGTGGATTCCGACCGCGATGGCGATCAGCGCATCGACGATCAGCCAGCCGGTCGCCCAGACGAGCGCTACGCCGGCTACCACCCCGATCGAGGTCCACACGTCGGTCATGAGATGCTGGCCGTCGGCCTCGAGGGTGATGCTCTGGTTCTCGCGTCCGGCGCGGATGAGAATGAGCGCCGCGCCGAAGTTGATGGCTGCGGCGAGCGCGCCCAGCGCGAGCCCCAGCAGCGGCGTCTCGATCGGCTGCGGCGACACCAGGCGCGGCAGCGCGCTCGCGATGATGGCGGCGGCGGCGAAAACGATCAGCGTGCCTTCGAACCCCGCAGCGAAGTACTCCGCCTTGGAAAGGCCGTAGGGATGCTTCTCGTCCGGGGGCGAGGCGGCGAGCTTCAGCATCCAGAGCGCGAGCATGCCGGCGCCCAGGTTCACGAACGCTTCGAGCGCATCGGAGAGCAGGCCTACCGAACCGGTGAGCCACCACGCCGCCCACTTGATCGCGAGGGTGACGACCGCGGTGCCGATCGACAGCCAGGCGTAACGCTCGAGCGACATCGTGAGGAGCAGGCTGCGGCGGTTCATGGAAGCAGATTGTCCTTCATCTCGCCCATCGTGCCCGCGCGGCGCACGCCGCCCTGCTCGAGAAGGTAGGCGCGATCGCCCACGCGCCGGGCGAAGGCGAGATTCTGCTCGCACAGGAGCACGGAAAGGCCGCCGGCCTTCATCTCCAGGATGGCTTTCTCGATTTCCTCGACGATCCCCGGAGCGAGGCCTTCCGAGGGCTCGTCGAGGAGAAGCGCCTGCGGGTTCCCCATGAGGGTGCGCGCGATGGTCAGCATCTGCTGCTCGCCGCCGGACATGCGCGCGGCCAGGCGGCCACGCATGCCCCCGAGCGCCGGAAACAGCCCGAACAGCCGCTCGGGGGTCCAGGCCGCGGATCCCGGGCGCGCGGGCCGGCGGCCGACTTCGAGGTTCTCGGCGACGGTGAGATCGGTGAAGATCCGGCGGTCCTCGGGGACATAGCCCAGGCCGAGGCGGGCGATCTCGAAGGGCTGCAGGCCGTCGATGCGCCGGCCGGCGAAGCGCACCTCCCCCGAATGGGGGCGGAGCAGTCCCATGATCGCCTTCAGCGTGGTGGTCTTTCCCGCGCCGTTTCGGCCGAGGAGCACGGCGACCTCGCCCGGGCGCAGCTCGAGGTCGATGTCGAACAGGATTCGCGCGCGCCCGTAGCCGGCGCTGAGCCGCCGCAGCTCAAGCGTTGCCAAGGTAGACCTCCCGGACGCGCGGATCGGCGCGGACCTCGGCGGGCGGGCCGCTCGCGATCAACTGCCCTGAATGCAGCACGATGACCCGGGTGGCGAAGCCGAAGACGACCTTCATGTCGTGCTCGGTGAACAGCACCGCCGTGCCATCGCTGCGGGCGAGCCCGGCGGCGAGCTCCATCAGCGCGGTGCGCTCCCGCGGCGCCATCCCGGCGGTCGGCTCGTCCATCAGCAGCAGGCGCGGCCGGTTGGCGAGCGCGAGCGCAAGCTCCACGCGCTTCAGGTCGCCATAGGCGAGGACCGCGCACGGCCGCTCCGCCTGATCGAGCATTCCTACGCGACGCAGGAGAGCGTCGGCTTCCGCGGTTTCCAGCCGGCCTGCCGCCCGGAAGAAGGACGACAGGCGCTTCTTGGAGGACAGGAGCGCTACCTGGATGTTTTCGCGCACCGTCATCGAGCCGAAGGTCGCGGCGACCTGGAAGGTCCGGCCGACGCCGCGCCGCCAGATCCGGCGCGGCCCCAGGCCGGCGACGGAGCGGCCTTCGAGCAGGATCTCGCCGGAATCGGGCGCGAGCTGGCCGTTCAGCACGTTGAAGCAAGTGGTCTTGCCGGCGCCGTTCGGGCCGATCATGCCGACCAGCTCGCCCGCGCCCACGCCGAAGCTGACTCCGCGCAACGCCTGCACGCCGCCGTAGGCCTTCGACACTCCGCGTACTTCGAGGATCACCGCGCGAACCGCGCTTTCAGGAAGCCCGCCACGCCCTGCGGGAAAGCGAGCACCAGCGCAAGGATGGCCGCGCCGATCGCGGCGCGCCAGTAGGCGACGTCCCGCGAGAGCTCGTCGGCGAGCCAGGTGAAAAACGCCGCGCCCCACACCGGGCCCGTGAGGGTCTGCACGCCCCCGAGGAGCACCATGACGAGGCCGTCGACCGAGCGCGGCACGGCGAGCGTCTCCGGCGAGATCGAGCCTTTCGAAAATGCGAAGAGCGCGCCCGCAAGTCCCGCGAACGCGCCGGCGACGGCGAACGCCGCCCATTGCCGCGCGCGCACGTCGATTCCGATCGCCTCCGCGCGCAGCGGCGAATCGCGCGCGGCGCGAAGCGCGTAGCCGAAGGGCGAGAAGGCCGCGCGCCACAGCAGCGCGATGCCGCAGCCGCACAGAACGAGCGCGGCGTAGTAGTACGCGGTCCTGGGGGCGAGCCACGCCGAGGGCCACACGCCGATCAGGCCGTTCGAGCCGCCGGTCAGCGCGTCCCATTGGTGGGCGACGGACCACACGATCTGCGCGAACGCGAGCGTCAGCATCGCGAGGTACACGCCGGAGAGGCGCACGCAGAACCAGCCGAACAGCGCGGCGCCCGCGAGCGCGGCGAACGGCGCGAGCAGCAGCGCGATCTCCATCGGCAGGCCGGCGCGCAGCGTCAGCAGCCCCCCGGCATACGCGCCGAGGCCGAAATAGGCCGCGTGCCCGAACGACGTCATGCCTCCCGGCCCCATGATGAAGTGCAGGCTCGCCGCGAACAGCGCGAACACGAAAATATCCGTCAGCAGTATCAGCGCATACCCCTGCGAGACGAGCGGCGCCAGGGCAAGCGCAGCGGCCGCGATTGCGAGAATCAGGATTTGGTTTTTTGAAAACGCCGTCAGCGGCGGCTCGATTGCGGCGGCCCGCGGCTCGGACGGCGCGCGCCCGAGCAATCCCCACGGGCGCAGGATCAGCACGATGGCCATCACGACGAACTCGATCGCCAGCGTGAACTCCGAGAAGCCCAGGCCGATGCAGAACGCCTTGATCTCGCCGATGAGGAGCGCGGCGAGGAACGCCCCGGGGATCGAGCCGAGCCCGCCCACCACGACGACGACGAAAGCGTCCGAGATCAGCGCCAGGTCGACGTTGAGGCTCGCCGGCTCGCGCGGGATCGCGGCCGCGCCGCCGAATCCCGCGAGAAGCGCGCCGAGCGCGAACACGCCCGTGAAAAGCCAGCGCTGGTTCACGCCGAGCGCGCCCGCCATTTCGCGGTCCTGGGTCGCCGCCCGCACCAGGATTCCCCAGCGGGTCTTCTTCAGGAGGAGGTGCAGAAGAGCGAAAAGCACCGGCCCCAGCGCGATGAGGAGGAGGTCGTACTCGGGAAATGGCCGGCCCGCGATGCTTGCCGCGCCCGCGAGCCCCGGCGCGCGCGGGCCGAGCAGATCCACCGGCCCCCAGGCCCAAAGCGCGAAGTCGCGGATGACGAGGACGAGGGCGAAGGTGGCGAGGAGCTGCAGCAGCTCGGGCGCTTTATAGATCCTCCTCAGCAGGAGGATTTCCGTGAGCGCGCCGAAAAGCGCCACGATCGCCGCCGCTGCGGGAACGGCCAGCCAGAACCCGAGCGGCCCCGACAGCCACACGGCGAGATACATGCCGAGCATGTACAGCGAGCCGTGCGCGAAATTGACGATGCGGGTGACGCCGAAGATCAGCGACAGGCCGGCGGCGACCAGAAACAGCGAGCTCGCGCCCGCGAGCCCGTTGAGAAATTGAAGCAGGATCGCGGAGCCGCTCATCGGTTTTTTCCGGCCCCCTGACAAGGGGGCAGTGAGCCGCAGGCGAGCGGGGGTTCAGTCCTTCCGCAGCGCGCGGATTTCCGTGTCGGAGGGCTGGAACGCAGCTCCGTCGGCATAGCGCCAGTTCACCATCACGCCTCTGTCGCCCTTCCTCGCAAGCTGCCCGACATAGGCGCCCATCGTCGACTGGTGATCGAGCGCGCGATAGGTGATCGGGCCGAACGGCGTCTCCATCTGCAGGCCGGTCAAGGCCGACACGAGCTTCTCCGAGTCCGTCGAGCCCGCCTTGCGCAGCGCGTTCGCGACGGTATACATCGCGGAATAGCCCACCACCGAGCCGAGGCGGGGATAGTCCTTCCAGCGCTTCTGGTAGGCGTCGCGGAACTTCGTGTGCGCCGGCGTGTTGATCTCGTTCCACGGATAGCCGGTCACCCACCAGCCGTCGGGCGTTTCGTCCTTGAGCGTGTCCAGGTACTCGGGCTCGCCGGCGATGAGATTGAACACGGGCGTGTTCCTGAAGAGGCCGCGCGTGTTGCCTTCGCGGACGAATTTCTGCAGGTCGACGGCGAACAGCGAGCTGAAGATCGCGTCGGGCTTCGCATCGAGGAGCGCCTGCACCACGGCGCCGGCGTCGATCTTGCCGAGCGGCGGCGCCTGCTCGGCGATGACCTCCACGCCCGGCTGCGCCTGCGCCATCAGCTTCTTGAACGACGCCGTCGCCGACTGGCCGTACTCGTAGTTGGGGTACACGATCGCCCAGCGCCTTTTCTTCAGCTTCACCGCCTCGGGGATGAGCATCGCCGTCTGCATGTAGGTCGACGGGCGCAGGCGGAAGGTGTAGCGGTTGCCGTTCTCCCAGAC
>CAYOVM010000123.1:0-4493 GCA_964407355.1 uncultured Enterobacteriaceae bacterium
TCACCGGCGACGGCGAGATGCTGATGGGCATGGGCTCGCTCGCCACCATCGGCGTGCAGCAGCCCGCCAACCTGAGCGTCGTGGTGATCGACAACGGCCGCTATGGCGAAACGGGGATGCAGGCGACTCATACCGCGTCGGGGATAGATCTCGCGGCCGCTGCGCTTGCCTGCAAATTTCCGTTTTCTGAGACGATCTTCGAAAAAAGCGGAATCGAGAAACTGCGCAGAGCAATCCACGACCAACCGGGCCCCAACTTCGCCGCCGTGAAGGTCGTCGCGGAAAAACTCCCGCTCGTTCTGCCTCCGCGCGAAGGCGCGCTGCTCAAGGCGCGTTTTCGCCGAGCCGTATTGGGAGACTCCGCCGACGGGATTTAGCTGCGGGCTTTGACAGTTCCCGCGGAAAAAGAGGACGGCAAAAGCTGCACTTCGGCATTCTCGCCCCATAGCTTCGCGATTACCGGATGCACCCGGCCAGGCACGCCGCTCGTCCAGAACCGCTCGGTTCCGGCCTTGTCCTTGGGCGATAGCAGCTCGCTCGTTTTCAAGCGGCGATGCAGCTCCCGCGCCACCGCGACGGCGGGATCTATTACGAACACGGCCGGCCCTGCCGCGGCTCTGATTACCGGGCTTAGAAATGAATAGTGCGTGCAACCGAGCACTATCGTGTCCGCGCCCTGTTCGATGAGCGGAGAAACGTAGCGCGCGGTCAACGACTGCGCCGCCGAGCCGTCCACCTCCCCCTTTTCGACCAGCTCGACCAGTCCCGGACAAGGTTGCAGAAGCAGCCGCACGCCCTTGCCGTATTTCTCCGCCAGGCGCGAAAAGCTGTCGCTCGCCAGAGTCTGAGTCGTAGCCAATATGCCGACTACGCCCGACCGGGTGATCTCGGCGGCGGGCTTCACGGCAGGCTCCATGGCGACGATCGCGATCTCGTACCGCGAGCGCAGGGCTTGAATGGCGACTGCGGTCGCGGTATTGCACGCGACCACGACGGCCTTCACGCGCTCGCTGTGAAAGAACTCGACGATCGCCTCGGCTCGTTCCTGGATGAACTGGCCTGGTCGATCTCCATAGGGCGCGAAGCCCGAGTCGGCGACGTAGAGCAGATCCTCCCCGGGGAGCGCGCGACGGATCTCTCGAAGCACGGAGAGCCCGCCGACGCCGGAATCGAACACTCCGATCGGGGCGGCTTTCGTCACCGAAGCCATTCGCATCGAAGCGTGCTGCTAGCCGACGTGCTTCCTGAAGAACTCCAGCGAGCGCTCGCGCGCGAGCTTCGAGGCGGCGGCGTTGTAGGAGCCGCGCTGGTCGCAGTTGAAGCCGTGGCCGGCGGGATAGAAGTAGGCGGTGATTTCCGGGTGCGCCTTGGCGATGGCTTTGGACTGCTCCAGGGTGGGCGACTGGTCCTGCTCGCCGAAGTGGCACATCACCGGGATTTTCGGCTTCTCGCCGATGAAGCCCGGCATGCCGCCGCCGTAGTAGGGGACCGAGCAGGCGAGGCCGCCGAGGCGCGCGGCGGCGACCCAGGCGACCGTTCCGCCCCAGCAGTAGCCGACGATGCCGACCTTGCCGGCCTTTTTCGCTTCCGCGATCGCGGCCTCGGCGTCGAGCATGGTGTTCTTCCAGTCGAGCTTCTGCATCACGGCGACGCCCGCCTGGATCTCGGGCTGGGAGTAGCCTGTGTCGTAGTTGCGCTGGGCGCGGTCGAACATGGCGGGCGCGATCGCCACGTAGCCGTCCTTGGCGTAGCCGTCGGCCACGGACTTGATGTGGCTGTTGACGCCGAAGATCTCCGGGATCACCACGATCGCGCCGCGCGGCTTGCCCGCCGGGTCGGCGCGGTATGCTGCCAGTTTGTGGCCGTCGGAGGCCGTGAGCTCGATCATCTTTCCCATGGGTAGAATCCTTTTATGAAGAAAAGCGCGGAAGCGCTGTTGAAGTTGGCGCGCACGGCGCTGGAGAAGGCAGGCGCACATTCTAAGATGGCGGAGGCGGCGGCGCACCATCTCATGCGCGCCGAGGAGCAGGGGCTGCCGACCCACGGCATGTCGCGCGTGCCGTTCTACTGCGCGATGCTGAGGAACGGCCGCGCCGACGGCGCCGCGCAGCCGGCGATGGTCGCGGACCGCGCCGGCGTGTGCCTGATCGACAACAAGGACGGCTTGCCGTACGTGTCGGTGCAGTGGGCGCTCGACGAGGTGATCCAGCGCGCGCGGCGCAACGGCATCGCCTTCGCGGGCATCCGCAACAGCGCGCACGTCGGCGTGCTCGGGATCCATCTTCTGCCCGTCGCGCAGGCGGGGCTGGTCGGGTTCGCCTTCACCAATTCGCCCGCCGCGATCCCGGCGTGGGGCGGGAAGAAGGGGCTCTTCGGCACGAACCCCGTCGCTGCCGTTTTCCCGAGAAAAAATCAACAACCGATCGTGATCGATCTTGCGCTGACGACCGTAGTGCGGGGCAAGATCATGATGGCGATGAAGCGCGGCGAGAAGATTCCCGAAGGCTGGGCGCTCGACCGCCACGGCAAGCCGACCACCGATCCCAAGGAAGCGATCGAGCACGGCAGCCTCTTTCCGATCGGCGGCGCGAAGGGCGCGATGCTCGCGCTGATGTTCGAGCTCATCTGCGCCTCGCTCACCGGCGCCGCCATCGGCACCGAGGCCGACTCGTTTTTTTCCGAGAAGGGCAACAAGCCGCGCATCGGCCAGGCATTCATCGCCATCGACCCTTCCGCGCTTGCCGGCATGGAGAAGTTCTACGAGCGGGTGGAGACGGTGGTGGCGACGATGCAGGCGGATCCCGAGGTGCGCCTGCCGGGCGCGCGCCGGTTCGCCTCGGAAAAAGCCTCGAAGAACGGCATCGAGGTCGCCGACGATCTCCTCGCGCAGATCGAGAAGCTATGTACGACGTAGTCGTCGAGTTTCCGAAGATGAAGGTGGCGGTCGCGACGCGGGACGAGCGTGTGGCGGAGATCCGCTACCTGCCGCTTTCGGCTTCGGATATCCCCGCGAGAAACCCCCTCGCGGCGCGGGCCGCGCGGCAGCTCGAGCGCTATCGCGAGGATCCCGATACCCGGTTCGACCTGCCGTTGCTGATCGAAGGCACGCCGTTGCAGCGCCGCGTGTGGGAGGCGATGTGCGCCATCCCGCGCGGCGAGACGCGCACCTACGGCGCCATCGCGCAGCAGCTCGGCGACGCCGATTACAAGACGCTGCGCGCCATCGGCCAGGCCTGCGGCGACAACCGGCTGCCGATCGTCATTCCGTGCCACCGGGTCGTCGCGGCGAACGGCCTCGGCGGCTTCGCCCATTCCACCGAGGGCTACCTCATCGAGGCCAAGCGTTGGCTGCTGCTGCACGAGACCGGCGAGTTCGAGCTGCGGCCCTGAGCGACGCCCACTCCGCGAATGACGCCGGCGCGCGGCTGCTGGACGCCTTCTGCGACGCGCTGTGGCTCGAGGATGGTCTTTCCAGGAATACGATTGTTTCCTATCGCACGGATCTCGAGCAGTTTTGTCTCTTCCTGAAAGACAAGAATCTCGAAGACGCCGTGGAGGAAGACCTCTTCGCGTTCCTCGCTTCCAGGAAGGGCCGCGCCTCGAGCGCCGCCCGGCTCGTCTCGACGTTGAAGCGCTTCTACCAGTATTGCGTGCGCGAGCGGCGCATCGGCGCCGATCCGACGCTCAGGCTCGATCCGCCCAAGCGCGCGCCGCGCTTTCCCAGGTCGCTTTCCGAAGCCGACGTGGAGGCGCTGCTGGGCGCGCCCGACGTCGCCACGCCGCTCGGCCTGCGCGACCGGGCGATGCTGGAGCTGCTGTATGCCACCGGCCTGCGCGTATCGGAGCTGGTCGGGTTGAAAACCTTCGAGGTGGACCTCAACGGCAACGTGCTTCGCGCGCTCGGTAAAGGCTCGAAGCAGCGGCTGGTCCCGATCGGCGAAGTCGCGGCCGACTGGATAGCGAAATACCTGAGGGAGAGAAAGAAAGCGGGCTCCGATGTCCTGTTCATCACCGCCCGCGGCTCGGGCATGACGCGCCAGGCGTTCTGGCATCTCATCCGGCGCTACGGCGCGCGCGCGATCCCGGGCAAGAAGCTCTCGCCGCACGTGCTGCGCCACGCCTTCGCGACGCATCTCATCAACCACGGCGCGGACCTCCGGGTGGTGCAGCTCCTGCTCGGCCACGCGGACATTTCCACGACTCAGATCTATACGCACGTCGCACGCGAGCGGCTCAAGCAGCTTCACTCGAAGCACCATCCCCGTGGCTGACACCCAGGCTACGGTGTTCCTGAAGGCGAACGGCGTTTCCTACACCGAGCACGAATACGACTACGTCGAGCACGGCGGCACCGAGGTTTCCGCGAAGGCGCTCGGCGTGCCCGAGCACGAGGTAGTGAAAACGCTGGTGATGCAGGACGAGGAAGGCAAGCCGCTCATCGTGCTCATGCACGGCGACCGCAAGGTGTCGACGAAGAACCTCGCCCGGCAGGC
>CAYOVM010000123.1:4593-9946 GCA_964407355.1 uncultured Enterobacteriaceae bacterium
GGCCGCGCTCGATGGTGACGCCCACGAACTTGGCGTTGGCGAGGATGCCGAGCTTCGCTACGCTCACTTTGCACCAGGGGGCGCCCATCTCCTTCAGCAGCGCGGCCACCCGCTCGGCGACGGTCTCGACCAGGCGGAAGTGCCCGCTTGCGGCGAGGTCGCGGACCCGGAGCGCGACCTGGGCGTAGTCGATGGTATCGGCCACCTTGTCGCTCGAGAACACGGCGGCCCCGGGCAGGCCGATGTCCAGGTCGATCGACAGGGTCTGGCGGAAGTAGCGCTCGCGTCTGTAGATGCCGATCGAGGCTTCGACGCGAAGGTCGCGTATGACGATGGCGTCCATGAGTGCCGCAGATTATAGAATCTCCGCGATGCAAACCGAGCTGATCGGCCAAGGCGCGCTGGTAGCGCTCGCGGCGTACCTCCTGGGATCGATCTCCTTCGCGATCGTGGTGAGCCGCGCGATGACGCTGCCCGATCCGCGCAGCTATGGGTCGAAGAACCCGGGCGCGACCAACGTGCTGCGCTCGGGCAGCAAGGCCGCCGCCGTGCTTACGCTCGCCGGGGACGCCGGCAAAGGCTGGCTGGCGGTCTGGCTGGCGTGGCTCTGGACCGGCTCGCCCACCCTCGTGGCGATCGCCGGGCTGGCCGTCTTCGCCGGGCATCTTTTCCCCGTGTTTCACCGGTTCAAGGGCGGAAAAGGCGTCGCCACCGCGGCGGGCGTGCTCCTTGGCTTCGATCCCTGGCTCGGGGTGGCGACGCTCGTGACGTGGGCCGTGATGGTGGCTTTCTTCCGGATCTCGTCGCTCGGCGCCCTGGTCGCCGCGCTCTTCGCGCCGTTCTACGCCTGGTGGCTGTTCGGGTTGCGGGCCATCCCGGCGGCGACCTTGGTCATCGGCGTGCTCATCCTATGGCGCCACAAGGAAAACATCCGCCGCCTCTTTGCCGGCACCGAGCCGCGCCTGGGCGCGAAGAAGACTAGCTGAGCGCCCATCTCGGCCGCACCGAGAACGCGCTCTTCAAGTCGGTTTTCTCCTCGGAAAAACGCAGCGCCGCCGCAAAAGCGATCATCGCGCCGTTGTCGGTGCACAGCTCGGGCGCCGGGTAGAAGACCTCGAAGCCGTTGCGTGCCGCGTCGGCATTCAGCGCCTGCCGAAGCTGCTTGTTGGCGCCGACGCCGCCGGCGACGACGAGGCGTTCGAGCCCGGTCGTTTCCATCGCGCGCCTCGACTTCGCCACGAGGACCTCCACCACCGCGTCGACGAACGCCCGCGCGAGATCGGCGGGCGCAGGGGTTTCCTTTTTCAAGAGCGTCAGAACCGCGGTCTTGAGACCGGAGAAGCTGAACTCCAGGTCGCCGCTGTCCAGCATCGGGCGAGGCAGCCGCAAGCGGCCCGGGATGCCGCTCTCCGCAAGGCGCGACAGTGCCGGACCGCCGGGATAGCCCAGGCCAAGGAGCTTCGCGGTCTTGTCGAAGGCTTCGCCGGCCGCGTCGTCTTGCGTCTCGCCGAGCACCTCGTAGCGCCCGACGCCGTCCACCCGCATGAGCTGGGTATGACCGCCGGAGACGAGCAGGGCGACGAACGGGAACGCCGGCGCGGGGGTACCGAGCAGCGGCGAGAGCAGATGGCCTTCGAGGTGATGGATGCCGATCGCGGGGATGCGCAGCGACAGGGCGAGCGCCTCGGCAAAGGAAGCGCCCACCAACAGGGCGCCCGCGAGGCCCGGTCCTTCGGTGTAGCCGATGCCGGCCAACTCGCGGCTGCTGCGGCCTCCCATGGCAAAAAGCTGGCGGGTGAGCGGCGCGAGCCGGCGCACATGGTCGCGCGAGGCGAGCTCGGGCACGACCCCGCCGTACGCCTGGTGCATGTCGACTTGCGAATGCACCAGGTGCGCAAGCAGGCGGCCGCCCGCGCCGCCGTTGTCGTACAGGGCCACGCCGGTCTCGTCGCAGGAAGTCTCGATTCCGAGGATCAGCATTTGCCGATTCTGATACAATTCAGCCCCTTTTCGACGCCCTCAGTAAGCGAGGTTCGTAGGTATGCCGACAGTACGAGTGAAGGAAAACGAGCCGTTCGAAGTGGCCATGCGCCGCTTCAAGCGCACCGTCGAGAAGACCGGCCTTCTCACCGAGCTGCGCTCGCGAGAGTTCTACGAAAAGCCCACCGCCGAGCGCAAGCGCAAGCTCGCCGCCGCGGTAAAGCGCCACCACAAGCGCCTGCGCAGCCAGATGCTGCCGCAGAAGATGTACTAGCACTGACTCTAAAAAGCCAAATCACCGAAGACATGAAGACGGCGATGCGCGCCAAAGACGGCGCGCGCCTGTCGACCGTCAGGCTGCTGCTCGCGGCCATGAAGCAGAAGGAAGTGGACGAGCGCGTCGAGCTCGCCGACGCCGATGTCCTCGCGATCCTCGAGAAGATGATCAAGCAGCGCCGCGAATCGATCGCACAGTTCGAGAAAGCCGCGCGCCAGGACCTCGCCGACAAGGAAAAAGCCGAGATCGAAGTGCTCTCGGGCTATCTGCCCCAGCAGCTCGGCGAGGCGGAAATCCAAAAAGAAATCAATTCGGTAATCTCGGAAACGGGTTCGAGCGGCGCCAAGGACATGGGCAAGGTCATGGCCGCGCTCAAGGCCCGCCTCGCCGGGCGCGCCGACATGGGCAAAGTCTCGGCCCTAGTAAAGAGCAAACTTTCGGGTTAAAAGTCGGGGGCGCGTGATCCCCGATTCCTTCAAGCAGGACCTGCTGAACCGGGTCGACATCGTCGACGTGGTCTCGCGCTACGTCCAGCTGAAGAAGGGCGGCGCCAACTACCTCGGCCTTTGCCCCTTCCACGGCGAGAAGACCCCGTCCTTCACGGTGAGCCCGGCGAAGCAGTTCTATCACTGCTTCGGCTGCGGCGTGCACGGCAACGCCATCGGCTTCGTGATGGCCTACGCGGCGCTCGGCTACATCGACGCGATCAAGGAGCTCGCCGCGTCGGTGGGAATGCAGGTTCCCGAATTAAAACCGAGAACAAAAGAAGAAGCCGCCCGCCAGGAGCGCGAGACCGACCTCTACGCGGTGATGGAGAAGGCCATGGAGTTCTACCGCGCCGAGCTGAAGAAATCGCCGAAGGCGATCGACTATCTGAAAGGCCGCGGCCTGACCGGCGAGATCGCCGCGCGCTTTCGCATCGGCTTTGCGCCCGACGACTGGCAAGGCCTGAAAGGCGCTTTCCCGGAATACGAGGACAAGGCGCTGGTCGAATGCGGCCTGGTCATCGAGAACGAAGGCAAGCGCTACGACCGCTTTCGCGACCGCATCATGTTCCCGATCCTCAACCAGCGCGGCTCGGTGATCGGTTTCGGCGGCCGTGTCCTGGGGGAAGGCGAGCCGAAATACCTCAACTCGCCGGAGACGCCGCTCTTCGAGAAAGGGCGCGAGGTCTACGGCCTGGTGCACGCGCGCGAAGGTATCCATGCCTCGGGCCGGGCGCTGGTGGTCGAGGGCTACATGGATGTCGTGGCGCTCGCCCAGTTCGAGGTCGGCTACGCGGTGGCGACGCTCGGCACGGCGACCACGCCGGTCCATGTAACGAAGCTCCTGCGCCTCGCCGACGAGCTGGTGTTCTCCTTCGACGGCGACGCGGCCGGCAAAAAGGCTGCGTGGCGCGCCCTCGAGGTCAGCCTGCCCCTCGCCCAGGACAATAAGCCCATCAAGTTCCTCTTCCTGCCCGACGGCGAGGACCCGGACACCTATATCCGCAAGCACGGCAAGGAAAGCTTCGAGCGCCTGGTGCGCGACGCCCAGACGCTGTCGGAATATCTGCTCGCCGAGCTGCGCTCGGGGTCGAACCTCGCCACAGCCGAGGGGCGCTCGCAGTTCCTCGCCGCCGCCAAGCCCCATCTGCAGAAGATCGCCGCCCCGGCGCTCAAGCTGCAGGTGCTGAAGGAGGCGGCGCGCCTGAGCGGCCTGACGCAGGAGGAGGCGAGCCGGCTGCTCGCGCCGGAAATCGCCAAGCCGGCGTACCACCGCCCGGCGCCGGTGAAAAAACCGTTCACCGCGCCCTCGACGCCGGAGTGGAAGCTGCTTTCCTACGTGGTCGCGCGACCCGCGCTGGTAGCGGAGATCGATAGCTCAGTCATCGACATGAGCCTTCCCGAATCGCAGGCCCTGAGGGCCCTCGCCGACCATTTCCTCGCCGAGGGTGGAAGGGCGCAGGCTTCCTCGGCGATGCTCGTCGAGGCGTTCCAGAACAGCCCGCACGCGGAGCTCCTGTTCGCCGCGCAGGCGAACACGATGGATCTCGCCGACACCGAGGAGCATGCGCGGCTGCAGGTCCAGCATGCCCTCTGGAAGATCGAGATCAACCGCAAAAACAGCTTCATCAAGGCGCTCGGTGAAAAACTTCGGCAGGGAAAATTGTCGAAGGAAGAGCATCTGCAATACGGCCGGATGATCACCGAAGTGAAAGCCCTCGAGCACAAGCTGCAGACCGAAGGCCGGGTCGGCGCCCGCTAGGGCGGACCGGCGGCGCGTTGGCCGGGTTCTTGCAGTAACCGGCGGACTTTGGAATACAACGAAGCCCTTGAATGTTCATGCTTTTGCTACAATGTTAGGCTTTTCGCTACGAGCAGCCGCCACGCAGTAATTCCGGGGGATTGATGGGTCAGAAGCGCAAGTCGAAGGTGAAGGTCAAGCAGGTTCGCGCCGCAAAGAAAAAAGCCAGCGTCGTCAAGCGCCTGAAGGCCAAGGCGCGCCCGGTCAAGCCGCAGGCGAAGAAGCAGCTGCGCGCGAAGCTGCCGGCCAGCGCTCGCGGCAAGATCGTCGCGAAAGCCGCGCCGGCGAAGCCGGCGGCGGCGCCGGTCGTCAAGCCCGGCAAGGCTCCCAAGACTCCCATCAAGAGCGCGAAGCAGGCGCTCGAGCTCCTCGAGGCCAAGGTCGCCGAGGTCAAGACCAAGGGCAAGGGCGGCCGCGGCGGCCGTCGCGGCGGCAAGGACGCCTGGCTGATCCCGGCGGAGCTTCCCAAGGAAGACGCCGAGACCCGGCGCACGCGCCTGAAGAACCTGATCAAGCTCGGCAAGGAGCGCGGCTTCCTTACCTATGCCGAGATCAACGACCACCTCCCGGACGATCTGGTCGATGCCGAGCAGATCGAGGCGATCATCTCCACGTTCGGCGACATGGGCATCCAGGTCTACGACCAGGCGCCCGACCAGGAGACGCTGCTCATCGCCTCCGACGCGGCGCCGGTCGCCCAGCCCGACGAAGACGTCGAGGAGCAGGCCGAAGCCGCCCTTTCCACGGTGGACTCCGAGTTCGGCCGCACCACCGACCCGGTGCGCATGTACATGCGCGAGATGGGCTCGG
>CAYOVM010000124.1:0-9873 GCA_964407355.1 uncultured Enterobacteriaceae bacterium
CCCGCCAAGGACGCGCGCATCACCATCTTCTCGGCGCGCCCGGGCGTGGTGATCGGCAAGAAGGGCGAGGAGATCGAGGCGCTCAAGGCGGAGCTGCGCCGCATCATGGGCGTGCAGCAGGTGCACGTGAACATCGAGGAGATCCGCAAGCCCGAGACCGACGCGCAGCTGATCGCCGATTCCATCGCGCAGCAGCTGGAGAAGCGCATCATGTTCCGCCGCGCCATGAAGCGCGCGATGCAGAACGCGATGCGCCTGGGCGCGCAGGGCATCAAGATCATGAGCGCCGGGCGCCTGAACGGCATCGAGATCGCGCGCACCGAGTGGTACCGCGAGGGCCGCGTGCCCCTGCATACCCTGCGCGCGGACATCGACTACGGCCTGGGCGAAGCGAAAACCACCTACGGCGTCATCGGCATCAAGGTCTGGGTCTACAAGGGCGAAGTGATGCCCAAGGGCGAAGCCGCCCAGGCCGCGCAAGCGGCGATGCAGGCCGCCACCGGCGCCCCCGCGGCGCAGCCCGAGGCGCCCGCGGAGCCCAAGCGCGCCAAGAAGCCGGCGCCCCGGCCCGGCGCGAAGCGCGGGCCGTCGTCCCGTCCCCGCGAGGCCGGCAAGCCCGACGCCCGGCCGAAGAGAGACGCCGCCGCCCCGGCCGCCAAGACGGTCGTGAAGAAGCCCGCCAAGAAAATCGTGAAAGAAGAAGGCGACAAGCCCGAAGGCGAGAAGAAGGACGAATAAGGAAACCGAGCCATGCTGCAACCCGCACGAACCAAATACCGAAAGCAGCAGAAGGGGCGCAACAAAGGCGTCGCCACCCGCGGCGCCAAGGTCTCCTTCGGCGAGCACGGCCTCAAGGCCACGACTCGCGGCCGCCTCACGGCGCGCCAGCTGGAAGCCGCCCGCCGGGCGATGTCGCGCCACATCAAGCGCGGCGGCCGCATCTGGATCCGCGTGTTCCCGGACAAGCCGATCTCGCAGAAGCCCGCCGAGGTGCGCATGGGCAACGGCAAGGGCAACCCCGAGTATTTCGTGTGCGAGATCCAGCCCGGAAAGATCATCTTCGAGATGGACGGCGTCACCGGCGAGCTCGCCAAGGAAGCGTTCGCGCTCGCCTCGGCGAAGCTGCCGTTTCGCACCGTGGTCGTCCAGCGCATGCTGGGCGTCTAGTCGACAGAACGCAAAGCCAGGATAGACCCTATGAAACCCAGCGAACTCCGCGGCAAGAGCGGCGAAGAGCTGCAAAAGGAGCTGGAGGGGCTGCTGAAGGCCCAGTTCGGCCTGCGCATGCAGCTCGCCACGCAGCAGCTTAGCAACACCAGCCAGATGAAGAAGGTGAAGCGCGACATCGCGCGCGTGCGCACCATCATGAACGAAAAGGCTTCCACCAAATGAACGCAACCGCAGCGGCACCGAAGAGCGCGGCTCCGGCCCAGGGCGAGACCCCCGCGAAGAACCAGCGCACCCTGATGGGCCGGGTGACGAGCACGAAGATGCAGAAAACGCTCGTGGTGCGCGTCGAGCGCCGGACCCAGGATCCTTTCATGGGCAAGACGGTCACCCGCTCGCGCAAGTACCACGCGCACGTCGAGACCGGCGAGTTCGGCGAGGGCGACCTGGTCGAGATCGCGGAGTGCCGGCCGATGTCGAAGACAAAATCGTGGCGCGTGACGCGCCTGCTGGAGAAATCCAAGGCCGTTTGAGGTAGAATCGCGGTCCCCCAAAACGAACCGGTGATGCCGGTTTGAACTGCCGGGGCCCAAAACTGCCCGCTACTTAGCCGGCAAGTTGGAGTGGAGAACTTAAATGATTCAGATGCAGTCGATACTGGACGTCGCCGACAACACCGGCGCGCGCGCCGTCATGTGCATCAAGGTGATGGGCGGCTCGAAGCGCCGCTACGCCTCGATCGGCGACCTGATCAAGGTGAGCGTCAAGGACGCCGCGCCGCGCGGCCGCGTGAAGAAGGGCGAGATCTACGACGCGGTCGTGGTGCGCACCCGCAAGGGCGTGCGCCGCTCCGACGGCTCGCTGATCAAGTTCGACCGCAACGCCGCGGTCCTGCTCACGGCGAAGATGGAGCCGATCGGCACGCGCATTTTCGGGCCGGTGACGCGCGAGCTGCGCACCGAGCAGTTCATGAAGATCGTGTCGCTCGCCCCCGAGGTACTTTAAGCAATAAGCATACGGAAAAGGCACATGCAACGCATTCGCAAGGGCGATGAAGTGGTGGTGATCTCGGGGCGCGACAAGGGCAAGCGCGGCACCGTGCTGCGCCGCGTCGACGCGCAGCACGTCGTCGTCGAGGGCGTGAACCGCGTGAAGAAGCACCAGCGCCCCAACCCGATGAAGGGCGTCACCGGCGGCATCGTGGAGATGGACAAGCCGATCGACGTCTCCAACATCGCTCTTTTCAATCCGGCGACCAAGAAGGCCGACCGGGCCGCCATCAAGTCGCTCGACGACGGGCGCAAGGTGCGCGTGTTCAAGACCAACGGCGAGCAAGTGGACGTCTGATCATGGCCAAAGACAAAGACAAGGAAGCGAAGCCGAAGCAGGAGCGCAAGGAGGCCGAGCAGCAGAAGGCCCCGCGCAAGGAAGGCAAGAAGGACAAGACGGTCGCCGCCGCGGCGCCGCTCGCCACGGGCCCGGAGCAGCCGGCGCCGCCCGCGCGGCTCGCCGTGTTCTACCGCGAGAAGGTCGTTCCCGACCTCATCAAGAAGTTCAACTACAAGAGCGTGATGCAGGTGCCGCGCATCCGCAAGATCACCATCAACATGGGCGTGGGCGAGGCCACCAGCGACAAGAAGGTGCTCGACAACGCGGTCGCCGACATGGCGAAGATCGCCGGCCAGAAGCCGGTGATCACCCTGGCGCGCCGCTCGGTCGCGAACTTCAAGGTGCGCGCCGGCTACCCCGTGGGCTGCATGGTGACCCTGCGCGGCGCGCGCATGTACGAGTTCTTCGACCGCCTGGTCAACATCGCGATGCCGCGCATCCGCGATTTCCGCGGCATGTCGAACCGCGCCTTCGACGGCCGCGGCAACTACAGCCTCGGCTTCAAAGAGCAGATCATCTTCCCGGAGATCGAGTACGACAAGATCGATGCGCTCCGGGGCATGAACATCGCCATCACCACCACGGCGAAGACCGACGACGAGGCGCGCGCGCTGCTCACCGCGTTCCGCTTCCCGTTCAAGCACTGAAAGAGACCCGAATGGCCAAGCTTGCAGTAGTGCTCCGCGACAAGAAACGCCGCAAGACCGTCGAGAAGTTCAAGGCGCGGCGCGCGCAGCTTCTCGAGGTGATCTACGACTCCCGCGCCACCGACGAGGCGAAGGACGTGGCGCGCGCGAAGCTGCAGAAGCTGCCGCGCGACGCGTCGCCGGTGCGGCTGCGCAACCGCTGCGCGCTGACCGGCCGGCCCCGCGGCGTGTACCGCAAGTTCGGCCTGGGCAGGAACAAGCTGCGCGACCTCGCGCTCAAGGGCGAAGTGCCCGGCGTCATCAAGGCAAGCTGGTAAGGAAACACTATGAGCATGAGCGACCCCATCGCGGACATGCTGATCCGCATCCGCAACGCCCAGATGGTCGGGCACGTGGAAGTGGCGATGCCCGCGTCCAAGCTGAAGGCGTCCATCGCCAAGGTGCTGAAGGACGAGGGCTATATCGAGGACTTCGCGTTGCAGGACTCGGGCGTCAAGAAGGAGTTGCGCATCGGCCTCAAGTACTACGCCGGCAAGCCCGTGATCGAGCGCCTCGAGCGCATCTCGAAGCCGGGCCTGCGGGTCTACAAGGGCCGCGACGACATCCCGAAGGTCATGAACGGCCTCGGCGTGGCGATCCTCTCGACCTCGCGCGGCGTGATGACCGACCGCAAGGCCCGCGCCGACGGCGTCGGCGGCGAAGTGCTTTGCATCGTGGCGTAAGGGGAAGCCATGTCACGCATCGCCAAATATCCGATTCCCGTGCCCAAGGGCGTGGAAGTGAGCATCGCCTCGGGCCAGATCTCCGTGAAAGGCCCGCTCGGCACGGTCGCGCGGCCCGCCGATCCGAACGTCGAGGTGAAGAAGGACGGCGAAAACCTCGTCTGCAAGGCGCTCGGCAACTCGAACCACGCCAACGCCATGTCGGGAACGATGCGCGCGCTGGTCGCAAACATGGTCACCGGCGTCACCAAGGGCTTCGAGAAGAAGCTCGCGCTCGTGGGTGTCGGCTATCGCGCGCAGGCGCAGGGCGACAAGCTCAACCTGACGCTCGGCTTCTCGCACCCGGTCACGCACCAGATGCCGAAAGGCGTGAAGGTCGCGACCCCGACCCAGACCGAGATCGTGCTGACCGGCGTCGACAAGCAGCTCGTCGGCCAGGTGGCCGCCGAAGTACGCGCCCACCGCCCGCCGGAGCCCTACAAGGGCAAGGGCGTGCGCTACAGCGCCGAGGCCATCGTGTTGAAAGAGACGAAGAAGAAATAGTCAGGAAAACGACGCCATGATCGATAAAAACCTTTCGCGGCTGCGCCGCGCGCGCCAGACCCGGCTCAAGATCCGCGAGGTCGGCGCCGTCCGCCTCACGGTGCATCGCACGAACGGGCACATCTACGCCCAGATCACCTCGCCGGCGGGCGACAAGGTGCTCGTCAGCGCCTCCTCGCTGGAGAAGGATGTGCGCACCCAGCTCAAGAACGGCGGCAACCGCAAGGCCGCCGAGCTGATCGGCCAGCGCATCGCCCAGAAGGCCAGGGAAAAAGGCATCGACAGCGTCGCGTTCGACCGCGCCGGCTACAAGTACCACGGCCGCGTCAAGGCGCTCGCCGAAGCGGCGAGAGCCGGCGGACTGAAGTTCTAAGGAAAGACATATGGCAAAGATTCAGCCCAGGATGCAGCAGTCCGAAGAGCGCGGCGACGGCCTGCGCGAGAAGATGATCGCGGTGAACCGCGTCACCAAGGTGGTGAAAGGCGGCCGGGTGCTCGGCTTCGCCGCGCTCACCGTGGTCGGCGACGGCGACGGCGGCATCGGCATGGGCAAGGGCAAGGCGCGCGAAGTGCCGGTCGCGGTCCAGAAAGCGATGGAAGAGGCGCGCCGCAAGCTCTTCAAGGTCAAGCTGAAGAACGGCACCCTGCACCACACGGTGAAGGGGCGCTGGGGCGCGGCGCGGGTGCTGATGCAGCCGGCGCACGAAGGCACCGGCATCATCGCCGGCGGGCCGATGCGCGCGGTGTTCGAGGTGATGGGCGTGACCAACGTGCTCGCCAAGTGCTTCGGCTCCACCAATCCCTACAACGTGGTGCGGGCGACGCTGAACGCCCTGCAGGCGATGAGCACGCCCTCGGAGATCGCGGCGCGGCGCGGCAAGACGGTCGAGGAAATCACCGGATGAAAACCATCAAGGTTCGCCTCCTGAAGAGCCTCACGGGCTGCAAGCAGAGCCACCGCGACACCGTGCGCGGCCTGGGCCTGAAGAGGATCAACAGCATCAAGGAGCTTGTCGATACGCCGGCGGTGCGCGGCATGATCAACAAGGTCAACTACTTAGTCCGGATTGAATCATGAAACTAAACACGCTGAAGCCGGCGCCGGGTTCCAAAAGCGACCGCCACCGCGTCGGCCGGGGCATCGCCTCCGGCTGGGGCAAGACCGCCGGCCGCGGCCACAAGGGCCAGCGCGCCCGCTCGGGGGGCTTCCACAAGGTGGGCTTCGAGGGCGGGCAGATGCCGCTGCATCGGCGCATGCCGAAGCGCGGCTTCACGCCGATCACGCGCGACGACATCGCGCAGGTCCGCACGAGCGAGCTGCAGGGCATGCAGGCGAGCGACATCGATCTCGCGGCGCTGAAGGCCGAGAAGATCGTGTCGCACAAGGCGCTCGCGGCGAAGGTCATCCTCTCCGGCGAGCTCTCGCGCAAGATCACGCTGAAGGAAGTGAAGGCGTCGAAGGGCGCGCGCGCGGCGATCGAGGCCGCCGGCGGCAAGGTGGAGTACACCGAAAAAGCCGCGCCGGTGAAGAAGGAAAAGAAGAAGAAGGTGAAGAAGGCGCAGGCGGCGGATGAAGCGCAGGAAGCCGCCCCTAAAGCAGAAGCGCAGAAAGCCGCGCCTAAAGCCTGATGGCGGCCGCGCTTCCCAACGTCGGAAAAGGCGCGAAGTACGGCGACCTCAAGCGGCGCCTGATCTTCCTGCTGGGCGCCCTGATCGTGTTTCGCATCGGCGCCCATATCCCGGTGCCGGGCATCGATCCGAACGTGCTCGCGGATCTTTTCTCCGGCCAGCAGGGCGGCATCCTGGGCATGTTCAACATGTTCTCGGGCGGCGCGCTGCGCCGCTTCACCATCTTCGCGCTGGGCATCATGCCGTACATCTCGGCGTCGATCATCATGCAGCTCATGAGCGCGGTCAGCCCGCAGCTCGACGCGCTGCGCAAGGAAGGCGAGTCGGGCCGGCGCAAGATCACGCAGTACACCCGCTACGGCACCGTGTTCCTCGCGCTCTTCCAGGCGACGGGCATCTCGATCGCGCTCGAGTCGCAGCCCGGCCTCGTGCTCGACCCGGGGCTCCTCTTCCGCGTCACCACGGTGACGACGCTCGTGACGGGCACCATGTTCCTGATGTGGCTCGGCGAGCAGATCACGGAGCGCGGCCTGGGCAACGGCATCTCGATCATCATCTTCGCGGGCATCGCGGCGGGCCTGCCGCAGGCGGTCGCGGGCACCCTCGAGCTCGTCCGCACCGGCGCGATGCATCCTCTCACCGCGGTCGCGATCGCGGTGGCGGTCGTCGCGGTCACGGCCTTCGTGTGCTTCGTCGAGCGCGGCCAGCGCAAGATCCTGGTGAACTACGCCAAGCGCCAGGTCGGCAACCGCGTGTACGGCGGCCAGAGCTCGCACCTGCCGTTCAAGCTCAACATGTCGGGCGTGATCCCGCCGATCTTCGCGAGCTCGCTGATCCTGTTTCCCGCGACGGTGCTCGGCTGGTTCGGCACGCACGAGGGGCTCACCTGGCTCAGCACCATTTCCGGCAAGCTCACGCCGGGCGAGCCGATCTACGTCTTCATGTATGGCGCGCTGATCGTGTTCTTCTGCTTCTTCTACACGGCGCTGCAGTACAACCCGAAAGAGACCGCCGAGAACCTGAAGAAATCAGGCGCGTTCGTGCCGGGCATCCGGCCGGGGGACCAGACCGCCAAGTATCTCGAGCGGATCCTCACCCGCCTGACGCTGGCCGGCGCGATCTACGTGACGCTGGTCTGCCTGCTGCCGGAATTCCTGATCCTGAAATGGAACGTGCCGTTCTACTTCGGTGGGACGTCGCTGCTGATCATAGTCGTGGTCACCATGGATTTCATGGCGCAGGTGCAGGCGTACATCATGACGCACCAGTACGAGAGCCTGCTGCGCAAGGCCAATTTCAAGGGCGGAATGCCGCCCGTTCGTTGAGCGATGGCCAAGGAAGATGTCATCGAAATGCAAGGTGAGGTCGTAGAGAACCTGCCCAATGCGACATTCAAGGTAAAGCTGGAGAACGGCCACGTGATCCACGCCTTCATCTCCGGAAAGATGCGGATGAACTACATCCGCATCCTGCCCGGGGACAAGGTGACGGTGCAGATGACGCCTTATGACCTGACCAAGGGCCGGATAACGTTCCGGGCCAAGTAGCAACCTGCGGACAAGGAAACGATATGAAAGTGATGGCCTCAGTGAAGAAGATCTGCCGCAAGTGCAAGATCGTGCGGCGCAAGGGCGTTGTCCGGGTGATTTGCTCGGACCCGCGCCACAAGCAGCGGCAAGGCTGACGCCGGAAGGCGTCTTGGCTTGATAGGGCCTTGTTAAAACGACTATAATTGCGGGTTCCGCGTAGGGATCATCGATGGCACGAATCGCAGGCATCAACATACCGAATCACCAGCACGCAGAGATCGCGCTCACCGCGATCTACGGCATCGGCCGCGCGCGGGCGCAGGCCATCTGTGCCGCCGCCGGCGTCCAGAGCTCCCGCAAGATCAAGGACCTCACCGACGCCGAGCTCGATCGGCTGCGCGAGAACGTGCAGAAGCTCACCGTCGAGGGCGACCTGCGCCGCGAAGTCTCGATGTCGATCAAGCGCCTGATGGATCTGGGCTGCTATCGCGGCCATCGCCATCGGAAAGGCTTGCCCGTACGTGGCCAACGGACCCGCACTAACGCACGGACCCGCAAGGGCCCGCGCAAGGCCGCGATCAAGCTGAACACGCCGGCCGGAAAAATCGCTTAACCCTTTCAGGACAGAACAGACTAAATGGCGACCAGAAGCGCACCGACCCGTCAGGAACTGCAGCAGACCGCCTCCGCGCGTGCGCGCAAGAAGGTCAAGAAGAACGTTGCAGAAGGCATCGCGCACGTCCACGCGTCCTTCAACAACACCATCATCACCATCACCGACCGCCAGGGCAACACGCTGTCGTGGGCCACGTCCGGCAACGCCGGCTTCAAGGGCTCGCGCAAGTCGACGCCGTTCGCCGCGCAGGTCGCGGCCGAGCGCGCCGGGCGTGCCGCGCAGGAATGCGGCGTGAAGAACATCGAGGTGCGCATCAAGGGGCCCGGCCCCGGACGCGAGTCCGCGGTGCGCGCGCTCAACGCCCTCGGGCTCAAGATCGGCAGCATCGCCGACGTGACCCCGATCCCGCACAACGGCTGCCGCCCGCCCAAGCGCCGGCGCGTCTAGAGAAAGACACCAGGAAAATCCATGGCCCGAAACCTCGAACCGAAATGCCGCCAGTGCCGCCGGGAAGGCGAGAAGCTCTTCCTGAAAGGCGAGAAGTGCTTCACCGACAAGTGCGCCGTCGAGCGCCGCGCGTACGCGCCGGGGCAGCACGGCCAGAAAAGCGGCGCGCGCCTCTCCGACTACGGCAAGCAGCTGCGCGAGAAGCAGAAGGTGCGCCGCACCTACGGCATCCTCGAGCGCCAGTTCCGCCTGATCTACGCCGAGGCGTCGCGCTCCAAGGGCGTGACCGGCGAGCGCCTGCTCCAGCTTCTCGAGTCGCGCCTGGACACCGTCGTGTACCGCATGGGATTCGGCGCGTCGCGCGCCGAGGCGCGGCAGGTCGTGCGCCATAACGGCGTCACCGTCAACGGCAAGCGGGTCAACATCCCGTCGTACCAGGTGCGTCCCGGCGACGTGATCGAGATCACGAACAAGGCGAAGTCGCAGCTGCGCATCAAGGCGGCCTCCGAGGCGGCGGAATCGCGCGGCCTGCCCGAGTGGATGGAAATCGACACCAAGGGGCTGAAAGGCACGTTCAAGAACAACCCGGCCCGCGCCGATCTGTCCTCGACGATCAACGAGAGCCTCATCATCGAGCTGTATTCGAAGTAAACACGCAGCGTTACCCAGGTAGCGCCGCCCTTAAGCGAAGTAGACAGGACACCTATGCCTCAGTCGGGATTCTTGAAGCCGCGCATTGTCGATGTGCAGAACCTTTCCGCCAACCACGCTCGCGTGACCATGGAGCCGTTCGAGCGCGGCTACGGCCACACGCTCGGCAACGCGCTGCGCCGCGTGCTGCTCTCCTCGATGCCCGGCCACGCGCCCACCGAGGTGCAGATCGCGGGCGTCGTGCACGAGTACTCCACGCTCGACGGCGTGCGCGAGGATGTCGTCGACATCCTGCTCAACCTCAAGGGCGTCGTGTTCCGCCTGCACAACCGCTCCGAGGCGATCCTGTCGCTCAAGAAAAAAGGCGACGGCCCGGTCACGGCGGCCGACATCGAGCCGGCGCACGACGTCGAGATCATCAACCCCGACCACGTCATCGCGCACCTCGCCGCCTCCGGCAAGCTCGAGATGCAGATCAAGGTCGAGTCCGGCCGCGGCTACCAGCCGGGCAACATGCGCTACCTCCTCGAGGA
>CAYOVM010000125.1:0-9802 GCA_964407355.1 uncultured Enterobacteriaceae bacterium
CGATGCCCGAGGACACCGCCGAGTTGCCGATGTTGGCGTTGATCTTCACCAGGAAGTTGCGGCCGATGATCATCGGCTCGCTCTCCGGGTGGTTGATGTTGGCCGGAATGATGGCGCGGCCGCGCGCCACTTCTGATCTTACAAATTCAGCATCTATTTTTTCAGGAATGCAGGCGCCAAACGATTCGCCCGGGTGCTGCCTCATCATCAGCTCGAGCATCTTCTGGCCGGTCTTGCCGCCCGCCTTCAGGCTCTCGATGTACGCCTCGCGCTGCAGGTTCTCGCGGATCGCGATGAATTCCATCTCCGGCGTGATGATCCCCTTGCGGGCGTAATGCATCTGGGTGACGTTGCTCTTGCCTTTCCTGGGCGAGCGCTTGAGATTGAAGCGAAGCTCCGCGAGCTTGGGGTCCGCGAGCCGCTCCCTGCCGAACGAAGAAGACGGGCCGGTCAGGAGATCGGTATCGTTGCGGCCGAGGATCCATGGCTCGCGCAGCGCGGGCAGGCCCGAGCGGATGTCGATCTTCGCGGCCGGGTCGGTGTAGGGCCCGGAGCAGTCGTAGACATAGACGGGCGGGTTCTTCTCCCCGCCGAACATGCTCGGGGTGTCCGCCTGGCTGATCTCGCGCATCGGAACCCGCAGGCGGCCGACGTAGACCTTGCGCGAATTGGGCAGCGGCTTGATCGCCGCGTCGTCTACATGGGCGGTGGCGGCAAGAAACTTCGGATTGGCGTTCATCGGCGTTTTCCTACGGCGGAATTAACCGCATCAGGTTCGGAGGGACTGTCTCACCCGCGCCTCGTCTGCATCGTCTGCAAACTGCGCGCACGGGACCCCTAACGCTAAGGGTCCGATTATAATCCGCTCGCCATGAACCTAGAGCAAGCGCGCACCAACATGGTCGAGCAGCAGATCCGCCCGTGGGAGGTGCTCGACCAGGACGTGCTCGATCTGCTCTACCTCGTGCCGCGCGAGGAGTTCGTGCCGCCGAAATACCGGGCGCTCGCGTTCTCGGACCTGGAGATACCGCTCGAAGAGGGGCCGCGCGGCGAGCGCATGTGGCAGCCGAAGATGGAGGCGCGCGTCATCCAGGAGCTCGCGCTCAAGAAAACCGACAGCGTGCTGGAAGTAGGCACCGGCAGCGGCTACCTCACGGCGCTGCTCGCGCACCGCGCCGGGCACGTGCATACCGTCGAGATCAAGCCCCGGCTCGCCGAGCTCGGCGGCCGCAACCTGGCGCGGCAGGGCCTGGATAACGTGACCTTGCACATCGGCGACGCGGCGCACGGCTGGCCGAGCCAGGCGCCCTACGACGCGATCGTCCTCACCGGCTCCACGCCGCTGCTGCCGGCCGCGTTCCTCGAGCAGCTCGCCCCCGGCGGCAGGCTGTTCGCGGTCGTGGGCGAAGCGCCCGCCATGACGGCGCGGCTGGTCACCTGCACGACGCCGGGGGCCTACGGCAGCGTGGACCTCTTCGAAACGGTGATCGCGCCGCTCGCCGGCGCCGAGCATCCGTCGCGCTTCAAATTCTAGAGAAACATTCCATGAAACAGATCACGCCGGCGGCGTTGGCAGCATGGCTCGCGGACGCGAGCCGCGCCAAGCCCCTGCTGCTCGACGTGCGCGAGCCCTGGGAGTACCAGACCGCGCGCATCGAGGGCTCCAAGCTCGTGCCGCTGGGCGAGATCGCGGCGCGCTTGGGCGAGCTCGACCAGGCGCAGGAAGTCGTCGCGATCTGCCACCACGGCGGTCGCAGCATGCAGGTTGCGATGTTCCTGGAGAAGAACGGATTCTCCAGGGTGCATAACCTCTCGGGCGGGATGGACGCATGGTCGAAGAACGTCGACCCGTCCGTGCCCGTCTACTGACCCGCACAATGAAGACCAGAGCGGCCCTGCTCGCCGCGCTGCTCGTCGCTCTGAGCGCGCCCGCCGCCGCGGAGGATTTGCTCCAGGTCTATCGAGACGCGCAGCGCTACGACGCCGTGTACTCGGCGGCTCGCAACAACCTCGTCGCGGGGCGAGAGAAGCTGCCGCAGGGCCGCGCGCTCGTGCTGCCTACGCTCAACCTCACCGGCAACGCCACACGGCAGCGCCTCGAATCCGACTCGGTGGACCCGACGGTGGTGCCGAGCTTCAACCGCTATCCGCGAGTGTTCGGCTACCAGCTCACCCTGACCCAGCCGCTTTTCCGGATGCAGAACTTGTATCAATACGACCAGGCGGAATTCCAGGTGAGGCAAGCGGAGGCGACCTTCGGCCAGGCGAGCCAGGACCTGATGCTGCGGGTGGCGCAGGCCTACTTCGACGTGCTCGCCGCGCAGGATTCGCTCGCCCTCGTGCGGGCGCAGAAGGCGGCGATCTCGGAGCAGCTCGCGCAGGCGAAGCGCAACTTCGAGGTCGGCACCGCCACGATCACCGACACGCACGAAGCGCAGGCCCGCTCGGACCTGAGCGCGGCGCAGGAGATCGCCGCGCTCAACGATCTCGAGAACCGGCGCAGCGTGCTGCGCCTGCTCACCGGCAAGGAATACGCCGTGCTGAAGCCGCTGCGCGCCGACGTCAGGCTCTCCGCGCCGAATCCGAACGACGAGCAAAGCTGGGTCGACCTCGCGACCCGGCAGAGCTACCAGGTGCAGGCCCAGGAGGCCGGCACGGCGATCGCGGCGCTCGAAGCAAAGCGCAGCGCGAGCGCCCACCTGCCGACCGTCGATTTCGTCGCCAGCCACGGCTCGACCGACCAGAGCCAGGGCACCAACCTTAACGCGCCGGTCGGCAGCGCGGTCACACAGACGCAGATCGGCGTGCAGCTCGCCGTGCCGCTGTACGCGGGCGGAGGCATCAGCTCGCGCGAGCGCGAGGCGGCGGCGCTGAGCCTGAGATCCCGCGACGATCTGGACAACGCCCGCCGCAACGCGGCGCTTGCTACGCGCCAGTCGTATCTCGCCGTGATCAACGGCATCGCGCAAGTCGGAGCGCTGGAACAGGCCCGGGTCTCGTCGCAGAGCGCGCTCGACTCCAACAAGCTCGGCTACGAGGTGGGCGTGCGCATCAACATCGACGTGCTCAACGCGCAGCAGCAGCTCTACTCGACCGTGCGCGACCTCTCGGTGGCGCGCTACAACACCATCACCAACCTGCTCAAGCTGAAAGCCGGCGCCGGCAGTCTCATCGAGCAGGACCTGGAAGAAGTCAACCGCGCGCTCGCGCCGTAGAGGGGCCGCGCAAAAGCTTGAGGCAGGCCTGAAGGTGGCGCTCGGTTGCGCCGCGATGCGCTTCGCAGAGCGCCCGGCCCGCCGCCGACATCTGCCGGCGCTTCCCCGCGTCTGAAAGCAAGGACAGCGAAAAGCGAACCGCAGAGACGGCATCGGCCGCCTGAACGGCCGCGCCCGCTTTCACCGCAAGCCGGGTCGCCTCGGCGAAGTTGAACATGCTCGGCCCGGCGACGACGGGCGTGCCCACGGCGAGCGCCTCGATCAGGTTCTGGCCGCCGAGCGGGGCGAACGAGCCGCCGATCACCGCCACGTCGGCGGCGGCGAAGTAGAACGCCATCTCGCCCATCGTGTCGCCGAGATAGATTTTCTGCCGGCCTTCGGGCATTTCGCCCCGGCTGCGGCGCGCGTCCGCCCATCGCGCGACCTCGTCGAAGCGCTGCGGATGGCGAGGCACGATCACCACCAGCAGGTTCGCCGGCGCGCCGGCGTCCTGCGAAACCGCATCGAGGAGCGGCTTCTCCTCGCCTTCGCGCGTGCTCGCGAAAAGCAGCACCGGCCGCCCGAGCTGCTCGCGCCACGCGCGGCCGGCGGCGACCTGCGACGGCGCCGGCAGCACGTCGAACTTGAGATTGCCGCTGACCTCCGCCAGCGGTGCGCCAAGCTCGCGCAGCCGCTTCGCGTCGTCCTCGCTCTGCGCACAGACCGCGGCGAGGGAGCGAAGCGCAGGCGCGGTAAGCCCGGCCCAGCGCGCGTAGCGGCGCGCGGATTTCTCGGACATGCGCGCGTTCGCGAGGAGCACCGGCACGCCTTTCCCGGCGCAGGCTGCGAGCAGGTTCGGCCAGAGCTCGGTTTCCATCAGCACACCGAGCCGCGGCTTGAAATGCTCGAGGAATCGATGCGCAGCGCCCGGGTAGTCGTACGGCAGCCAGACGATGCTCGCCACCTCGCCGTAGAGCTGCTCGAGCGTCGCGCGGCCGGCGGCGGTCATGCAGGTCATCAGCAGCCGATGGTCGGGCAGTGCCTGTCTCAGCGCATGCACGAGCGGCGCCGCGGCGCGCGCCTCGCCCACCGAGACCGCGTGGATCCAGAGGATCTTCGCCGCCGGCCGGGATGGATTCCTGTCGGCCGCGTGTTTTCCGAACCGCTCGGCGATGTTTTCCCGGTAGCCGCGCTCGCGCCGGCCGCGCCACCACAACCGCAGCAGGATGAACGGCAGCGCGACCCTGAGCGCGAGCGTGTATAGGCCTCTCAAGCGAGGGCTCTCAGGACGTCGGCCGCCGCGGGCGGGCGGCCGATCGCGCCGACGTTGACAGCGTTGGGCGCGCCATACAACCCCGTAAGCGCGGGATCGGAGCCGCAAAAAATTCCCACCGTGCGCACGCCCAGCGCCGCCGCAAGATGGGTGAGCCCTGTATCGAGGCCCACGGCAAGATCGGCTTTTTGAAAGAGAGCGGAAAGCTCTCCGAGCGACATCCGGGAGGGTACCGTTGCGTTGCCTATCTCTGCGCCGATGCGCTCCGAGCGCATCTTCTCGGCCGCGCTTCCCCACGGCAGCACGATGCGCGTGCCCAGGCTTCGGCCGAGCTCGATCCAGCGCTCATCGGGCCAGAGCTTGTCGTCGCGGCTCGTCATGGTCAGGAATACCGCGTAGGGAGCCGGGGCGGTCTCGAGGGATGGATGTTTCGTCGCGAGGCCGTAGTCGACCGTGCCATCGAGCGCGTAACCGAGAGCGCTCGCGGTGAGCAGGCGGTTCCGCTCGACGGCGTGCAGCGCCCTCGGCACCGAATGCGTGACGCGGTAGAAGGGCGCCGCCAGCGCCTCGCGCGCGCTCGCGCGATCGAGGCCGTGCCGCGGACCTGAAGCGAAGGACGAGATGATCGCGCTTTTCAGCAGGCCCTGTGTATCGACCACCGCGTCGTAGCGCTCCTGCGAGAGCGCTCGCCTGAACTCGGCCATCTCCCGCCACACGGCGGGACTCCAGGGCGCGCGGCGCCAGCGCCGCAATGCCACCGGGATCACGCGGCGCACCGCGCGGTGCATCGCCGCGACGCCGGCAAAGGGAGCCTCGACCACCCAGTCGATCTCGGCCCCCGGCAGCTTGCGGGCGGCGTCGCTGACCGAGGGGCAGTGATGCACGACGTCCCCGAGCGAAGAGGTCTTTACAAAGAGGATTCTTCGCATTGGATAGAATAGGCCCCGCCGATTCTACGGGATAACAATTGATCGCCGCGCCGACCGCCGCCCCCCGAGCCAAGCTCTCGGCCGTGCTCATCACCCGCAACGCCGCCACCGTCATCGACGCCTGCTTCGAGAGCCTCGCGTTCGCCGACGAGATCCTGATCGTCGACTCGGCGAGCAGCGACGGCACGATCGAGATCGCCCGGCGCCGCGGCGCCCGCGTGGTGCAGAAGGAGTGGCTCGGCTACGGCCGGCAGAAGCAGTTCGCCGTCGAGCAGGCGGCGCACGACTGGGTGCTTTGCATCGACGCGGACGAGCGCGTGTCGCCCGAGCTCGCGGCGAGCATCCAGGCGGCGCTCGCGGCGCCGGTGTCCCCGGTGTACCGCATGCCGCGGCGCAACCGCTTCATGGGCCGCTGGCTCTCGCACGGCGAGGGCTATCCCGACTGGAGCCCGCGTCTTTTCAACCGCCTGAACGCGCGCTGGAGCGACGACCTCGTCCACGAGAAGGTGCTCTACGCGGTGACCCCCGGCACGCTGCGCGGCGACCTGATGCACGACTCCTCCGACGATCTCGCCGCCTACCTCGAGCGCCAGAACCGCTACACCACGCTCGCCGCGCGCCAGGCGTTCGAGCTCGGCCGCAGCGCGAACCTGCTGCACATGCTGTTCTCGCCGCTCGTGCGCTTTCTCAAGTTCTACGTCTTGCGCCTGGGCTTCCTCGACGGCGTGGCGGGGCTCGCGCACATCTCCATCGGCTGCATGAACAGCTACCTCAAGTACGCGAAGCTGATCGAGCTGCACCGAGCGGAGAAGGGGAGATGAGGGGAAGATGAGGGGAAGATGAGCGGCCGGCAATGAGGGTTCTCGTCACCGGCGCCGCCGGCTTCATCGGCATGCACTGCGCGCAGCGCCTGCTCGCGCGCGGCGACAAGGTGTTCGGCCTCGACAACCTGTCGCCGTATTACTCGGTGAAGCTGAAGAAGGACCGCCTGAAGCAGCTCGGCGGGAAAGGCTTCGCCTTCGAGAAGCTCGACATCGCCAACGCCTCGGCGCTGCGCAAGGCTTACCGGAAGGCAAGACCGGACCTCGTGCTGCACCTCGCCGCCCAGCCCGGGGTGCGCTATTCGCTCGAGAACCCCGCCGCCTACGTGCGCACGAACGTCGTCGGCTTCGCCAACCTGCTCGAATGCTGCCGCGAGGCGCCGCCGCGGCATCTTGTCTACGCCTCGAGCTCGAGCGTCTACGGCACCAACGCCGAGCTGCCCTGGGCCGAGACGCAGAACGTCGATCATCCCGTGAGCCTGTACGCCGCCACCAAGAAGTCGAACGAGCTGATGGCGCACGTCTACAGCCACCTGTACGCGATCCCGGCGACCGGCCTGCGCTACTTCACCGTCTACGGCCCGTGGGGCCGCCCGGACATGTCGCCGATGCTCTTCGCGCGCGCCATCCTCGAGGGCGAGCCGATCCCGGTCTTCAACCGCGGCAAGATGCAGCGCGATTTCACCTACGTGGACGACATCGTCGAAGGTACGCTGCGGGTGCTCGATGCCGGCATCGAGGCAAAGCAAGGCGAGGCGCCCTACGCGGTGTACAACATCGGCAACCACGAGCCGGTCGCCTTGCTCGACTACATCGGCGCGCTCGAGCGGGTCCTCGGGAAAAAGGCGAAGCTCGAGCTGAAGCCCATGCAGCCCGGCGACGTGCCGGCGACTTACGCCGACACGAGCGCGCTGCAGCGCGCGGTCGGCTTCGCGCCGTCGACGCCGCTCGAGGTCGGGCTCGGCCGCTTCGCCGCCTGGTTCAAAAGCTACTACGCCAAGAAATGAAACTGCCCGCCGCGCGCGGAGTGGCCTGATCCCCGGCTCGCCCGCCTTGCACGTCCACAACGTCAATCTGCAGAACATCGTCGGCGGCGGCGAGATGTACACGCGCTCGCTCACCCGGGCGCTCCTCGAAGCGGGCGCCGAGGTCACCCTGTATGTCCATCCGGAGAACCGGTTCTGGGACGATCTGCCCGTCCGTCGCGTGACCGCCGAGGACGAAAGCGAGCTTCCCGCGCACCTGCCGGCGCGCGGCGCGTGCGTCCTCGTTCACACCAAGCTTTCCGAGAAAACCGCGAAAGATCTGTCGAAGAACCATTTCCTGGCGGGCTTCGCGCACCTGCCGATGCACCAGCGCGAGCCGGGATGGCTCAATCACTGCGGGCTGGTCGCAACGGTCTCCGGCTACTGCATGGATCTGCTGCGCCGCGCCGGCGTCGAGCGGCTCTATCCCGAGCCGATGTACGGCATGGCCGACGTGGCGCGCGGCGATCCGGCGGCGCCGGTGCTCGCGAGATCGCCGTACATGTGGGACCGCCGCAAGGCGCGCGACCGGCTGCTCGGCAGCCTGCAGCCGCTCTTCGGCCTGTCGAAGGAACCTGAATACGCGAAGCGGCCGGGGCTCACGCTCGGCGTGGTCTCGCTCATCGTGCCGATCAAGCAGTTCCCGCTGCTTTTCTCGAGCCTCGCGCCGATCCTTGCGCGCCACGCGGTGAATGTCGAGATCTTCGGCGCGGGCGGATTCGCCCAGGTCCGCGATCTGAAAAGGGAGCTCGCGCCGCTCGCCGGGCGCGTGCGCTTCTGGGGCTACCAGGAGAACGTCGCGGCGGTCTTTCCGCGCATCGACTATCTGCTCACCGGACTGCCGGAGAAGGAAGCCCTCGGCCTCAACGTGCTGGAAGCTCAGATGTGCGGCACCCCCGTGCTCGCGCCCAGGGCGCCGCCCTTCACGGAGACGGTGCTGGACGGCGAGACGGGCTATCTCTACCGCGACCCGCGCGAGGACGGCGGTGCCGCATTCGAGCTTCTGATAAAAGCGATCATGGCGGAGAAACTTCGCCCCGATCCGCGACGGGCCGTCGCGCACCTCGAGCGGTTCTCCTACCCGGCGCTTCTCGGGCGCACGCGGCGGCTGCTCGAGCACCTGCGGACTAGAATGGCGGCGTGAGAGAAAAATGAAGGGCAGACTCCATCCGGTCGTTCTTTGCGGCGGCAGCGGCAGCCGCCTGTGGCCGATGTCGCGCCGGCTGCTGCCGAAGCAGTTTCTTCCGCTGGTGAGCGAGCGCTCGATGCTGCAGGACACAGTGCTGCGGCTCGCCTCGCTGCCGGATTGCGGAGCGCCCGTCGTCGTCAGCAACAACGAGCACCGCTTCCTCGTCGCGGAGCAGCTCAATGCGCTCGAGATCCGGCCGGCGGTGCAGATCCTCGAGCCCGTGGGCCGAAACACCGCTCCCGCGGTGGCGGTGTCGGCGCTGTACGTGGCGAAGGAGGATCCGGACGGCATGCTGCTCGTCGTTCCATCCGACAGCGCGATCCGCGACCTGAAGGCGTTCAGCGCCGCGGCGGCGGCGGCGATCCAGGCGGCGCGCAAGGGCTTCCTCCTTACCTTCGGCATCCGGCCCACGTATCCCGCCACGGGCTACGGCTACATCGAGCCCGGCGCGCCGCTGCCCGAAGCGCCCGGCGTGTTGCGCGTAGCGCGATTCATCGAGAAGCCGAAGGCCGACAAGGCCCAGGAATACTTCGCCTCCGGCCGCTTCCTCTGGAACAGCGGCATGTTCGCGTTCTCCGCGAAGCGCTTCCTGAAAGAGCTGAAAAAGCACCGGCCGGACATCCTCGAGGCCGCCGAAGCGGCGCTCGCCGGCGCGGCGCGCGATCTCGACTTCCTGCGGCTGGAGGCGAAGGCGTTCGAGCGCTGCCCCTCCGAGTCGATCGACTACGCGGTCATGGAGAAGACCGCCGACGGCGCGGTGGTGCCCGCCGACATGGGCTGGAGCGATGTCGGCTCCTGGTCGGCGCTCTGGGACATCGCGGAAAAGGACGCCGCCGGCAACGTCACGCGCGGCGACGCCCACCTGCACGACGTGACCGGTTCCTACGTGCGGGCGGACAGCCGCCTCGTCTATCTGCTCGGCGTGAAGGACCTGCTGGTGGTGGAGACCGACGACGCCATCCTCGTGAGCGAGCGCTCGCGCTCGGAGCAGGTGAAGGAAATCGTCGAGGAGCTCGACCGCGGCAAGCGCACCGAGCATGTCTCCCATAGCCGCGTTTACCGGCCGTGGGGCTATTACGAATCCATCGACGCAGGCTCGCGCTTCCAGGTGAAGCGCCTGATGGTGAAACCCGGCCAGGCGCTCTCGCTGCAGATGCATCACCACCGCGCCGAGCACTGGGTGGTGGTATCCGGAACCGCGAAGGTCACGCGCGGGGACGACGTCATCATGATCTCCGAGAACGAGTCCACCTACATCCCGCTCGGTGTGAAGCACCGGCTCGAGAATCCCGGCAAGATGCCGCTGTATCTCATCGAGGTCCAGTCCGGCTCGTATCTCGGCGAGGACGACATCGTGCGCTTCGACGATCG
>CAYOVM010000126.1:0-9733 GCA_964407355.1 uncultured Enterobacteriaceae bacterium
GCGACAGGGCGTTGGCGATGGTCAACAGCAGGCCGTCGGCGGTGGACAGCGCCGCCGCCAGCGCGCCGGCCGCGACCAGGCCGGATACCACGTACGGCAGGCCTGCGATCTCGGGAGTGGCCAGAACGATCAGGTCACCGCCAATCACCACCTCGGCCCACTGAACGATGCCGTCCTTGTTGATGTCGGTGATGTTCAGCAATCCTGGATCCACCTTCGCCCATGCCGCCGCCCATGCGGGTAGTGACGCGAACGAGCTGCCCACCAGGTTCGAGTACATGTCGTACTTGGCGAGCACTGCCAGGCAGGGCGCGGTGAAGTACAGCAGGAAGATGAAGAACAGCGACCAGAACACCGAGACGCGCGCCTGCTGCACGCTGGGCGTGGTGTAGTAGCGCATCAGGATGTGCGGAAGCGCCGCGGTGCCGAACATCATGCAGAACACGATTCCGAGGAAGTTCAGCCGCGCGGTATCGCGCGCCGCCTCTGTCGGTCCCGGGAACGCTTCGGCGTGCGGCCGCGGCCCGCCCGAGCGCGCGGCCATGCCGGCCTCGCGCTGGTAGATCGAGCGCGCCGCCGTAGCGCTGCCCGGATAGGCGGCAAGCGCTCTTTCCACCGCGGCGGTTTCTTCCGGCGAGGCGTTGCGCGCCTTCATGTCGGCGAGCCGCTTCTCGAGCGCGCCACGGCCTTCCTTCCAAGCCTTCTCCGGATCCTTGAGCGCCTCGCGGCCGGCGGCCGCGCGGTCGGCGAAGGTCTTGCGCACCTCCTGCTCCTTCGGATCGTTGGTGATCTTCTTCTCCAGCTCGGTGACCTTTTGCAGCACCGGGCCGTACGCCAGCTGCGGCACCGGGACTCCGGTGTGCTTGATGCCGAGCCAGACCACCGGCGTCAGGTAGGCGATGATCAGGATGATGTACTGCGCGACCTGGGTCCAGGTCACCGCCTTCATGCCGCCGAGCATCGAGCAGACCAGGATGCCGCCGAGGCCGACGAACACGCCGATGCCGAATTCCAGGCCGGTGAACCGGCTGGTGATCAGGCCGACGCCGTAGATCTGCGCCACCACGTAGACGAACGAGCAGGTGATCGCCGAAATGATGCCGATGGTGCGCACGATGTTGCCGCCGTAACGCTCGGCGAGGAAGTCCGGGATCGTGAACTGGCCGAACTTACGCAGGTAGGGCGCGAGGAACAGTGCCACCAGGCAGTAGCCGCCCGTCCAGCCCATTACCCAGGCCAGGCCGTCGAAGCCCGACAGGAACAGCGTGCCCGCCATGCCGATGAACGACGCCGCGCTCATCCAGTCCGCGCCGGTCGCCATGCCGTTGAAGAAGGCGGGCACGCGCCGGCCGGCGACGTAGTACTCCGACACGTCGGCCGTGCGGCTCATGATGCCGATGCCGGCGTAGAGCGCGATGGTGGCGAACAGGAACCAGTAGCCGATCCATTGGCGCGACATGCCCATCTGCTCGGCGATCGCCAGCGCGACCAGGAAGCCGATGAAGCCCAGCGTGTAGAAGCTGTAGTACTTCTTGAGCTGGCGGTTGAACGCCGAATGCGATTGGACGGCGGTGCTCATTCCAGGTCTCCCTCGTCTACTTGGTATTCCTTGTCGAGCTTGCCCATGAGGTACGCGTACGCGCCGATGATCGCCACGTAGATTGCGAGCGACCCCTGCGCCGAGAACCAGAAGGCGAGCGGCCAGCCGAAGAACGTGATCTGGTTCAGCTCACGCGCGAACCAGGCTTCGACGAAGGTGAAGACGAACCAGATGGACAAAAGGACTGCGGTGATGACGAGGTTCTTGCGCCAGTATTCCTGTTGCCGTTCGGTCAGTTGCACTCGGGCCTCCCCCTAGTTTGCTGAGTTCCCGCGAGTTCGCGGCGCGGTATTGTACTTTTGCTAGGTACCAGCGGCGGATGCTAGCCGCCCCCTCCGGGAGCCTCCATTAGGGAAAACCCTATGGTGCGCCGCACCAACTCCGCGACCGAGTCGACCGCCATCTTCTCCATCACCTTCGCGCGGTGCGCCTCGACCGTCTTCACGCTGATGTCGAGCTCGGCGGCGATCACCTTGTTCGGCTTGCCTTCGATGATCCGCTGCAGAACGCCGCGCTCGCGCTCGGTGAGCGCCGCGAGCCGCTCGGCGAGCTGCTCGCGCTGCGCGCGCCGCTCCCGGTCCTGCGCATCGCGCTCGAGCGCCCCGCGCACCACCGCCACCGCCTGGCGGTAGTCGAACGGCTTCTGGATGAAATCCACCGCGCCGCCCTTGAGCGCGTTCACGGCGGTGGGCACGTCGCCATGGGCGCTGACGAACACGATCGGGATCTCGATCGCCTCGCGCTTGAGATAACCTTGCAGCTCCGGGCCGCTCATCCCCGGCAGCCGCACGTCGAGCACCAGGCAGCCGGGGTCGCCACGCCGGTAGGACTGGATGAACGCCGCGGCGGAAGCGAAGGTCTGCACCGCGATGCCGTTGGAGCTCATCAGCCACTCCCAGAGGGTACGGATGGACTCTTCGTCATCCACCACGTAGGCGGTGGGTTGCGTCATGCGGTAAGCGCCGCTTCTTCATGGACGAGCGGCAGGGTGAAGGAAAAACACGCGCCCTGCCCGGGATGGCTGGTCACCCACAGCCGCCCGCCGGAGTGCTCGATGATGCGGCGGCTGATGTACAGGCCCAGGCCGCTGCCCTGCGCCTTGCCGGTGAGCGGATCGGCGGCCTGGCGGAACTTCTCGAAGATCATTTCCTGGTGCTCGGGGCGGATGCCGGGGCCGTTGTCGCGCACGTCTACGCGCAGGAACCCCGCCTCCTCGGCGAGCGCGATCTCCACCCGGCCGCGCCCCGGCTCGATGAACTTGACCGCGTTCGACAGCAGGTTGACCACCACCTGCACTATGCGGTCCAGGTCGGCGCGCACCTTCGGCACGCGCGCCGGCAGGCTGCGCTCCAGGCGCACGTTGCGCTCGTGGAACAGCTGGCTGGTCGAGGCCGCGGTGTCCTCGATCACCTCGCGCAGGTCTAGCAGCGACTCGTGCCACTCGACGCGGCCGGATTCGAGGCGCGACACGTCGAGCACCTGGTTGATGAGCCGCGTCAGGCGCTCGGTTTCCTTGATCACGATGCCGAGGAAGCGGCTACGCTCCGCGACCGGCAGGCCCGGATTGTCGTGCAAGATCTCGGTGAACGAGCGGATCGAGGTGAGCGGCGTGCGCAGCTCGTGCGACACGGTGGAGACGAACTCGTCCTTCATGCGGTCGAGCTCGGTGAGCCGCTCGTTCGCCGCGCGCAGCCCCTGCGTGGCGCGCTCGAGCTCCTGCGACTTCTGCTCCAGGCGATGGCTGGTGACCACGACCTGCGACGCTTCGTCGAGCACCGCGCGCACTTCGGCGAGCGTCAGCGCCTCCTCCTTCACCACCGAGGCGAGCATGATGTGCGCCGATGCCGCGCCGATCACGCCGGCGAGCTGGTTTTCCACGAAGTGCACCAGGTCGGCCTCGTTTCCGCGGCGCGCATGCTCGGCGAAGGCGTCGCGCGCCGCCGCCAGGCCGACAAAGCGCGCCAGCACGTTGAACAGCTCCGAAGCCGACGCGGTGCCGCGCCGCAGGCGCGCGCCGCCCGCCCCCTCCGGGCGCTTGAACACGTCGACGAACAGCGTCGCCTGGCGGTGCTCTTCCGCGCTCGGCGCGTACATCAGCGACACCGCGACGTAGGCGCCGATGTTCGCCACCATGCTCCAGATCATCGCGTGCGTGATCTGGTCGAGGCCGGCCACGCCGAACAGGGCGAGCGGCTTGAGCAGCTCGATGCCGAACGGGCCGTGCTCGAGGAAGCCGATCGGCAGCCACTCCGAGCGCGCGAACGCCGGCAGCAGCAGGCTGTAGAACCAGACCAGGAATCCCGCGGTCAGTCCCGCGAGCGCGCCGCGGCGCGTGCCGCCCTTCCAGAAAATGCCCCCGAGGGCCGCGGGCGCGAACTGCGCCACCGCGGCGAACGAGATCAGGCCGATCGACACCAGGGCGTAGGCTTCGCCCGCGATCTTGAAGTAGAGGTAGCCGAGCAGCAGGATCAGCACGATCGCGCCGCGCCGAATATAGAGCAGCAGGCCGGTGAGGTCGCGCCTCTCGTTCAGGCGCAGCGCACGCATCCGCAGCAGAACCGGCATCACGAGGTCGTTGCACACCATGGTGGAGAGCGCGATGGTCTCGACGATCACCATGCCGGTGGCCGCCGACAGGCCGCCGATGAACACTACCAGCGCGAGCAGCTCCTGCTTCTGCGACATCGGCAGTGTGAGCACGAACGAGTCGGCGTCCGCGCTGCCGGCGGGGAAATGCAGCAGCCCGCCGAACGCGATCGGCAGCACGAAGATGTTGATCGCCAGCATGTAGAGCGGGAACAGCCAGATCGCCTTCTTCAGGTGGCCCTCGTCCTTGTTTTCGATCACCGTCACCTGGAACTGGCGCGGCAGGAACATGATGGCGAGCATCGATAGGATGGTCAGCCAGATCCAGCTCGAGTAGTCGCCGCCTACGCCTCCGAACGGCGCGAGCATCGACTCGAGCTGCGGATCGGCCGCCGCGCGCTCGAAGATGTCGCCAAAGCCGTTGTACAGGCCCCAGCTAACCCAGGCGCCGACCGCGACGAAGGCCACCAGCTTCACCAGCGATTCGAAGGCGATCGCCGCGACCATGCCTTCGTGATGCTCCGCAGTGTCAAGGTGGCGCGTGCCGAACAGGATTGTGAACGCGGCGAGGATCAGCGCCACCCAGAGCGCGGTATCGCCCAGCAGCGGAGCGGCGCCCACCTTCGCCGGCATGACGATCGCGGGATACTGCAAGACCGTGGTGAAGCTGGCCGACACCGCCTTCAGCTGCAAGGAGATGTAGGGCAGGATGCCGATCACCGCGATCACCGTCACCACGCCGCCGAGCAGCGCGCTCTTGCCGTAGCGCGACGCGATGAAGTCGGCGAGCGAGGTGATGCGGTTCTGCTTGCTGATGCGCAGGATCTTGCGCATCACGATCCACCACAGCGCGATCATCAGCGTCGGACCGATGTAGATCGGCAGGAAACCGACGCCGTTCTCCGCCGCGCGCCCGACGCTGCCATAGAAGGTCCAGGCCGTCGCGTACACTGCAAGCGAGAGGCTGTAGATGTACGGGCTCGCGATGACCGAACGGCCGGCATCGGCACGCTGATCCGCGTAGTAGGCGATCGCGAAGAGAAGCCCGAGGTAGGCGAACGACGTGACCACTACGACCCAGCCTTCGAGCACGCCGCTCTCCCCCATCGCAAACTAGTCGCGCCGCTCGATCGCCAGAGCCATCAGAGCGATGAGCGCGCCCCAGGCGACGAAGAAGTACATGTAGAGCACGGGGATTCCGAAGACCGCAGCCTGGACGTTGAACACCGCGAGCAAGGGATAGCTGAAGAGCAGCAAGCCGAGAAGACACAGAGCGGCCAGGCGCTGCCCCCGAACGTCGAACTCGTCCTCCATCGTCCCTCCTCGGCGGCTCTCGCAGGCCGTTTTACCGCGCCCGCTTCAATGCCTCCAAGTATGCCCGATTCATCGTCTATTCCCTCTTCAGATACCAGTCGGCGATCTCGTCGCTCGTCGGCAGCCAGACGTCCTTGTGGCTTTTGATGTGGGCAAGCGCCTTGTCGAGGTACTTGCTGCGGAATGGCAAGCCGATGAGGAAGGGGTGCAGCGCGAGGCACATCACCCGGCCGGTCTTCTTGCCTTCCTCATAGAGCACGTCGAACTGGTCGATCACGAGCTGGCAGAAATCCGGGCCCGACATGCCCTGCCCCAGGAAGAGCGGAATGTCGTTGACCTCGATCGAGTAGGGCACGGAGATCATCCCGCCTTTCTTCGTATTGAGCTTGAAGGGCTGATCGTCGGCGCACCAGTCGCAGATGTAGGAGAGGCCCAGCTCCTCCAGCAGGTCGGGGGTGTTGAACGTCTCCGAGAGCGCCGGTCCGAGCCAGCCCTTGGGCTGCTTGCCGGTCGCCTTCCTGATGGTGTTGACCACGTCGGTGAGGTAGGCGCGCTCCTGCTCGCGCTCCATCCCGACCTGCAGCGTGGAGTTGTTCTTCCCGTGCGCGAGCCACGCCCAGTTGCGCTTGTTGCCTTCCTCGATGATCTCGGGGTTGTGCTTGCATACGTCGGAGTTCAGCAGCACGCTCGCGCGCATCCCATGCTTGTCGAGGATCTCCATCGTGCGCCACAGGCCGACGCGCGGGCCGTAGTCGCGCCAGCCATGGTTCAGCGGATCCGGCGCGAACGCCGCCGTCAGGCCGTGAATGCTGGTCGAGGGCTTGCCCACCTCGAAGTATTCGATGTTGAGGCCGATCCAGAAGGCGACGCGTGCGCCGTTCGGAAGCTCGAGCTTCGGGCGCCTGATGATCGGCGAGTAGGAATAGAGCTTGTTTTCCATGGCTTCTCCTTGGATGGCTCGTTTACACGGAAGAGCGAGTGAATTTCGAGAGATAGGCGAGCACGTCGTCGACGGAGACGACGTCCGCATATTTCGCGTTGAGATCGAAAAGGCTTTGCTCGTGCGCGGGGGCGGCGCGATCGCCGACCGCCTCCCTGGCGACCATGACGCGCAATCCGTATTGCAGACCGTCGACGGCCGTCGCGCGCACGCAGCCGCTCGTGGTGCAGCCGGTCAGGATCAGGGTGTCGATCTTGAGCGTGTGCAGCCGCGTGATGAGGTCCGTGCCGAAGAAGACCGAAGCGTATTTCTTGACGATGAGCGGCTCGCCGGCACGGCGCTCCAGGCGCGCGTCGACTTCCACCTCGGGCGTGCCGGCGCGCAGCGTCATGACACCCGATTGCTTCAGCGCCCAGACGCCCGCGTCGCGCAGGTCCTTGTCCTCGTAGGCCACCGAGCTGAAGAAAATCGGCAGGCTCGCCATGCGCGCCGGCGCAAGCACGCGCTTGGTCTGCTCGATCACCTTGTCCAGGTTCGCGCCGAGCGGCAGATCGGGATTGGTGAAGGCGCCGATGATGTCGATCACCAGCAGCGCCGGCCGCTCGCCGAAGCCGATGACCTTGCCGAAGCCCCGTTTGCGGAAAAAACTGTCCATGTCCTGCATGCTGTCGGTCATGTGCGCTTCCTCGCTTTCTGAACGCTGTGCCCCTCAGCCGGCACGAAGCCGCTTGAGCAATCCGTTCGCCTCGCCCTGGCGGCGCAGGTCCGCGCATTGCGCGGGCGACAGGCGCGTAGCCTGCGCCGAGGTCTCCTCGCCCATAAGGTTGCCCGGCTCCTCGCTATGCTCGCCGCTGTTCGCCAGCACATGCACCAGCTCATGCGCCAGCGCCTGCGGCAGATCGCGCCCGCCGTGGGCGACCCACACGGTATTCGCGAGCTCCGGGCGGGTCGCGGAATTGCCGAGCCCGATGGCCTCCGCATCGAAGGCCGGGCGGTTGAGCGTCTCGTCCACGAAAAAGATCGCGGGCTTGGGCACGTCCAGGCGCCGCACCAGGTCGCGCGACAACGCCGTAGCGTAATACCGGTAGCGGGGCGGCGCCTCCAGCACGCGCAGCTCCGCGCCCGTCACCGCCACGCCGCAGGGGACGAGCAGGCTGGCCGCTTCCCGTGCGGCGGGCAGGATCGCGTCGGGCTGCCAGCGGCCGCCGCGGAACGTATAGAGCACCAACCGCAACGCGTGCGTGGCCGCGCCGGCCGGCTGCTCGGTGGCGAGCGGCCGCGTCTCGACGACGCGGATCCCCGGCTCCTGCGCCCGCGCGGCGAACGCCAGGCCGGCGAAGAGCGCCGCGAGAATCCATCGGGCGCGATACGAACCGGAATGCATCAGGCGTTCTAGCGCGCTGGTTGCGCGGATTTAGTCGTGCTCGCTGGAGCGTGGTCGAAATACCCCGACTCGATGAACCGTAGCCACAGGCTGCCCACCACCTTGATGCTGTCCTGCGTGAAAAGGTAGTGATGGAAATCCTCGACTCGGGCGACGCGGTATTTGCCTGCATACGGCTCCATGATTTCCCGAGCCGCATCGACGACTTTCGGCGTCAGCACTTCGTCCAGCGTCCCGTTCATCTCGAGGATCGCAACCTGCTTCAGCTCCTGCGGCGGGTAGGAAACATCGAAGAGGTCCTGCGCGAGCTTCACGAACCCCTGCTTGCGCTGCTCCGCGGGCAGGAAATCGGACGTCCACAGCCGCATCGCCATATCGCCGAGCGCGCCGCTGTTGTAGAACATCGTCGGGTCTTCGAGGCTCTTGAACCGCGGATTCTTCAAGGCCTGCCGATACCAGAGCGCCTTGGTCTCTTCGGAGACATGCCTGGTATAGAAGTCGAAGTCTTTCGTCCCGCGCTCGCGTACACGCAACGCGGAGCGATCGTACGCCCACTCGAAGTTACCCGCCTTCGCCCGGCTGTTGAAAAACGCGACGCCGGTGCTGCTCGTGCCCCATCCGAGATAGCCATCCGGCGTTATATGCTTCGCAAGCGGATAGAGGAACGCCCCGCCCGTCGACATTCCCCAATAGAGCAGGAGCGACTTCTTGCGCTCCGCCGGCGGCAGCGCGTGCTCGAGCGCTTTGCGGTACCCGGCGAGCATGGTCACGCCGTTGCCGGCGAGCATCTGGCGATAAAGCTCGGTCCCGGGCTTCGGCACACGCACGTATTCACTCGCGGTGGGGCTCGACGTTCCGCCGCCTATAGGCTGCGAAGCGTAGTCGTCAGCCGTCCAATGCGCTTTCTGGTCGCGGTTGAAAATCGGCATCCGTTGATCCAGCGGTACGTCCTTCCATGAACCTGTGCCGTCGGCGGCCAGAAAGTTCCAGCGTCCTACGCGCGTCGGGGCGATGAAGGTGATGCCGCGCTTCGCGAGCCAGGGTCCCATGCCTTCCCTGCCCTCCACCGTCTCGATGAAGTCCATGGCGTATTCGCTGCCGGCCTCGCCGGCGACCACCACGATCTTCCTGCCCTGGTGCAGGCGCGGACGCTCGGGATCGAGCCGGACGAACACCTGGGTGAATTTTTTGCCATAGGAAGTGAAATCGATGTATTCGATCTTCTGCTTGTAGCCCGTTGTCTCGGCGTAGTCGTCGGCGGCCAGGATTTCGGCCACTTGCGCTTTCTTGAGCGTGCCGTTGTCCGGCGGCGGCTCCCAGGCGCAAACCCGTTGCGCAGCCAACGCCGCGACCGCGACCGTTCCGCACGCCAGCCATTTCGATTTCATAAGCACCCCGTCTGATAAACGTTCGCTACATCGCGGCGCGCGGCCGCCAGCGCAGGATGCGCTGCTCGATGAAGAGAAACACCGCATTGGCGCAGTAGCCGAGCACCCCGAGCGTGAAGATGCCGGCGAACATCTGTCCGTTCACGATGACGCGATGCGAGAATCGCCGGATTTTCCAGGGTCGAGACGTCCTGCGTAATCTCTTCGCCTGTCGCGATCGAGCGCAGCAGGCGGCGCATGATTTTCCCCGAGCGCGTTTTCGGCGGATTGTCGCCGAAGCGGATGTCCTTCGGCTCGGCGATGAGCACGCGTCCCCCCTTGCCCGCTATTCCTGCCGCTCGACCGCGAGCGCCATGAGGACGATCAGCGCCGCCAGGCGATGAAGAAATACGCGTAGAGCGCGGGTATTCCGAGGACCGTCTCCTGAACATTGAATACCGCCAGCAGCGGGTAGCTGAAGAGCAGGAAACCGAGCAGGCACAGCGCGGCCAGCCGCTGCCCACGAACGTCGAACTCCTCCA
>CAYOVM010000127.1:0-9533 GCA_964407355.1 uncultured Enterobacteriaceae bacterium
CGGCGTAGCTTAAGGCAAGGCCCTGAAAACGAAAGGAGCGCTCATGGGCACATTCACGTACGTCACGCGGCGCATGCTCGCCGCGGCGCAGGTCGAGGAATTCGTCGGCATCAACGCGCTCGGGCAGGCGGTGCAGCGCTGCGCGCGTTGCGCCTCGCGAGCCTACTGCGGTCCGCGCGCGCCCTTCTGCGCGAATAGTGCGCTGCTGCTGCGTGCGAAGGTCCTGGCAGGAGTCCGCTCATGAGCCTTCCCGAGCCTGGCACCCTGATGGCCCTCCTGGCCGCCGCAGCGATCGCAGGCCTGCTCGTCGGCATCCTGCCGGACTGGCGCAAGCTCGTCGGCCATCGCCTTCCGATCCATGCATTCCTGCGCCGGCAGGGCGCGCAGGTCGATGATCGCGATGCGCTGGTGCGGGCGGAGATGCGCTGCGCCGTGTGCGAGGCGAGCGCTCAATGCGAACGGCGCCTTGCCGCCGGCGCGGACTCGCCGCTCGCCGGATGCCCCAACTCGGAGCTGCTTCGCACAGCCGCCGCCCGGCCCCGGTCCGTCGCCGCGCCCGGCGCCGACGCCGCTTGAGGCCTCGAATCCGGCGGTCGCGGATTTCTGTGAAAATGCAATGTGCTTGAAGCGGCCGGGGTGGATTGCGAGCGGGGCGGGCGGGTTCTGTTCCGCGCGCTGTCGTTCACCCTCCGTCCGGGCGAGCTGCTGAGGGTCGCCGGCGCGAACGGCCAGGGCAAGACCAGCCTGCTGCGGATCCTGTGCGGCCTGCTGGCCCCCGCGGCCGGAGAGGTGCGCTGGGACGGCGGGCGGATCCTGGACCTGCGCGAGGAGTATTCGCGCCGGCTCGTCTACATCGGCCATGCGCCGGGAGTGAAGGACGAGCTGACCGCCGCGGAGAATCTTTCGATCACCTGCGCGCTCGCCGGCACGCCGGCCTCCGCCGGCTCGATCGCCCAGGCGCTCGAGCGCTTCGGGATCCCCGAAACCACCTTCCTGAAGAGGCTGTCGCAGGGGCAGCGCCGGCGCGCGGCGCTGGCGCGCCTCGCGCTGAGCGAGTCGGTGCCGCTCTGGCTTCTCGACGAGCCGCTCGCGGCGCTCGACACCGCGGCCGCGTCGCTGATGGAGGGCCTCATCTCGAGCCAGGTCGCGCGCGGGGGCATGGTCGTCTACACGACGCACCAGGAAACGCATGTCGGCGGACGGATCCTGGAGCTGGGCGGGCGCGATGCTTGATTCGATCCGCTGCATCGTCCGCCGCGACCTGCTGCTCGCGCTGCGCCGGCGCAGCGACGCGGCCACGGCGCTGCTTTTCTTCGTCATCGTGGCGAGCCTGTTTCCGCTGGGCGTGGGCGCCGAGCCGAACCTGCTGCGCTCGATCGCGCCCGGCGTGATCTGGGTGGCGGCGCTCCTTTCCAGCATGCTCTCGCTCGCGCGCCTGTTCGCCGCCGACCACGCCGACGGCACGCTCGAGCAGCTCCTGCTCGGCGCCGCGCCCCTCGGCGTGGTCGCCGCCGCCAAGACCTTTGCCCATTGGCTCATATCGGGTTTTCCATTGGTGCTCATCGCGCCGCTGCTCGCGCTGCAATACGACCTCGCGCCGTCTTTGTATGGCGTGCTGGCGTTATCATTGCTCCTGGGCACGCCGGTTCTCAGCCTCATCGGCGCGATCGGCGCCGCGCTGACCCTCGGCCTTCGCGGCGGCGGCGTGCTGCTGTCGCTGCTGGTCCTGCCGCTGTACGTGCCCGTGCTGATCATGGGCGCGGGAAGCGTGGAGATGGCGTCGGCGGGCCTGGGCGGGCAGGGGCAGCTGCTGCTGCTCGGCGCGTTGCTGGTCGGGGCGGCGGCGTTGGCGCCCTGGGGGATCGCGGCGGCACTGAGGATTTCTCTGGAATGAATGCTGGAATTTCCGCGCAATGAGCGCTCAAGGCATCAAGTGGTTCTGGTTCGCGTCGCCGCAGACGTTCTTTCCGCTCGCCGGCGCGCTCGCGCGCTGGTGCGCGGTCGCCGCGGCGCTGCTCACGGTTCTGGGGCTCTACATCGGTTTTTTCGTCGCCCCCACCGACGCGCAGCAGGGCGAGGCCTACCGGATCATCTTCATCCACGTGCCCGCCGCGTGGATGTCGATGCTCATCTATGTCGTCATGGCGTTCTGGGCGGCGATCGGCCTCGCGTTCAACACGCGGCTCTCGGGGATGATGGCGCGCGCGCTCGCGCCGACCGGGGCCCTGTTCACGTTCATCGCGCTCTGGACGGGCGCGCTCTGGGGCAAGCCGACGTGGGGCACTTACTGGGTCTGGGACGCGCGCCTCACCTCGGAGCTGATCCTCCTCTTTCTCTACTTCGGCTTCATGGCGCTGCAGGCGGCGATCGAGGATCCGCGGCGCGCCGACCGCGCCGGCGCGCTGCTCGCGATCGTCGGCGTAGTGAATATCCCGATCATCTATTACTCGGTGAAATGGTGGAACACGCTGCACCAGGGCTCCTCGGTGAGCCTGAAGAGCGCGCCGACGATGGCGGCGACCATGTTCGCCGGCATGATCGTGATGGCGCTCGCGTTCTGGCTCTACAGCATCGCGGTCGCGCTGGTGCGCGTGCGCTGCATCATCCGGGAGCAGAAATGAGCGAGTTCCTGGCGATGGGCGGGTACGCCTGGTATGTGTGGGGCGCATACGGAGTGACTTTCGCCCTTCTTTTCGTGGAGATCGTCCTTTTGAAAAAAAGAAGCGAAAAAGCATGAAGCCCCGCCACAAGCGCATGGCCGCGATCGGCATCGGCGTCGCCGCCCTGGGCGTCGCGACCGCGCTCGTGCTGTCGGCGTTCCAGGAGAACCTGGTGTTCTTCTTCACGCCTTCGCAGATCGTCGCGCGCGAGGCGCCCCAGGGGCGCACCTTCCGCATCGGCGGGATGGTGGAGAAGGGCAGCGTGAAGCGCCAGGCCGACGGCGTGACGGTGCAATTCATCGTCACCGACACGGCGAAGAGCATTCCCGTCACCTACAGGGGCTCGCTGCCCGATCTCTTCCGCGAAGGCAAAGGCGTGGTGGCGCAGGGCCGGCTCGACGCCGACGGCGTGTTCCGCGCCAACGAGGTGCTCGCGAAGCATGACGAGAACTACATGCCGCCCGAGGCGGCCGAGGCGGTGAGGCGGGCGCAGGAAAACACTTCGAAGAGCCTCGCCATTCCGGGCAAGAAACCATGATCCCGGAGCTCGGACAGTTCGCGCTTTCGCTCGCGCTCGTCATCGCCCTCTTCCAGTCCGCAGCCGCGTTGTGGGGCGCGCAACGCTCGAGCGCCGCCTGGATGGGGTTCGCGCGCCCGGCGGCGCAGGGGCAGGCGCTGCTCGTCGCTTTCGCCTTCGGCTGCCTGGTCTACTCTTTCGTGAACAACGATTTCTCCGTCCTCTACGTCGCGCAGAACTCCAACTCGGCGCTGCCGCTGCAGTACCGGGTCGCCGGCGCCTGGGGCGGGCACGAGGGCTCGCTCCTGCTGTGGACGCTGATGCTCGCGCTCTGGACGCTGGCGGTGAGCGTCTTCAGCGCGCATCTTCCGGACGAGATGGTTTCGCGCGTCCTCGGCGTGATGGGCGTGGTGAGCACGGGCTTCCTCGCCTTCATGCTGTTCACCTCCAACCCGTTCGACCGGCTGCTGCCGGCCGCGCCCGACGGCCGCGACCTGAATCCGCTGCTGCAGGACCCGGGCATGGTGCTGCATCCGCCGATGCTCTACATGGGCTACGTCGGCTTCTCGGTGGCGTTCGCCTTCGCGGTCGCGGCGCTCCTTTCCGGCCGGCTCGACGCCACGTGGGCGCGCTGGTCGCGTCCGTGGACGACGGTGGCGTGGACCTTCCTCACCGTCGGCATCGCGCTCGGCAGCGGCTGGGCCTACTACGAGCTCGGCTGGGGCGGCTGGTGGTTCTGGGATCCGGTGGAGAACGCGTCCTTCATGCCCTGGCTCGTCGGCACCGCGCTCATCCACTCGCTCGCGGTGACCGAGAAGCGCGGCGCGTTCCGCAGCTGGACGGTGCTGCTCGCGATCATGGCCTTCGCGCTCTCCCTGCTCGGCACCTTCCTCGTGCGCTCGGGCGTGCTGACCTCGGTGCACGCCTTCGCCGTCGATCCGAAGCGCGGGATCTTCATCCTCGCGCTCTTCGCGCTGTTCATCGGCGGCGCGCTGGTGCTGTACGCGTGGCGCACCTCGCGCATCGGCCTGGGCGGGGATTTCGAGCCGGTTTCCAGAGAAAGCTTTCTCCTCGCGAACAACGTCCTCCTCGCCGCGGCGGCGGGCACGGTGATGCTCGGCACGCTGTATCCGCTGGTGCTCGACGCGCTGGGCGGCGGCAAGATCTCGGTCGGCCCGCCCTACTTCGAGGCGGTGTTCGTGCCGCTCATGGCGCCGGCGCTGTTCCTGATGGGCGTCGGTCCGCTCGCGCGCTGGAAAAGAGCCTCGCTCCCGGAGCTCGCGGTGCTGCTGCGCTGGGCGTTGGCGGTGAGCCTGGCGCTGGGGCTGCTCCTCCCGCTCGCCATGGGCAAATGGAGCGCGATGGTCGGATTCGGCCTCGCGCTCGCCGTGTGGATTTTCGTCACCGGGCTCCTGTCTTTGAGAAAGGGATTGAGGCAGACCCGCTCGCACTACGGCATGGTGCTCGCCCACATCGGCGTCGCGGTGTTCGTCGTCGGCGTGACGCTGGTGAAGGGCTACGAGAGCGAGAAGGACGTGACGCTGCGCGACGGGGAGAGCGTCGAGCTCGGTCCGTATGTCTTCACGCTCGACGGGGTCGCCGATGTCGCGGGGCCGAACTATCGCGCCGCCCGCGCGAAGGTGTCGGTCGCGCGCGAGGGCAAGCCGGTGAGCGTGCTGTACCCGGAGAAGCGCGTCTACAACGTGCAGCAGATGCCGATGACCGAGGCGGCGATCGACACCGGCTTCACGCGCGATCTTTACGTATCGCTTGCGGAGCCGGTGCAGGGCGGAGGCTGGCTGCTGCGCGTGCAGCACAAGCCGTTCATCGACTGGATCTGGGGCGGCTGCCTCATCATGGCGCTCGGCGGGCTGCTGGCGGCGAGCGACCGGCGCTACCGCTTCGCGGTCCAGGATCGCAAGAGCGAGGCCGTCGTGGAGGCGCGGGCGTGAATTCCCGCGTCCTCTGGGTCGTCGGCATCTTCGCCGCGCTCCTCCTCGTGCTCGGCGTCGGCCTGCGGCTCAACCCGCGCGAGGTGCCCTCGCCGCTCATCGGCAAGCCGGCGCCGCAGTTCTCGCTGCCGCTGCTGCACGAGCCGGACAAGACGTTCTCTTCGAAGGAGCCGCTGGGCAAGGTGTGGGTCTTCAACGTGTGGGCGTCCTGGTGCGTCGGCTGCCGCGACGAGCACGCGCTGCTCGTGGAGTTCGCGAAGAGCGGCGCCGCGCCGCTGTACGGGCTCAACTACAAGGACCGCCGCGAGGACGGAATGAAGTGGCTCGCGCGCTACGGCGATCCCTACCGCGCCTCGTTCTACGACGCCGACGGCAGGGTCGGCATCGACTACGGCGTCTACGGCGTGCCCGAGACCTATGTGATCGACAAGCGCGGGGTCATCCGCTTCAAGCAGATCGGCCCGGTGACGCCGCAGGTCATGGCGAAGAAGATCGTGCCGCTCATCGCGGAGCTGCAGCGTGAATAGGTTTTTTTTCGGGGTGTTGCTCGCTCTTTTCCTGACAGGGGGGATAGGCGAGGAAAAAGCCGCTTTGGAAAAGCGCGTCATGACCGTGGCCTCGGAGCTGCGCTGCCTCGTGTGCCAGAACCAGACGCTCGCGGACTCCAACGCCGAGCTGGCGGTGGATCTTCGCAACAGCATCCGCGAGCAGCTCGGCCGCGGCGCGAGCGAGCGCGAGGTGCTCGATTTCATGGTCGCGCGCTACGGCGATTTCATCCTCTACCGCCCGCCGCTGAAGGCGACGACCGTGCTTCTCTGGGTCGGCCCGTTTGTGTTCCTCGGCGCCGGCATCCTGGTTCTCGTCGGGCGGCTGCGGCGCAAGCGCGCCCCGGAGCAGCCCATGTCGGAAGAGGAGCGCGCGCGCGCCGCGCAGCTCCTGGGCTCGCGCAACGAATGACGGGGCGCGCATGATTGTTTTCTGGATCTCGAGCGCGCTCGTCGCCGCCGCCGCGCTCGCGCTCGCGCTGCGGCCTCTTCTGAAGCGCCGCGCAGGCGGCGAGGGCGCCTCGCGGGACTCCTTGAATCTCGCGGTGCACCGCGACCAGCTGCGCGAGCTCGACGCCGACCGCGCCGCCGGCAAGCTGGCGCAAGCCGACTATGACCAGGCGCGCCTCGAGATCGAGAAGCGACTCCTCGAAGACGTAGCGGGGACGGTGCCCGGGCGGAAGCTTCCGCCCTCCGCCGCGCCTGGCGGGCGGGGAGGGTACCGTCCAGCGGCAATCGCTGGAATGCTGCTCCCCCTGCTCGCGGTCGGCATCTATTTCGCCGTCGGAAATCCCGGCGCCATCGGCTTCGCCGATCCGCACGCCGGCATCGGCATCACGCAGCAGCAGGTGGAGCAGATGGTCGAGCGCCTCGCCGCGCGGCTGAACGACAATCCGGAGGACGTGGAGGGCTGGAAGATGCTCGGCCGGTCGCTCAGCGTCCTCGGGCGCTTCGCCGAGGCGACGAACGCCTACTCGAAGGCGGCGATCCGCGCGCCGCGCGACGCGGACCTGCTCGCCGACCTCGCCGATACGCTCGCCATGGCGCGCGGCCGGAAGATGAAAGGCGAGCCCGAGGAGCTGGTGCTGCGCGCCCTGCAGGTCGACCCCGGGAACCTCAAGGCGCTCGCCCTCGCGGGGACCGCGGCCTACGAGCGCAGCGATTTTGCCGCCGCCACGCGCTACTGGCAGCGCATGCTGCCGCTCGTGCCGCAGGATTCGGAGGAAGCGCGCACCATCCAGGCGAATATCGACGAGGCGAAGAGCCTGTCGAAAAGCAAGGCCGCAGCAAAAGACGACGCAGGCAAAGGCGTCGCGGCGAAAGCGCTCACGGGCACGGTGAGAGTCTCGCCGAAGCTCGCGGAGAAGGTGTCGCCCACCGACACCGTGTTCATCTTCGCGCGTGCCGCGGAAGGGCCGCCCATGCCGCTCGCGGTGCTGCGCAAGCAGGCGCGCGACCTGCCGGTCAGATTCTCGCTGGATGACGCCATGGCGATGGCGCCGGGGGTGAAGCTGTCGGGATTTTCGCGCGTGATCGTCGGCGCACGGATTTCCAGGGCCGGCAATGCGACGCCTCAGCCGGGAGACCTGCAGGGCTTGAGCGCGGCGGTAGCGAACGACTCGAAAGGCGTGACCGTCGTCATCGACACTGTCGTGCGCTGAGCTCGGATACGGCGTACTATGGCCACGTAGGGTAAATCGTACAAAGAGCCGAAAAAATCGTACGCGCAGATAAGCGAAAACGATAGCGTGGCAGGGTCGCGTCCTTTAGATTCGGCCCTTATAACGCCAAGTAGCAGCGCTGACCGCGGTGAGGTCCGAGCGATAAAAAATACGGACCGCGGCGGGCGATAAAGAGGAGGTGGGGATATGCGGGTGTCGTGGTGGAGCAACCTGCGTCGCGTCGCGGCCGGCTTGCCCGGTGCGTCGCCGGAACGCTCCCGGGATGAGGCCGCGGTGGCGGAAGAGCGCCTCGCGCAGATGGGCGCTTTGCTCATCGGCACGGTGCACGAGCTAAGCTCGCCGCTCACCACGATGGCCGTGCTGGTCGAGGAGCTCAGGCAGCGGCCCGATGCGGGCGATCGCCGCGAGCTCGCCGAGAGCCTTCGCATCGTGTCGGCCCAGATCGACCTGTGTCGGACCATCCTTTCGAGGCTGCCGGAGCAGGCCCAACGGGTCTCGATCCTTGCCGCCACGCCCGCGGGGTCCTCGCCGCACGACGACGGCGCCGAGGCGCGGCCTGAGCTGCGGCTCTCTACCGGCGCGTAGCGAAGGCGAAGCTACGTGTCGGGCGCTCTCGCGGGCCCCATGTGAAAAATCGAGGAGGGAAGCTGTGATGGTGAAGGGGGAACAAACGCTGCCGAGCCTGCTGCTCGTGGATGACGATCAGGTGCTTTGCACGGTCCTCGCGCAAGCCCTGCAACGAAGGGGATATGAAGTCATCGTGGCCCACGATTACCAATCCGCGCTCGAGGCGGTCGGCGGCAGGCCTGTCGACTTCGCGGTGGTCGATCTGAAGTTCCCCGGCGGCTCCGGACTGTGCCTCATCAAGGCGCTGATGGATCTGAATCGGCACGCGCGAATCGTGGTGCTCACAGGCTATGGGAGCATCGCCACCGCGATAGCGGCGATAAAAAGCGGGGCGCACCACTACCTGACGAAGCCCGCCAACGCCGACGACGTGGTGGCCGCCCTGCGCGGCGACGCCGAGTCGGCGTCCGCTGAGCCCGTGGGCGAAAGACCGCTCTCGGTCAATCGGCTCGAGTGGGAGCACATCAACCGCGTGCTGAGCGGGAACAACGGCAACGTCTCCGCGACCGCGCGCCTGCTTGGAATGCACCGGCGGACATTGCAGCGCAAGTTGGGAAAACATCCGGTCCGGAGTTAACGCACTACCACGCGCGCACCACCCCCGCGCACCACCACCACAAGCGCCAGGCGCGGTTCAGCTCGCGCTTAGTATTGCCCGGCCGTCTCGAAGCGCAGCTCGCCCGCGGCGCTCGAGCCGCGCAGCCAGCTCACGAACGGCGCGCCGAAGACCTCGACACGCCGCAATCCGGGAAGCGGCTCGTCATCCTTGTAGATATGGCTGTCGCCGTGCACCAGCACGAGCCGTCCCTTCAGCCATCTCGCGTGCTCGGCGAGCACGTTACGCAGGCGCGCGAAGCCGTCGTGCGCGCGGGTGAGGAAGGGGTCCGCGTGCATCAGGATCACGACCCTGCGCGTGCCGCGCGACTCGGCGAGGGCGACGCTCTCGTCGAGCCATTCGAGCACCGCCGCCATGCGCCGCTCGTACTCGGCGTCCATGGCTTTGGTGCGCCCCAGGTTGTTGTTGCTCCCCTGGACGTTCAGCGCCACGAACAACATTCCTTCATGCTCCCAGCGCACGTGCTCGCAATAGTCGCCGTCCTGCCGCTCCAGCCGGATTGCCGGCCCGCCGAACGACTTTTCGGGAAAGCAGAAGAGCGCGCGCCAGCGGGCGAGGCGCTCCATGGGATCGAAGCCGCCGCGGTGGCAATCGGCCCAGTCGTTGTCTCCGGGGAGCAGGATGAACGGGTGGCGGATGCGCGCGAACTGCTTCTTGCGCGCCTCCAGCCACGCGTCGCTGCAGGGACCGCGGCCGGAGGTGATGTCGCCGACGTGCGCGACGAAGGCAAGCTCCTCGTCGTTCAGGTCGTCGATGAGCGATTCGACGCGGCGGATGTCGCCCTCCGAGTAAGGCGTGTCCCCCATGAGGGCGAAGGGAACGCCGGCCGGCCCCGGCGGCAGAGAGCCCGCACAACCGGCCAGCAGAACGAAAATCAGGGACAGACCACGTTTTCCAGCTGAGAAAAACGTGGTCTGTCCCGGATTTCGCATCA
>CAYOVM010000128.1:0-9380 GCA_964407355.1 uncultured Enterobacteriaceae bacterium
GCGCTGTACCAGTCGAGGTTGGCGAACATCTTCTTCTCGCGCCACATGACCGCCTCGATGCGCTCGGCGATGTCGAAGAGCTTCATCGTTCCGGCGCTCTTCGAGAGGCGCCGCGCGATCTCCTTGATGACCTTGTTGCGCGGATCGCCGGTCGTGTACACCGGGTGGCCGAAGCCGATGACGATCTCCTTCGCCTGGATGCGGCGCAGGATGTCGGCCTCCGCTTCGTCCGGGTTTTTGTATCTCGACAAGACTTCGAAGGCGAATTCGTTCGCGCCGCCGTGCTTCGGGCCGCGCAGCGCGCCGATCCCGCCGCACAGCGCGCTGTGCATGTCCGACCCTGTGCCGGCGATGACGCGGCAGGTGAAGGTGCTCGCGTTGAACTCATGCTCCGCGTAGAGGATGAGCGAGGTGTGCATGGCGCGCACCCACTCGGCGGAGGGCTTCTTCCCGTGCAGGAGATGCAGGAAATGCCCGCCGATGGAATCGTCGTCGGTCTGGGTCTCGATCCGCTTGCCCGAATTCTGGAAATGGTGCCAGTACAGGAGCGCCGAGCCCTGGCATGCCATCAGCCGGTCGGCTATGTCCTTTGCCCCGGCCGGGCCGTGGTCGTCCTTTTCCGCCTCCAGAGTGCCAAGGACGGATACGGCGCTGCGCATGACATCCATGGGATGCGCTGTTTTTGGAATCTGTTCCAAAACAGTCCGGAGCGGCGCGGGAAGCGACCGGAGGGCCGCAAGTTTTTTCTTATAAGAAGCCAACTCGTTTTTTGTAGGGAGCTTCTCGTGCACCAGCAGATACGCAACCTCTTCGAACTCGGCCTGGTCGGCGAAGTCGAGGATGTCGTAGCCGCGGTAGTGGAGGTCGTTGCCGCTGCGGCCGACGGTGCACAGGGCGGTGTTGCCCGCGGGCACGCCCGAGAGCGCGACGGACTTCTTCGGCTTGGCGAGGACTTCGGTCATCCTGCTTTCCCCCTGGAGAAGAGCTCGTCCAGCTTTTTCTCGTAGCTGTGATAGCCCAGGAAATCGTAGAGCTCGTCGCGCGTCTGCATCTCGCCGATCACTTCCTTCTGCGAGCCTTTTTTCCTGACCGTCTCGTAGGTTCTCAGCGCCGCCTTGTTCATGGCGCGGAAGGCGCTGAGCGGGTAGAGCGCGATGGCGACGCCCGCGGAGCGCAGCTCCTCGACGCTGAAGAGCGGGGTCTTGCCGAACTCGGTGATGTTCGCGAGCACCGGCACCTTCGCCGCCTCGATGAATTTCCGGTACTGGCCGAGCTCGGTGACGGCCTCGGGGAAGAGCATGTCCGCGCCGGCGGCGACATACTGGCGGGCTCTTTCCAGCGCCGCGTCGAGGCCTTCGCCGGCGAGGGCGTCCGTGCGCGCCATGATGACGAAGGAAGGGTCGGTGCGGGCGTCGACCGCGGCCTTGATCCGGTCGCACATCTCCTCCTTCGACACGAGCTCCTTGCCCGGCCGGTGGCCGCAGCGCTTCGCGCCGACCTGGTCTTCCATGTGCATGGCGGCCGCGCCGAACTTCACGAGCGAGCGGGTGGTGCGCGCCACGTTGAAGGCGCTCGAGCCGAAGCCGGTGTCGACGTCCACGAGCAGCGGCAGGTCGCAGACATCGGTGATGCGCCGGATGTCGGTGAGGACGTCGTCGAGGCCCGAGATGCCGAGGTCGGGCATGCCGAGCGAGCCCGCGGCGACGCCGCCGCCGGAAAGGTAGATCGCGCGGTACCCGACGCGCTTCGCCATCAGCGCGTGGTAGGCGTTGATCGCGCCGACGACCTGCAGCGGTTTTTCCTGCACCAGCGCTTCTCGAAACCGCGTCCCGGGGCTCACAAGGTGTCTTTTGAAGGATTAACCGAGAAGGCCTTTGACCCCGTCGCGCTCTTCGTGCAGCTCTTTCAGCGTGGCGTCCATGCGCTTGCGGCTGAAGTCGCTGATGTCGATGCCCTTGACGATCTCGTACTTGCCGCCCTTGCAGGTGGCGGGGTAGCCGTAAATCACGCCTTCCGGGATGCCGTAGCTGCCGTCCGACGGAATTCCCATCGAGACCCAGTCGCCGTCGCGGGTGCCCTTGACCCAGTCGCGCACATGGTCGATCGCCGCGTTGGCCGCGCTCGCCGCCGAGGACAGGCCGCGCGCCTCGATGATCGCGGCGCCGCGCTTCTGGACCGTCGGGATGAAGCTCTGCTCGAGCCAGGCCTGATCGTTGATCATGGGCCACACCTTCTTGCCCTCGGCCTCGGCCTGGAAGATGTCGGGGTACTGGGTGGCGGAGTGGTTGCCCCATACGGTGACCTTGCGCAGCGCGCTCACGGGTTTTTGTATTTTTTGAGCGATCTGCGAAACGGCACGGTTATGGTCCAGCCGCAGCATGGCGGTGAACTGCGCCGGCCTCAGGCTCTTCGCGTTCTTCATCGCGATGAGGCAATTGGTGTTCGCCGGGTTGCCGACGACCAGCACCTTGACGTCGCGCTTCGCCACCCGGTCGAGGGCCTGGCCCTGTGGGGCGAAGATCTTGCCGTTGGCCTCGAGCAGGTCCTTGCGCTCCATGCCGGGTCCGCGCGGCCGGGCGCCGACGAGGAGGGCGACATCCGCGTCCTTGAAGGCGACCATCGGGTCGGACGCGGGGACCATGCCGTGGAGCAGGGGAAAGGCGCAGTCGTCGAGCTCCATCATCACGCCCTTCAGGGCCTTCTGCGCCTTCTCGTCGGGGATTTCCAGCAGCTGCAGGATCACCGGCTGGTCCTTGCCGAGCATGTCGCCGCTCGCGATTCGAAACAGCAGGCTGTAGCCGATCTGGCCCGCGGCGCCGGTGACGGCGACGCGAACGGGGGTGGTGGGCATTGGAAGCTCGAGGTTGGTTCGAAGAATTCGGGTTCAGGTTCGAAGTGCTGGGGCGATTTCGATTTTAGCGCAGCGCAGCGACGTTATAATCGAACCTGCCTGGACGAAGGGCCAGGCGACCTCTCATGTCGAGCGCGGCAGCCAAGAAAGCACGTCCAAAGTACCTCAGCCTTCCCGCACTGCTTTTCGAAATCCGCCTGCCTTTGCCGGGCTGGATCTCGATTCTTCACCGCATTTCGGGCCTGCTGCTGTTTTTTCCGCTTGCCGCGTGGCTCCTCTATCTTCTGGATGCCAGCCTCGCCTCCGAGCAGGGGTTTGAAAGAGTCCGCAGCCACTATCTGCAGCTTCCGGCCGTCAAGCTGGCCCTGCTGGGCTTCGTCTGGGCTTATGCCCATCATTTCTGCGCCGGCATCCGGTTTCTCTTCCTCGACATCGACAAGGGGGCCGACCTGAAGACCGCCCGGCTCACGAGCGCGCTCGTGCTGGTTGTCAGCCTCGCGGCGACCGCCGCCGTGGCGGTGAAGATATGGTGACCGCGTAGCCCAATGGTGAACCGCATAGTTACAGGAGCGCACTACGGGCTTCGCGACTGGCTCGCGCAGCGGGTCACCGCCGTCATCATGGCGCTGTACAGCGTAATCATGCTCGTCGCCCTCGTCCGCCGGTCCCCCCTTACGTTCGAGTCCTGGAAGGCGCTTTTCGCGCAGGGCTGGATGCGAGTTGCCACGCTCCTTTTCGCCGTCAGCCTCGCGTGGCACGCCTGGGTCGGCATGCGCGACATCCTCATGGACTATGTGAAAGGGACCGGCCTGCGCCTGTTCATGGAGATCTGCGTCCTCCTGCTCATCGCGGCGTATGTAGGCTGGACGATTCAAATCCTGTGGCGCTGACCCCCCTACCCGTACGCAGGTTCGACGCGATCGTGGTGGGCGCGGGCGGCTCGGGCATGCGCGCGGCGCTCGAGCTGGCGCGCGCCAATCTCAAGGTCGCGGTGCTCTCGAAGGTGTTCCCGACGCGCTCGCATACCGTCGCGGCGCAGGGCGGCATCGCCGCGCCGCTCGCGAACTCCGGCGAGGACAACTGGCACTGGCACATGTACGACACGGTCAAGGGCTCCGACTATCTCGGCGACCAGGACGCGATCGAATACATGTGCCGGCGTGCGGTCGAGGTCGTGGTCGAGCTCGAGCACATGGGGATGCCCTTCGACCGCCTCGAGAGCGGCAAGATCTACCAGCGGCCTTTCGGCGGCCACACCCAGGCCTACGGCAGCCCCAAGATGGCGATGCGCGCCTGCGCCGTCGCCGACCGCACCGGCCACGCCATGCTGCACACCCTCTACCAGCAGAACGTGCGCGCGAACACCCAGTTCTTCGTCGAATGGATGGCGATCGATCTCATCCGCGACCCGCAGGACGGCGCGGTGGTCGGCGTGGTGGCGCTCGAGATGGAGACCGGCGAGCTGTCGATCCTCCAGGCGAAAAGCGTCCTGCTCGCGACGGGCGGGGCCGGGCGCATCTATTGGGCGACCACCAACGCGTTCATAAATACCGGCGACGGGCTCGGCATGGCCGCCCGCGCCGGCCTGCCGCTCGAGGACATGGAGTTCTGGCAGTTCCACCCGACCGGGGTCGCCGGCGCCGGCGTGCTAATCACGGAGGGCGTGCGCGGCGAGGGCGGCTACCTGCTGAACAAGAGCGGCGAGCGCTTCATGGAGCGCTATGCGCCCAACGCCAAGGACCTCGCGAGCCGCGACGTCGTATCGCGCGCGATGACCACCGAGATCAAGGAGGGTCGCGGCTGCGGCCCCGACGGCGACTTCCTCTATCTCAAGCTGGACCACCTCGGGCCGGAGGTGATCAACCAGCGCCTGCCGGGGATCCGCGAGATCGCGATCAAGTTCGGCAACGCCGACCCGGTCCGCGATCCGATCCCGGTCGTGCCCACGGTGCACTACCAGATGGGCGGCATCCCGACGAACTACATGGGGCAGGTGGTCGCCCCGGAAGGCGCGAGCAAGGAGGCGATCGTGCCGGGACTCTACGCGGCGGGCGAATGCGCTTGCGTGTCGGTGCACGGCGCCAATCGCCTGGGGACCAATTCGCTGCTCGACCTCCTGGTGTTCGGCAAATCCTCCGGCGAGCAGATGATCAAGGACATGCGGATGCACCCGTCCCCGCATCGCACGCTGCCGAAAGGGGCGGGCGAGCCGACGCGGGAGCGCCTCGCGCGGCTCGATTCCGCAAGCTCGGGCGAGCGCGTGGTGGATGTCCTGAACGACCTGCGCCGCACGATGCAGGCGCACTGCGGGGTCTTTCGCTTCCCGGAGGACCTGGTGAAAGGCGTGCAGAAGGTCGAGGAAATCGCATCCCGCGCCAAACGAGTTTTCATCCAGGACAAATCGAGAACGTTCAATACTGCGAGGGTGGAAGCCCTCGAGCTGGAGAACCTCATCGAGACCGCGATGGCGACGGTCGTCTCGGCGGAAGCGCGCAAGGAGAGCCGCGGCGCCCAGGCGCGAAGCGACTTCCCGGAGCGCGACGACAAGAACTGGTTGAAGCACACCCTTTGGTACAAGGAAGGTAACCGGCTCGACTACAAGCCGGTCCACCTGCGGCCGCTGTCGGTCGAGCCCATGGAACCGAAGGTCAGGACATACTAGGACGGACCCCGAGATGAAGCTCAGCATCTACCGCTACGATCCCGAGAAGGACGCGAAGCCCTACATGAAGGACTACGACGTCACGCTCGACCACGCCGATCGCATGCTGCTCGACGCGATGGTGAAGGCGAAGGCGCAGGACGACTCGCTGTCCTTCCGGCGCTCCTGCCGGGAGGGGGTCTGCGGCTCCGACGCGATGAACATCAACGGCAAGAACGGCCTCGCCTGCATCACCAAGATCGCCGATCTGCCCGAGCACGTGACCCTGCGGCCGCTGCCGGGCCTGCCGGTGATCCGCGACCTGGTCGTCGACATGACCCAGTTCTTCAAGCAATACCACTCCATCAAGCCCTACCTGATCAACAATGACCCGCCGCCGGAGCGCGAGCGGCTGCAGTCGCCGGAGGAGCGCGAGCAGCTGAACGGCCTGTACGAGTGCATCCTGTGCGCCTGCTGCTCGACCGCGTGCCCGTCGTTCTGGTGGAACCCGGACAAGTTCGTCGGCCCGGCGGGCCTGCTGCAGGCGAATCGCTTCCTCGCCGACTCGCGCGACCAGGCGACCGCCGAGCGCCTCGACGATCTCGAGGACCCTTATCGCCTGTTCCGCTGTCATACCATCATGAATTGCGTCGACGTGTGCCCGAAGAACCTCAATCCCACACGCGCCATAGGGCATATCAAGGACCTGATGGTCAAGCGCTCGGTGTGATGGATCCTTACCGGAAAAACAAGCTCCAGTGGAACTGCAGGCGCGGCCTGCTCGAGCTGGATCTTGTTCTGCAAAGGTTTCTTCCTCAGGTAGCGGAAGAAGATCTCGCTTCGCTGAACCAGATCCTCGAATTCCCGGACAATGACCTCTGGGACATCGTGATCGGCCGCAGCGACCGGTACGAGCCGCACCTCAACGAGATCGTGGCGCGCCTTCGCGCCGCGTAGCCAGCAAAAGGCGCAACCTCATGGACAAGACCTCGACCCTCAAGCTTCCCGACGGCAAGTCGCTGGAATTCCCCGTGCACTCCGGAACCATGGGGCCCGACGTGATCGACATCCGCACGCTCTACGGCAAGTCGGGGATGTTCACCTACGACCCGGGCTTCATGTCCACCGCGAGCTGCAGCTCGTCGATCACCTTCATCGACGGCGACGCCGGCGTCCTGCTCTACCGCGGGTACCCGATCGAGCAGCTGGCGCGGCAATGCGATTTCCTGGAGGTGTGCTACCTGCTGCTGAACGGCGAGCTGCCGAACCGCAAGCAGAAGGACGAGTTCGTCGGCATCGTCATGCACCACACCATGATCCACGAGCAGCTCGCGCGCCTGTACCAGGGGTTCCGGCGCGACGCGCATCCGATGGCGGTGATGGTGGGCGTGGTCGGCGCGCTGTCGGCGTTCTATCACGACGCGCTCGACATCAACAATCCGCAGCACCGCGTCATCTCGGCGTTCCGGCTGGTCGCGAAGATGCCGACCATCGTCGCCATGTCCTACAAGTACTCGATCGGCCAGCCGTTCGTCTATCCGCGCAACGACCTGTCGTACACCGCCAACTTCATGCGCATGATGTTCGCGGTGCCGGCCGAGGACTACAAGGTGAACGAGGTCCTGGTGCGCGCCATGGACCGCATCTTCATCCTGCACGCGGACCACGAGCAGAACGCCTCGACCTCGACGGTGCGCCTGTCGGGCTCCTCCGGCGCCAATCCGTACGCCTGCATCGCGGCGGGCATCGCCTGCCTGTGGGGCCCGGCGCACGGCGGCGCGAACGAGGCCTGCCTCGAGATGCTCGAGGAGATCGGCGACGTGTCGAGGATCCCGGAGTTCATCGAGAAGGTGAAGGACAAGAACTCGGGCGTGCGCCTGATGGGCTTCGGCCACCGCGTCTACAAGAACCACGACCCGCGCGCGAAGCTGATGCGCGAGACCTGCCACGAGGTGCTGGACGAGCTCGGCCTGCACAACGATCGCCTGTTCAAGCTGGCGATGGCGCTGGAGAAGATCGCGCTCGAGGACGACTATTTCGTCTCCCGCAAGCTGTACCCGAACGTCGACTTCTACTCCGGCATCGTGCAGCGCGCGCTCGGCATCCCGGTGGCGATGTTCACCTGCATCTTCTCTCTCGCGCGCACCGTCGGCTGGATCGCGCAGTGGCAGGAGATGATCTCGGATCCCGAGTACAAGATCGGCCGGCCGCGCCAGCTCTACAAAGGGCCGACCCGGCGCGACGTGAAGCCGATCGACAAGCGCTAAGGGCGGGCCCCCATGAGCGAGATGAAGCAGTTTCTCGACAATTCATACCTCTTCGGCGGCAACGCGCCGTTCATCGAGGACCTGTACGAAAAATACCTCGTGAATCCCCAGTCGGTGCCGGACGAATGGCGCGACTATTTCGACCGCATGCAGGTGCTGCCGGGCAGCGCGACGAAGGACGTGGCGCACGCGCCGGTGGTCGAATCGTTCGTGCAGAGGGCGAAGCGCGGCGAGATCGGAGGCGCCGCGCGCACGCTGCCCACCGAGCCGCTCACGCCCGAGCGCCTGCAGGTGGCGGCGCTGCTGCTGGTGACGGCATATCGCATCGCCGGCTCGCGCTGGGCCACCGTCGACCCGCTCAAGCGCATGCCGCGGCCGAACATCCCGGAGCTCGAGCCGGCCTATTACGACCTCAAGGAAGCCGACCTCGAGCAGGTGGTGAACTCCGGCTCCTTCATGGGTCTCGACCGGGTCTCGCTCCGGACCCTGATCCAGGCGTTGCGCGACACGTATTGCCGCAACATCGGCTTCGAGTACATGTTCATCTCCGACCGCGCGCAGCGCCAGTGGATCCAGGAGCGGATCGAGCCGGTGCGTGCGACGCCGCAGTTCTCCGCCGAGCAAAAGAAGCACCTGCTGCAAAAGCTCACTGAAGCGGAGCATCTCGAGCGCTACCTGCACACCCGCTATGTCGGCCAGAAGCGCTTCTCGCTCGAGGGCGGGGAGAGCCTGATTCCCTCGATCGACGACCTGATCCAGCGCGCGGGCGGAAAGGGCGTGCAGGAGATCGTCATCGGCATGGCCCACCGCGGCCGGCTGAACGTGCTGGTCAACGTGCTCGGCAAGATGCCGCAGGATCTCTTCCTCGAATTCGAAGGCAAGCACGCCGCCGAGCTGCCCTCGGGCGACGTGAAATACCACAACGGCTTCTCGTCGGACATCACGACCGCGGGCGGTCCGGTGCACCTCTCGCTCGCGTTCAATCCGTCGCATCTCGAGATCGTCAATCCCGTGGTCGAGGGCTCGGTGCGCGCGCGCCAGCGCCGCCGTGACGACAAGACCGGCGACCAGGTGCTGCCGATCCTGGTGCATGGCGACGCGGCGTTCGCCGGCCAGGGCGTGGTGATGGAGACGCTGAACCTCTCGGGCACCCGCGGCTACGGCACCGGCGGCACGGTGCACCTCATCGTCAACAACCAGATCGGCTTCACCACCTCCGACCCGCGCGATTCGCGCTCGACCATCTATTGCACCGACGTCGCGAAGATGGTGGAGGCGCCGATCTTCCATGTGAACGGCGACGATCCGGAGGCGGTGCTGTTCGTCACGCAGCTCGCGCTCGACTTCCGCCAGACCTTCCACAAGGACGTGGTGATCGACATCGTCTGCTTCAGGAAGCTCGGGCACAACGAGCAGGACGAGCCCGCGGTAACGCAGCCGCTGATGTACAAGAAGATCGTGAACCACCCCGGCACGCGCAAGCTCTATGCCGACAAGCTGGTCGCGCAGAACGTCGTCGCGCCGGACGAGCCCGAGCAGATGATCAAGAGGTACCGCGAGACGTTGGACAGCGGCAAGCAGACGGTGAGCCCGGTGCTCTCCAACTTCAAGAGCAAGTTCG
>CAYOVM010000129.1:0-9376 GCA_964407355.1 uncultured Enterobacteriaceae bacterium
GCTACTTCCGCGCCTTCTCGAAGGGCGCGACGATCTCCCCCGTCTTGACCGACTCGGGCGAGATCACCACCTGCTTGCCCGGCTGCCTGAACTGCTCGAGGTCCTTGTCCTTGACGCCGCGGAACTGCGCCTGCACCACGCGCGGGTTGGCCCATTCGCCGTCCGGCCCGTAGCGGATCGGCCCGACGATGGTCTTCATCTCGTTCTTGCGCAGGTACTCGGCGAGCTTCTTGTGGTCGAGGCTCTTGGTGGCGTTGATCGCCTGCTCGAGCATCTGGCCGATGGCGTAGTTGTACGGCGTGATGTAATAGCCGAGCGGGTCCACCTTCGCGTCCGCCGCCTTCTTGGTGTAGCGCGCGAAATACTCCTCGATGCCCGGGTACTTCATGCCCGGCACGTAGGTGTTGTAGTTGATCACGCCGTTGAGCAGGCTGCCGAGGTTGACCATGTTCGGGGTGAACTGCAGCCCGACCATGCCGCCGCCGAAGAGCTTCACGTTGCTGCCGATGCCGATCTCGTTCACCGAGCGCACGATCGCCACCGAGTCGTTGGGATAGGACGCGACGAACACCACGTCGGCGTTGCTCTGCCGGATGGCGCGCACCAGCGACGAGAAGTCGGTGGTCGTCGGCGGGTAGTTCTGGTCGTAGACCGCTTTCATCCCGGCTTTCTTGGCGAGCTCGCGCGCGCCGTTCGCGAGGTTCTGCGCGAACTCCTGGTCCGCCGCCAGGAACGCGATGGTCTTCGCGCCGAGCTTCTGCCCGGTCTTGATGTAGCCGTCGAACCAGCTGTTCGCGTCGCTCCAGGGCGCGTTGTTGAACCACATGTCGTGCTTGACGGTGTGGTTCACCTGGAACGAGAAGTTGCCCATGAGGAGCAGGCCGCGCTGCTTCACGAGCGGCATGATCGGCGCCGTCGGCACCGTGCCGTAGGGCGCGATCAGCAGGTCGACCTTGTCCACGTCGAGCAGCTTGGTGTAGATCCCCGGGGTGTTGGCGGGGTTGGTCTGGTCGTCGTAGACGATGAACTCGACCTTGCGGCCGAGCAGCCCGCCCTTGGCGTTCACGTCCTCCACCCACATGCGCAGCGCCACGAGCGCCGCCTGCCCGCCCGCGCCGAGCGAGCCGGTCTGCGGCATGCTCATGCCGATTTTTACCGGCTGCTGAGCCGACGCGAGAGAGCTTGCGAAAACAAGAAATAAACCGAGAACGGCCGAGAAGCAGGTACGTCGGGACATTTATCGCCTCCTCCTTGAGGTGGACTTATTGTAGTCAATCTTCAGCAGCTTGGCGGCGTTCATGCCTTCGATCAGCTTTTTTTCGGCCGCGGTGATCCGGGGGATCCGGGCGATCGAGCCCACCGGGTCCTCGTCGCCCATGTCGAACGGGTAATCGGTGCCGAGGAGCACGTGGTCCGCGCCGAAGCGGTCGATCAGGTGGCGCGTCATGTCCGGGGAGAAGCTGATGGTGTCGAAGTAGAACTTCTCCAGGTAGCTGGAGGGCTTCTTCTTGATGAAGACCCGGCAGTCGGGACGGGCCTTGTGAGCGTGGTCCATCCGCGCCCAGTAGTGGGCGAGGAAGCCGCCGCTGTGCGGCAGCACGATCTTCAGCTTCGGATGGCGGTCGATCACCCCGTCGAATATGAGGTAGCTCGCCGCGACCGTGGTCTCCAGCGGATTGCCGATGACGTTGTTGAAGTAGTGCTCGGTAAGCCGCTCGGCGTTCGTGTAGCCGCCCGGATGGATGAAGATGAGCGCCCCCAGCTCCTCGGCCTTCGCGAAGAACTTCTCCAGCCCGAGGCTCGGATCGGTGAGGTTCTTGCCGTTGACGCTGCCGCCGATTTCCACGCCCCTCATTCCGAGAGTTTTAGTCAAATAAATTAATTCGGAAACGGCCAGCTCGGCGTTCTGCAGCGGCACAGAGCCGAGCGCCACGAAGCGCTCCGGATGCTCGGCCACGATCTGTGCCAGGCGCTCGTTCACCATGCGCGCGAGCTCGGCCCCCATGTCCGGCTCGGCCCAGTGGAACATCTGCGGCGGCGCCGGCGAGACGGCCTGGATGTCGATCCCCGTGCGATCCATCTCCTTCAGGCGCAGGGCGATGTCGGAGAGCCGCGGCGCGCGATCCTTCATCTGCTTCAGGTTCGTCTCCCGGGTGAACGCGTTGGCGAACTTGATCTGCATCTCGTGCTGCGCCGGGTTGAGCGGCGCCGCCTTGGCCGCCGCCTCGGGGTTGAGGTAGTGGCAATGGATGTCGATACGCAGGTTCTTGTTCTTTTTCTTCACGACCTGGGTCGAATGCGAACCTCGCCCGGCCGGTGCGCAGCTGTACATCATGAGCGTGATCTCCTTGTTAACCCTGACTTCGGGATATGAGAGCTTGCCCCAAAACCGGAGCGCATTATGCAGATTCCAAGACTCGTTTCGCGCTTTATTTCGCTGATTGCTGCAACTGCGATAGCCGCTAGAACACGCCGAGCTGCTGGGCGATGACGCTCTCGCTCGCGCGCGCCTCGGCGGCGGTGCCGGTGTAGGCGACGCGGCCGGTATTGAGGATCACGACCTGGTCGGCGAGCTCGAGCGCGAGCTTCATGTTCTGCTCGACCAGCAGGATCGACTGGCCTTCCTCCTTCAGCCGCGCGATGGTGCGGCCCACCTCGGCGACGATGATCGGCGCGAGGCCCTCGGAGGGCTCGTCCATCAGCAGCACGCGCGGGTTGCCCATCAGCGCGCGGCCGATCGCGAGCATCTGCTGCTCGCCGCCCGAGAGCGAGCCCGCGTGCTGGCGCGCGCGCTCCTTGAGGCGGGGAAAGAGCTCGAATACCCGGTCGGGATCCCATTTTGCCGCCTGTTTCTTTTGAAAGGACACCGACAGATTCTCGGTGACGGTGAGCGTCGGAAACACCCGCCGGCCCTGCGGCACGAAGCCGACCCCCTTGCGCGAGATCGTCTCGGGAGCGAGCCCCGCGATCGGCTCGCCGAAAAGGCGGATGCCGCCCTTGCGCGGCGCGAGAAAGCCGACGATGGCGCTCATGCAGGTGCTCTTGCCGGCGCCGTTGCGCCCGAGCAGCGCGAGCACTTTCCCGGCCGGCAATGAGAACGAGACTTCGTGGAGGACGTGGCTGTCCCCGTAGAGGGCGTCGATTCCCGAGAGGGAAAGCGCCTCATTTGCCAGCTCAGTTTCCAAGGTAAACCTCGCGCGTCTTCGGATCGGCCACCACTTCGGCCCGCGTGCCCTCGACGATCACCCGCCCGTAGTGCAGCACGGTGATGCGCTCCGCGAGATCGAGCGCCGTGTCCATGTCGTGCTCGATCATCACCACGGTGGTCTCGCGCGGGATCTTGCCGATCAGCTGCTTCACCGTCGCGCGCTCCTCGCGCGACAGGCCGGCGAGGGGCTCGTCGAGGAGCAGCACGCGCGGCTTCTGCGCGAGCGCCATGGCGATCTCCACGCGGCGCTTGTCGCCGTAGCTCACCTCCGACAGCAGCCGGCCCGCCATGGATTCGAGCCCGACGAGCGACAGGATTCTTATCGCTTCCTCGTGGAACATCGCTTTTTTAAGAGAAGCGAAGGCGTTCCACCGCGTCCGCGACAGCCCCAGCAGCGACAGCGTGATGTTGTGCTCGAGCGTGTCCCTGGGAAAAAGCGTGATGATCTGGTAGGTGCGCGCGAGGCCGCCGTGCACACGGCGGTGCGGCGGCAACTTTGCGATTTCCTTTTCAAACATCCATATTTTTCCAGCTTCTGCCGATAGATCCCCCGTGATCAGGTTGAACAGCGTCGTCTTGCCGGCGCCGTTCGGACCGATGATGAGGCGCCGCTCGCCCGCCGCGACCTCGAGCGAGACGTCGTTGATGGCGGGCAGCCCGCCGAACGACTTTTTCAGCCCCTGGATGCGAAGCGCTGCCGGCATTTGAGGTAGATCCGCTTGGTGCCGGGCACGACGCCCTCGGGCATGAAGACCACGATGATCACGAACACGAAGCCGAGCAGCATGTTCCAGCGCTCGATGTACGCGGAGGCGTAGTTCTTGAGGAGCATCACGATGGTCGCGCCGACCAGCGGCCCGCCGAGCGTTCCCGAGCCGCCGGCGATCACCGCGAGCAGGCCTTCGGCCGAGTTGGTGAGCGAGAGCGAGATCGGGTGGATGTACTTGTGGTAGTAGACGAACAGCAGCCCCGAGACCGCGCCCCAGAAGCCGGCGTACACGAACGTGATCCAGCGGACCAGCCAGACGTTGTGCCCGAGCGCCGCCATGCGCCGCGGCTGGTCGCGCGTGCCGCGCAGCGCGGCGCCGAAGGGCGAGCGCACGAAGCGCGCCATCAGCCAGACCGAGAACGCCGTCACGGCGAGCGTGAACCAGTAGAAGGCGCTCGCGCCGTCGAGGTCGATGCCGAAGGGCGCCGGCCGCGTGAGCCCGCGCAGGCCGTTGTCGCCGTCGGTGAGGCCCACCCAGCGGTACGCGGTTCCCCAGAGCACCTGCGACATCGCCAGCGTCAACATGAGAAACCCCAGGCCGCTCGCCCGCAGCGCGATCAGGCCGAAGGCGCAGGCCATCAAGGTGGTGCCGAGCAGCGCGGCCGGCGCCGCGATCCAGTGGCCCAAACCGAGCTTCAGGCCGATCAGCGCCGAGGTGTAGGCGGCGACGCCGAGGTAGGACGCGTGCCCGAGCGTCGCGAGGCCGCCATAGCCCAGCAGCAGGTTGATGCTCGCCGCGAACACCGCGAAGATGAAAATTTGGCTCGCCAGGTTGACGTAAAACTCTCCTGAAAAAAAAGGCAGTATCGTCAGGAAAACCAGGAACGCCGACAGCAAAGCGTTGCGCTTCATGCCGCGAATCTCCCGAACAGCCCGCGCGGCCGGAACGCGATGACGAAAATCATCGGCAGGAAAAGAATCACGTAGGCGAGCTGCGGCAGGAGCGCCACGCCGAAGGTGTAGACGAAGCCGATGATGAAGCTGCCGACGAAGGCGCCGATCAGGCTTCCGACCCCGCCCAGGATCACCACGATCAGCGCGAGCGGCAGCATGTCCGAGTCGAGGCCGGGATAGGCCGACATGATCGGGCCGCCGATGACCCCGCCCGCGCCGGCGAGGCCCGCGCCGAGGCAGAACACGATCGTGAAGAGGCGCGACACGGGAATCCCCACGGCGCGCGCCATCTGCATGTCGTCGACGCCGGCGCGGATCATCGCGCCCAAACGTGTTTTTTCCATAATAAAAAACAAAATAATTCCAACAAGAACCGCGAGCACGACTACGGCAATCCGGTAGGCGGGAAAAGCAAAGCCCGCGACACGCAGCGGCTGCTGCAGGAACGCCGGCGTCTGAAGCGGAATCGGGTCGCCGCCCCAGATCAGCAGGCACGCGTCGGCGATGATGTAGGCGACGCCCAGCGTGACGAGAACCTGGCCCAGGACGTTGCCCGCGAGCTTCCGCAGAATCAGCTTTTCCAGGAGGCCGCCGAACAAGGCCACCGCGAGCCCGCTCAGCAGCGCCGCCACCCAGAGGTTGGGCACGACCTTGAGGATGCTGACGCCGAGATACGCGCCGAGCATGAAGAGCCCCCCGTGCGTCAGGTTGGCGATGCGCATCAGCCCGAAGATGAGCGAGAAGCCCGACGCGAGCAGGAACAGCACCCCGCCCAGCGCCAGGCTGTTCAGCGTCTGGATGACCCAGAACTGCACGGTCGGGCCGGCCCGCTATTCCAGGTTCTTCGCCGGCGGATAGTCGCGCGAATACACCGGGTTCTTCAGGAACTCGTCGGGCTTGTAGGTCCAGAACTGGCTGACGTCCGGATACGTGTGGATGACGCTGTTCACCAGGCGACCGTCCTTGCGCTCGACCTTGCGGATGTACACGTTGCCGACCACGTTGCCGTACTCGTCGAACCGCACCGGACCGCGCACGGTGTCGACCTTGACCGCGCGCAAGGCCTTGATGAACGCGTTCTTGTCCTCGATCTTCCCCTTCACCGCGTTCAGCGCCGACTCGAGCACCGCGCCCTCCACGTACGTGGCTGCGGCGTAGAAGCCCGGGTCGTACTTCCATTCCTTGCGGAACTCCGCCGCGAATTTGCGGTTGGCGGGATTGTCGAGCTCCGCCGAGTACCAGCACGATGTGACGATGCCGAGCGCCTCGTCGCCCATGTTGCGCAGCACCGCCTCGTCGAGCGCGGTCATGCCGCCGACCGGCGCGACCTTGCCGCGCAGCCCGTACTCGTTGAACTGGCGCAGGTAGCGAAAGCCGTTCGAGCCGGCGAAGCCGAGGAACACGCCGTCGATCTTCGGGTTGAGCTGGGCGAGGAACGAGCCGTAGTCGGGCACCGTGAGGGGCGGGAACATCTTCTGCACGATCTTGCCGCCGAGGTCCTCGAACACGCGCTGGAAGCCCGCCGCCATCTCGTGGCCGTAGGGAATGTCGTCGGCGATCGCCGCCATGCGGCGCATCTTGAGCTGCTTGTAGCAATAGTCGGCGAGCGGATGCGCGTTCTGCGACGAGGTCGAGGTGCCGCGCACGAACCAGGGATTCGGCTTCCTCTGCGTCATGTCCTCGGCCGCCGCGACGGACAGCGTGGGCAGCTGCTGCTGGCGGATGTAGTCGTCCACCGCCAGCGCCTCGCCCGCGGCGAGCGGCCCGATCATGACCTGGATGCGCTCGCGCTCCACCAGCTCCTGCACCTTGGTGCGCGCCTGCGCCGGCACGCCGCCGCTGTCGCCGACCAGCAGCTCCACCTTGCGGCCGGCGAGCGTGTTGTTGCGCTCCTTCAGGTACTGCACCAGCGCGCGCTCCATGTCGATCCCGCCCGAGGCGAGCGGGCCGGTCTTCACCGTCATCAGGCCCAGACGAATGGAGCCCGATTGCGCTTTTCCAATTGAAGGTATTCCGGAAAGAAAAGAAACACCGGCCGCCTGCACGAAGCGCCTACGATTGAAGCTCATCTCGAACCTCCTCCTTTAGTTCCATCAGTGGCCCCCGGCGCCGGGCTGCTTCAGCGGATGCGCGCTCGAGAACGCCTCGATCTTCATGCATTCCGCGTAGATGGCCATCGCCTTCGGCACGCTGGAGACGTCGCACTTGAAGTAGACGGTGGCGCCGATCACCTGCCCCGCGAGGCAGATGTCGGCGATCGTCGGCGCGTCGCCGTGGCAGAACTTGCCGGTCTCCCGCTCGCCCAGGTGGCTCTCGATCGCCTCGAGCGCCTTCAGGCTCCAGTGGGCCAGCCATTCATTCCTTTTTTGTTCCTCTACATTAAGCATTTTTTCAAGGTAAGTGCGAATACGAGGGGTCACCAGCGGGTGACCGTCCGCCGCCGCGATGAGCGCGAGCCCCCGCACGCGCGCGCGCCCGCGCGGATCCTTCGGCAGGAGCGGCGGCTGGGGCCGGGTCTCGTCCAGGTACTCGAGGATCGCGAGCGACTGAAAAAGCGCCGGCCCGCCTTCGTCGAGCAGCAGCGCCGGAACCACCGCCTGCGCGTTCACCCGGAGGTACTCCGGCTGGTGCTGCATGCCCTTCAGCAGATCGATGGAGACCTCCTCGACCTGCAGGCCTTTCAGCGCGAGCGCGACCTTCACGCGGTAGGTCGCGAGGGAGCGCCAGAATCCGTACAGCTTCATGAGGACCTCGGGATCACGGGAAGCAGAAGATAGCTCGGATTGTCCCTCGTGAAGTGCAACGTCGTCCTTCCCCCGTAAATCGCCGCCGGCCGGTCGCGCGGGTCGTCGTGCAGGAACGGTCCGCAGCCGCGCAGCTCGTTCTTGAAGTTCGACAGCCTCGCGCCGGTGGATTTCTGCCACTCGTAGTCGCGGCCCCGGACCGTCAGCGCGAGGCGGTGGCCCGGCGGCACGACGATGGACGTAGGCCACAGCTCGACCTCCAGCGGTACTGCCTCGCCCTTCTTCAGGGGCTGCTTTTCGTCGTGCGTGTGGTAGGGCCGGTATTCCTTCGAGAGCCCGGCATCCAGCTTTCGGTGCGACGCGCGCAGCCAGCCCTGCGCGATCGGCGTGTGGGGATCGATCGCCCCCTGGAACACCACTTCCCTCAGGTCGGGCGTGAAGACGCGGAATACGAGGAAGAGGTCCGCGTCGCTCGTGCTCGAGGATACGAGGAGCTTCGCCGCGATTGGTCCGGTGATTTCGGTTTGCTGCTCGACGGGTCGGGAAATGAAGGTCAAGCCTTCGCCGAGCGCGTCGAACGAAACGGTTCCCTCCCCTGCAGCTTTTCCTTCCAGGGTGAAATCAGGCTGAAGAAAAAACTTCGTCCACCGAGTCCGCGCGATCGGCCATTCGTTTTCGTGGCGCTCGACGAACCTGTCCGGATGGCGCACCTGCAGCTGCACGCGCGGGCGCTCGTTCCATCCGTTCTTTTTGTCCTTCAGATAAAAATCGAAAAACTTCAGCTGCAGCTCGCGCCCGTAGTCCGTATAGAAATGCGTCCAGTGCTCGATGCCGTGCGCCTCGAGCCACTTGTCCCGGCTTTTACTCCTGACAAAGCCCTCGAAATTTCCGCGCGGATGCAGCCCCTGCCCGCCCCAGTTCGCGGCCGAGAGGAAGGGCACGGTCACCTTCTCCCACACGGGCGAGCGCGCCTTGTGATACTCGTCGTCGAGCGGGTGCGCGAGGATGTCGTCGCCGAAATCGCAGCGGTTCTTCTGCAGCTCGCGATCCGAGAGCGTCGTGTCGCCGCACACCAGCTCGCCCGTGACGCGGCTGCGCGCGCCGCGCGCGCCGAGGCCGTGCTGCACGGTCTTCACCTGCATGTCGTACCAGTTCGCCCAGAACGTGCAGAGGATGCCGCCGTGGTGCGTCATGTCGCGGTACCAGTCGGCCGCGCCCTCCCAGATGCACATCGCCGCGAGGTGCGGCGGCTGCAGGGAGGCGACGTGCCACTGGTTGATGCCGTAGTAGGAGATGCCGTTCAGGCCGACGCGGCCGTTCGACCACGGCTGCACGCCGGCCCACTCGATGCACTCGTAGAAGTCGCGCGTCTCGCGCGGCGAGAAGTGGTCGATGAAGCCGGGCGAGGCGCCGGCGCCGCGCGAATCGACGCGCACGCAGGCGTAGCCTTCGGGAACCCACTTCTCGGGGTCGACGACCTCCCAGCTCTGGTACCTGTTGCTCGAGCCGTACGCGACGTCCGGGTGCTCGGCCACCATGCGCTGCCACGCGCTCGGATAGCCTTCCTGGAAAGCGAGGCCTTTCGCGTACGGCCCGTAGCTCAGGATCACGGGCCAGCGGCCTTCGCCCGCGGGACGGAAGATGTCGGCGCGCAGCACCAGCCCGTCGTCCATCGCGATGGGAACGTTCCAGTCGATATGCATGCCCGTCATGCCATGGCCTGCGCGATCCGCTCCGGCGTGAGCGGAAGGTGGCGCGCGC
>CAYOVM010000130.1:0-6798 GCA_964407355.1 uncultured Enterobacteriaceae bacterium
TAGCGCATGCCGAAGATCTGCCCCACCAGGCCGTTGGTGAGCGGCACGGTTCCGAGCCAGAGCAGGCCGATGCCGCAGGCGAACACGTACAGCACGGCCGGCGTCAGCGGCAGGAACACCAGCATCGCGATCAGGAAACCGCGGAGCGTATAGATCGTCGAGAGCAGATATTTCTTGCTGAAGCGCCCGCCGAGCCAGCCGGCGCTGAGCGTGCCGACGATGTTGAACAGGCCGATCAGCGCGAGCGCCGTCATGCCGTGCTCGATCTTCAGGCCCGCGTCGGTGACGAACGACGGCAGGTGCACGGTCAGCATCGCGATGTGGAAGCCGCACACGAAATAGCCCCAGAACAGCATGTGGAAGCCCTTCTCGCGCAGCGCCTCGTGCAGCGCCTGGCCGATCGATTGCGGCGCTCCGGCGTGCGCGGCGGGCTTGCCGGAAAGCGGGATGGCGAGCGGAATCACGAGCGCCACGACGCCGGCGAGGGCGAAGAGCGCCGCATGCCAGCCGTAGCCGGAGATCAGGAACTGCGTGAGCGGCAGCAGCGCGAACTGGCCGAACGAGCCGGCCGAGGTGGCGATGCCCATCGCGAAGCTGCGCTTTTCGGGCGCGACGGTGCGGCCGATGATGGCGAGGATGATGCCGAAGGACGCGCCGCCGAGCGCCATGCCGAGCAGCAGCCCGCAGTTGAGGTACATGCCCACCGGCGAGCTGATCACCGACATGCCGATCAGGCCGAGCATGTAGCACACCGCCGCGCCGCCGATGACCCGGCCCGGACCCCAGCGATCCGCGACGCCGCCCGCCACCGCGCCGAGCGCCCCCCAGGCGAGGTTCTGCAGCGCCATCGACAGCGAGAACACTTCCCGGCCCCAGCCGTACTCGAGGCTCATCGGCTGCAGGAACAGGCCGAAGCCCGCGCGGATGCCGAAGGTGATCGTCATGATGATGCAGCCGCAGGCGAGGACCAGTGCCGGGGTACGCCAGGAGGGAGTCGTCATCCGCGCAGTCTAGCGCAGGCGGACGCTCCCGCCGCGGTACAGATCAACCCCAAAATCAGAACCCCAAAATCAGGGACAGACCACGTTTTCGCTTCTCGGAAATCCGGAAAACGTGGTCTGTCCCTGATTATTACCGTTACCTGCCAGCGACGGTGGCGGGCTGCGGCATTTCCAGATCTCTCAGAGTCCTGCCACGATCGATGACTACGACGCGGCTCGCCATGGCGAGGGTCTCGGGCCGGTGCGCGACGATGATGCGGGTGAGCTTCATGTCCTTGATCGCCTCGTTCACCGCGCGCTCGTTGAGGAGGTCGAGATGGCTCGTCGCCTCGTCCAGCACCAGGATCTTCGGCCGCCGGTAGAGCGCGCGCGCCAGCAGCACGCGCTGCTTTTGCCCGCCCGACATGGTGGTGCCGATGTCGCCCACCAGCGTGTTGTAGCCCATGGGAGTCGCCACGATCTCGGCGTGGATCGCCGCGAGCCGCGCGCATTCCTCGATGCGCTCGCGGCTGGGAAGCGGGTCGAAGAAGGAGATGTTGTCGGCGATCGAGCCGCGAAAGAGCGTGTCGTCCTGCATCACGGTGCCGATCATCCGGCGGTAGTTGGCGAGGCCCAGGCTCTTCAGCGCAATCCCGCCCACGCTGACCTCGCCTTCGCTCGGCTGCAGCAGGCCGAGCAGGATCTTCACCAGCGTGGTCTTGCCGGACCCGGAGGCGCCGGCGATGGCGATGCACTCGCCGGCGCGGATCTTCAGGTCGATGCCCTGCAGGACGAAGGGCTCGACGCTCGAGTAGCGGAAGCTCAGGCCCTTCACCTCGATTTCCGGCGCGACGCGCGCCACGTCCACCTCGTCCGCGACGAGCTCCTCCTCCGCCCCGGTCAGCACGATGTCCGCGACGCGCTCGCCGTGCAGGCGCAGCATGCGCAGCTCGAACAGCTTGTCGATCAGGCCGGCGACGCGGCTGGAGAACTGGTCCTTGTAGGCGATGAACGCGAACAGCATCCCCACCGAGAAGCTGCGCTCGAGCACGGCGAGCGCCGCGAGCCAGACGATGATCACCCGCTCCACGCCGAAGAGCAGCGTGTTGGCGCCCTGGTAGCCGATGCCGATGCGCTGGATGCGCAGGTCCGCGTTGAACTGCTCGGCGAGCATGTTCATCCATCCCATGCGCCGCTCCTCGGCGCGCCCGAAGAGGCGCACGCTCTGCACGCCGCGCGCGGTCTCCAGGAAATGCGACTGCTGCCTCGCGGCGTGGACGATCTGCTCGCCCGTCGCCTCGCGCAGCGGCCGGTAGACCGCCCAGCGCAGCGCTGCGTAGAGCAGCACCGCGATCAGCGCGATCGCGCCGAGCTGGACACTGTAGACGAGCATCATCGCGAAGGTGCCGATCACCATCACGCCGTCGACGATGGACTGGACGAAGCCGGTGGTGAGGGTCTTCTGGATGGCGGAGATCGAGCCGAAGCGCGACACGATGTCGCCGAGGTGGCGCTTCTGGAAATAATCGAACGGCAGCTTGAGCAGGTGCGCGTACACGTTGCCGAGCCACTGGAAATTCAGGTGGCTGCTCAGCACCGTGACCACCCAGCTGCGAAACAGCGCGATGCCGGCCTGGATCGCCACCAGCAGGATGAAGCCCAGGCCGAGGACGGTGATCAGGTCGCGGTCCGCGGCGACGAGCGCCTGGTCGACCACCCATTGCATGTAGAACGGCGCGACGATGGTGACGACCTCGAGCGCGAGGGCGAGCAGAAATACCTGCGCCATGCCGCGCCCCAGGCCGACGACCCGGCCCATCAGGCCGAAGAGGCTGAAGCGCTGCGCCTCCTCGCGCGGCGCGAAGCCCGCCGCCGGCGCGAGCTCGAGCGCCACGCCGCTGAAATGCTTGCCGAGCTCGGCGAGGGAAATACGGCGCTCGCCCATGGCGGGGTCGTGGATCGTCGCCCGGCCGCGCGACAGCGCCCTCAGGACGACGAAATGGTTCATGTCCCAATGCAGGACGCACGGCAGCTTGAGGGCCGCGAGGTGCTCGAGGTCGAGCTTCAGCGGGCGGCTCGCGAGCTGCAGCGCCCTTGCGATCTCGATCAGGTTCTTGAGCGTCGCGCCTTTCAGCGACACGGAGAAGCGCCGGCGCATCGTGGCGAGGTCGGTGCGCAGCCCGTAATGGCCGGCGACCATGGCGAGGCAGGCGAGGCCGCACTCGGCCGCCTCGGTCTGCAGAATCACCGGCAGGCGCCGCCCGAAGCCGAGCTGCAGGAACGCTTGCGCCGTGCTCACGAATAACGAGAACGGCGCAGATTCAAAAGCATTGTCATAGACGCCCCGTGACGCTTATGAGCGGCTCGATCACCCATTCATAGAGCTTGCGATGCTCGAGCACGAGGCTCGCTTCGAGCTGCATGCCGGACCGGAGCGGCTCGGCCTTGCCGTACGCGCGCACTTCCTGCGAATCCAGCGACACGCGGATCCGGTAGAGCGGATCGGTCGAGCCCGGATCGCGCGCGAGCGGCAGCGTGATCTCGCTCGGCTGCAGGGCGCTGCGCGAGACCTCGCGCACCACGCCGCGGTACTGGCCGAACTTCTGGTACGGAAACGCCTGGTAGCGCACCAGCACCTCGGTGCCCGGCGCGATGAAGCCCACCGCCTTCGTCGGCGCGTACAGCTCCGCTTCCAGCCGGCCGTCGAGCTGGAGGATCGAGGCGAGCGGCTGGCCCGGGGCGACCGACTGGCCCGGCTCCGCCGCGATGGCGGTGACCACGCCCGCCTGCGGCGCGAGGATGACGATGCGCCTGCGCGCCTCGCTTTCGGCGAGGTCCTGCTGGATCTCCGCGACGCTGCGCTCGAGCGCGGAGGCTTCGCGGCGCGCCTTGAGCGGCTGGTCGCGCAGCTCGCCTTCCAGCGTCGCGAGGTCGAGCTTCAGCGCCGTGCGGCTGCGTTCCAGCCCGCGCAGCCGCGATTGCTGGTCGATCACGTCGGCGGTTTTCTCCTGCACCTGCGCTTCGGAGACGAAGCTGGATCTCCCGAGCTCGGCATAGCGCTGCGCGGAAGCTTCGGCGAGCTGCACCCGCTTCTGCGCGAGCGCGATCTCGGCGCCGATCTGCTCGATCTGGCCCTCGATCTGCAGACGGCGCTTCTCGAGCGCGGATTGCTGCTGCCGGGTCTGGATGAGCTGCTGGCCCAGCTCGGCGCGCAGGCGCTCGATGCGGCTCTCGAGCGCCCGGCTGATGGCGCTTTGCGTCTCTCCGCGCGCGCTGCTCGCGCGCTCGCTGGAGAGCACGAACAGCACGTCGCCCTCGCGCACCGTCTGCCCGTCCGACACCTTGCGCTCGACGACCACGCCCGTCTGCGCCGGATAGATCCTCACGAGGCCCTGGTCGGGCAGCAGCACGCCCGGAACCGCGGCCTTGCGGCTGAAGCCGAAGAAAAAAAAGAACGCCACGACGGCGACCGCCACCGCGGCGAAAAACGCGGTGAGCACCGTGAACGAAACCGGCCGCGCGAGCAGGATCGTCCCGTGGAGCTTCTGCCGCTGGTGGTCCAGCGCTTCCTGTCGGAAGAGATCCGCCATTTATTCTCCGGAGTGCGCCGGACCCCAACATACGAGCCCGCCGGGGGATTGCACATACTCCGCGCGGAGTATTCCCAGCCCGGGCGCGAAATGTGACCTTTCCGGCGCGGCTGTCACAACTTCAAGGAGGAACCATGAAGAAGATCGAAACCGCCGTGCAGGGCATTAGGGAGCTCGAAACCGAGGAGCTCGCCCAGGTCGGCGGCGCAGGCTTTCTGACCTGGCTCACGGGCGTCCTCGGCTCCGGCAGGGAAGTGAGCCTGCCCGCCAACAACGGCGAGCTCGGAATCCGCGGGTAGCCCTTAACTTCAACAGGAGGATGCGCATGAGAGAACTTGCAGAGGAGGAAGTGGCGCTGGTCAGCGGCGGGGAAGAAGCGGTTGAGGCCACGGTCGAACCCGCGGAACCGCCGGGCGTGATCGGATCGTTTTTGCGCTTCGTCCTGTCGCTCTTGCCGCCCCCGCCGCCCCCGCCGCCCCCGCCGCTGGATACATTGGGACCCCGCGGCTAGAAAAGGACGCCACGAGCGTGACCTTTCCGGCGCGACTGTCATCGCAGGCGCAGCCGGGAGACTTCCCTTCATCCAACCTCAAGGAGCGAACATGAGAGAGCTCGAAACGGACGAACTGGCATCGGTGAGCGGCGGCGGTTTATTGGAAGACGTGCTGCAGGCGGTGACGGGAATAATCATTTCCCTGGGCGGCGGCGGCCCGGTGTCGCAGCCGGCGAATAACGGCGAGCTCGGCATCCGCGGCTAGCGGCCGGCACCCGCGGCCGGAAAAGGGCGCCACGAGCGCCCTTTTTTCATCTCAGCTGTTCACGACCTTCGCGAGCACCGCGCCGAGGTCGGCATGGTTGAACGGCTCGACGAGCGCGGAGCTCGCGGCGGCCGGAATTCCCTGGACGCTCTTGCCGACCAGCACGATCTTGAACGCCGGCAGGTATTGCGCGATCGCCTGGTAGAACGGCGTGCCGTCGCCCAGCGTCGCGTTGCCCGCCACGAGGGCGGCCTTGTAGCCGGCGTGCTCTTTCAGCGAGCGGATCGCCTCCTCGCAATCGCAGAACGCGTTGGGCTCGTAGCCGAGGGCGGCGACCATGTCCTCCAGGCGCAGCAGGCTCTCGTCGTTGAAGTCCATGATCAGCACCGATTCGCCGCGCCCGAGCCGCGCGGCCTGAAGCACGTTTTCGGCCGCGGCGGCGGGATCGGGGGTCGGAACGTAGACGCGGAAGGTGGTGCCGGCGCCGGCCTTCGAGTCGATGTCCATGTACGCCCCGACCTCGGTCAGCACCGAAGCGATGATCGCGAGGCCCAGGCCGCGCGGCGCGTCGCCCTCCTTCGTGCTGTAGCCGGGCTCGAAGATCCGGCCGAGGAGCTGCTGCGGGATTCCAGGTCCCGTGTCCGACACCTCGAAGCACGCGTACCGGCCCACCGGGACAATGCCGAGCGCGCTCGGGAACGGCGCGTCGTTGCGCGTGCGCGAGCAGCGCAGGCTGAGCGCGCCGCCCGAGTCCTTCATCGCCTCCATCGCGTTGATGCAAAGGTTCAGAAGCGCCTGCAGCAGCCGGCTCGAGTTGCCGGGAAGCTGAAGGTCGGCGCGCTCCACGTAGACCTCGATCGTCACGCCCGGCTGCGCGAGGCCGGCGAGCATCGTGCGCAGCTCGTCGACGAGCTCGCCGCTGCTCGCGCCGTCGCGCCCGGTGCGCGGCCGCGCCACGAACAGAATCTGCTGGCAAAGCTGCCGGCCCCGCTCCGCCGCGGCCATGATCGCCGAGGTCAGGCGGCCCGGGTCGTCCTGCTTCGGCGAGGCGGCCAGCAGCCGGCTTTGCCCGTGGATGATCGACAGGACGTTGGCCAGGTCGTGCGCGATCATGCTCGCGATGCGGCCCACCGACACGACCGGCCGCGCCTGCTTCACTTCCTCCTGCAGGGCCTTGAGCAACGTCGTGTTGCGGATGAATCCCTCGACCTCCCACGGCGCCGCGCGCGCCGCGCGGAACGGCTGGGCGATGTCCTCGCAGATCAGCTCGGAGCCTTCGGCGTGGCGCACCGGGAACTCGCCGGCGGGTCGCGGATGGCCGGCCAGAAGGGCCTGGTAGCGCGCGCGCGCCGCGTCGCGATGCGCCGGATCGATCCGCTGCAGCCATCCCTCGAGCGAGCCGGGCAGGCCATGCTCGCCGCTCGCCAGCGCCTCGGCGGCGTTGCGGCCCCAGCGCATGACGCCGTCCGC
>CAYOVM010000130.1:6898-9293 GCA_964407355.1 uncultured Enterobacteriaceae bacterium
CACGCCGGTGATCCTGCTCACCAGCCGCAGCGACCAGGTCGACAAGGTGCTCGGCCTGGAGGTGGGCGCCGACGACTACATCACCAAGCCCTTCGACCTGCGCGAGGTCGAGGCGCGCATCAAGACGGTGCTGCGCCGCGGCGGGCGCGGCCCCGCCCCCGCCAAGACGCCCGCGGCGGGCCCGCCGGTGAGGGCCTTTCGCTTCGGCGACTGGGAGCTCAACCTCGGCACGCGCCGCCTCTCCAGGAAAGGCGGCGCGGACGTGCTGCTCACCAACGCGGAGTTCTCGATCCTCCACGCCTTCCTGCTGCGGCCGCGCCAGGTGCTCAGCCGCGACGATCTCATCGTCGCATCCAGGCTGCACCACGATGTGTACGAGCGCACGATCGACACCACGATCCTGCGGCTGCGGCGCAAGATCGAGGCGGACAGCCGCCGTCCCGGGATCATCACCACGGCGCGCGGCGCGGGCTACGTGTTCGACTGCGAGGTCACGAGAATCGGCTGAGGCTCGCGCCGCGCGCGTCCGCGCCGTCCGCCCCGCGCGAGCGCTCGTGCCGCGGTCCGGGCGGCGCGAGGGGCGCCGCCGGCTCGAACGCCACGCTGTACACCTCGGAGAGCTCCGCGCGCCCGCGCAGCTTCTGCTGTCCGAGGCTCACCAGCGTGATGTCGCTGCGGTTTCGCACCCCGATGAAGGTCGTGTGATTGATCATCACCGGGCGGCCGGCGGCCTGCATGCTGAGCGTCGCCAGAGTGCCCGAGACGTTGATGCCGTCGTTCAGCATCGCGTTCAGGTAGCGCTCGTACGCGATCGACGCGCCGGTGACGAGGATGCCCGCCGTGCACACGCCGATCGCGACCTCGACGACCGGCTCGTTCATCTCCACGCGCGTGCGGTTGAATTCCGCCACCCTGCGCTGGATCGCGAGCGCGGCGGACAGCGCGTGCGACTCCAGCGTGTCGTCGGTCAGGGGCGCGGCGAACACCGCCATGATGGCGTGCCCGCTGATGGCGTTGATCTGGCCGCCCCAGGGCTTGACGATCTCGCTGATCTGCTCGCTGTAGTCGCTCAGGGCGGCGAGCACCTCGCTCGAAGAGCGCCGGTCGAACATCTCGTAGATGCCGGTGACCGCGCAATAGACCACCGCCATGCGCGCGATATTGCCGCCGTCGGGCCGCCGCGGCAGCAGCTTCTGGCGGATCTCCGGGACCAGGATGCGGCCGGAGGCGTCGTGCTCGCGCTGGCGCCGGTACAGCTCCTCGGCCGCGATGTTGAGCGCGTTGGCGACCTCCCCCAGCTCGCCGGCGGCCTTGTCGGCCGCGGTGTCGCGGTATTCGCCGCGCGCGATGCGCTGGGCCGCGATGCCGATGCTGCGCAGCGGCTTGATCATCGACAGGCGCAGCAGGAAGAAGGCGAGGCCGAAGGCGACGAGCACGGCGGCGCCGCCGGCCGCCATCATCTTCTCGAGTTTCAGCTGCGCGAGCGCGAGGTAGCGCTCCTCGGTGCTGACCACCACGGTCCAGTTGTGCACCGGCACCTGGGCGTACCCGGCGCGCTCGTACTCCTTCGTCTTGGGCGATTGCCAGCGCACCGAGCCCGCGGTGCGATAGGTCATCACCGCCTCGTGCAGCGAAGGGATGTCGAGGCTTTCCACCTTCGGGATGCGGAAGCGCCGGTCCGCGAGGATGCTCGCCTGCGTCCGCTCCGACAGCGGCATGATGCTGTGGAACATCCACTCGTAGTTGGGGTGGTGGACGATCACGCCGTCGCCGTCGACGAGAAACGCGGTCTGCGTCTTCGACTTGCGCTCGGACTCGACCACGCTGACGAAGGCTTTGGCGACGATCTTGGTCACGTACGCGCCGATCACCTTGCCGCTGCCGGTGGAGATCGGGTGGGAGAAGTAGACGCCGGTATTGCCGGAGACGGAGCCCACCACCAGCCCGGTGACGTGCGGGCGCCCCTGGATCGCGAGCTTGAAATAGTCGCGGAAGCCGAAGCTGCGGCCGATGAGGTCCGGATCGGTGGAGGTGATGACCTTGCCGTCCGGGTCCATCACCATGATCAGCTCGACGTCCGGATTGGCGACGATGACGCGATGCAGCGTCGCGAGCACCCGGTCCGCGCCGGCCTTGGAGGGCGCCGCGACCAGGCTCACCACATCGGGATTCAGCGCGAGAAACGCGTTGACGCGGCCGGTATCGGTGATGAGCTGCGAGAGCCGCCCGGCGATTCGCGCCGCGGTGTCCTGCAGCACCTCGGCCTGCGTTTCGCTCTGGCTCGCTTCGATCTCGTAGAGCCAGTAGGCCATGACCGCGAGCGCGGGCAGGAACGCGACCAGCCAGAAAATCGCCGCCAGGCGCCACGCGAGCGGCCATCTCGAGAACCGGATCC
>CAYOVM010000131.1:0-9237 GCA_964407355.1 uncultured Enterobacteriaceae bacterium
GGATTGAGAACCGGGTATTCCATGAATCCGCAGGAAGGGTTACAAATGCGGCGGGAGGGGAAAATGAAAATCCGGAGAATCGCTCTAAGAATCGCTCTGGCCTGCGCGGCGCCGCTTCTTTCGGGCGGCGCGCTCGCGCAGCAGCAGAAACCCGCGGCGCCCGGCTTTCCGGACGCGCCGGGGAAGAACGTCCTCGTAGCCAAGTGCTTCCAGTGCCACGCGCCGACGATGTGGATGGACCACCGCCAGGACCGGCGCGGCTGGGAAGCGACGCTCTACCGCATGGTCGGGCGCGGGGCGCTCTGGACCGAGGATGAGATCAAGGCGATGGCCGACTACCTCGGCGCGGTGTACGCGAGGAAGCCGCAATGAGAGAGCTCGTCGCACGCTATCTCTCGCATTCGATCTCGCGGCGCGGCTTCCTGAAGGGCTTGAGCACCGCGGGGATCTCGGTCGCGGCGGCCGAATCGATCCTCGAATCGCTCGTTCCGCTCGCGCACGCGCAGGACGCCGGGCGCATCGCCGCGGACGGCATCAAGGTCGTGGAAGGCACCGGCGGCCAGTGCATGGCCGAGCAGCTCATCGCCTCGGGCGTCAAGTACGTGTTCGGCAACTCGGCGAGCGAGGACGCGCAGTTCTACGAAGCGCTCGTCGATCGCCCGCAGCTCAAGTACATCCTCACGCCGCACGAGGGCCCGGGCGCGGCGATGGCGGCGGGCTACCTGAAGGCCTCCGGCGAGCCGACCATCGTCATGCAGGCCGCGGTAGTGGGCCTCACGAATGCGATGGGCCAGATGTTCAACGCGTTCAAGGAGCAGACGCCGCTCGTCTTCTACAGCTACCGCACCGACCAGAGCGGCCGCGCGGGGCGCGACGGCTTCGAGGAGGTCGCGAACCAGGAGCAGATCGTCGCGCCGCTCACCAAATATTCGTGGCTCGCGCGCCGCGCCGACATGATTCCCGAGACCCTGCGCCGCGCGTTCAAGGCGGCGTGGACGCCGCCGTACGGCCCGACCTACTGCTCGTGGCATTCGGATTTCAACGACCAGCGCGTGCGCACCGAGGTGATCGCGCAGGAGAAAGTCGACCCGCGCATGCGCGTGCGGCCCAACCCGGCGGAGATCGAGCGCGCGGCGAAGCTGCTCGTCGAGGCGCGCATGCCGCTGATGATCGTCGGCGACGAAGTGACCAGCGCGAAGGCGGTCGCCAAAGCGATCAAGCTCGCGGAGCTCCTCGGCATGCCGGTGACGCAGGCGCGCCAGATCTACGCGAGCTTCCCCGAAGCCCACCCGCTGTGGGTAGGCTACCTGCCGGTCGGCCGCACCTCCAGCCTCGACTTTCCGAAAGACCCGGACGTCATCATCAACGTCGGCAACAAGCTGCAGCACAACAGCCCCAACCCGATCGTGCCGCGCGGCCCGAAGTTCATCGACCTGCGCATCGACAGCTGGAGCATGGGCAACGTCATGCCGACCGACGTGCCGCTGGTGGCGGATGTCGCTCACGGCCTCGACGATTTAACGGCTGCCGTTTCTCAATTGATAACAAATCCAATAAGGCAAAGAGCTCAGGAAAGAGCCGAAGAAGCGCGCCGCTTCAGCGAGCGCGCGAGGACGCTGCGCCGGCTCGTGTCGAAGAACCCCGACTGGGACCGCAGCCCGATGATCGCCGATCGCGTGACGGCGGAGATCGCGCAGTTCGCCGATCGCGACGCCATCATCGTGCACGAGGCCGGCTCGGTGACGCTGCACGGCTTCGATTTCAATCCCGAGGGCGGCCGCGAGCTCTTCTTCTACTACGGCGCGCACCTCGGCTCGGGCGTGGGCACCGCCGCCGGGGTGAAGCTCGCGCGGCCGAAGCGCCAGGTCATCTGCCTCGTCGGCGACGGCTCCTTCGTCTTCGGCCCGACCGCGCTCTGGAACATGGCGCGCCTCGAGCTGCCGGTGATCACGGTCGTCTACAACAACCACGCCTACAGCGGCCCGCACAGCCGCGTCATCGAGAAGGTGCCGGGCGGGCGCATGATCCAGACCGGCCAGTTCTATCACGACTACCTGGGGAATCCGGACATGAACATGGCGTACATCGCGAAAGGTTTCGGCGTCGAGGCCGAAGTGGCGCAATCGCCCGCGCAGCTCAAGGCGGCGCTCGGCCGCGCGCGCAAGGCGACGCTGGAAGGCAAGCCCTACCTCATCGATGCGCAGGTCGCACGCGTCGGCGTCGCCTGGGCGGACAAGCCATGGATTCCCTCGCGATGACAACAAAAATTGAAATGAAAAAACTTTTCATTCTGCTGGCGGGGTTTGCCATGTCGGCGACGGCGGCCGCAGACGCCACGCAGGTGGAGCGCGGGCGCTACATGGTCCTCACCGGCCACTGCAACAACTGCCACACCGCGGGCTACGCGCAGAAGGAAGGCAACGTTCCCGAGAAGGACTGGCTGCTCGGCAGCGGCGCGCAGGGCTGGCGCGGGCCCTGGGGAACCACCTACGCCTCCAACCTGCGCGTCAACGCGCACGCGATGAGCGAGGACGCCTGGGTGGGCTACATGAAGACATTGAAGTCGCGCCCGCCGATGCCGTGGTGGAGCGTGCGCGCCACCTCCGAGCAGGACCTGCGCGCGATGTACCAGTACATCCGCCAGCTCGGACCCGCCGGCGAGCCGGCGCAGCCGTACCTGCCGCCGGACAGGGAGCCGAAGCCGCCGTTCATCCTTTACCCGATGCCCGCCAAATGAAATCCGCTTTTCTGTTTCTTTCTTTTTTCGTTTTTGCCGGAAGCGCGAAAGCGGGCCACCTCGAAGGCGTGCCGGCCGCGGAGCAGGTGCGAAAGCCCGCGCCGGCGGTGCTGAAGCAAGTCGCGCCGGATCTGTACTTCTTCTACAACGACGGCTCCTCCAACTCCGCCTTCCTGGTCGCCGACGCCGGCGTGCTGGTGATCGACACCGGCCAGCACCCGGCCGAGGGCCGCGCGCTGCTCGAGCGCATCCGCGCCGTCACCGCGAAACCGGTGAAGTGGGTGATCAACACGCACGCGCACGGCGACCACTATTTCGGCAATCCCGCTTTCAAGGACGCCGGCGCCACGATCGTCGCCCATCGCGACACCGTGGCGATGATGAAGGCGCACTTCCCCTATGAGACGGCGCGGCGCCAGGCGTATTTCAAGCGGCAGAACCTGAATCCCGCCGAAGTCGCGCTGGTGCTGCCCGATCTCGCCTTCGCCACCAACCTGACGTTCACGCTCGGCAACCGCAGCGTGCAGGTGCTCTATCTGGGCGCCGGGCAGAACCCGGGAGACACGCTGGTGCATTTCCCGCACGCGCGGGCGCTTTTCGTCGGCGGGCCGTTCGCGCGCCGCAACTGGTCGAACACCAGCTTCACGCCTTCGGTGAACGGCTGGATCGCGCTCCTCGAGGGGATCGCCGCCATGGACGTCGATATGTACCTGCCGGGACACGGCGACGTCGGCACGAAGCAGGACGTGCTCGACGAGGCGAAGCTGCTCGCGGATTTCCAGGCCGGCGTGAAGGGCGCGCTCGCCAAAGGCATGAGCAAGGAAGAGATGGTGCGCTCGCTCACCTTCCGCCAGTACAGCGACCTTCGCAACTACCACCTGCTCCACGGCTTCATCGAGGCGCTGCACCACCTCTACACCACCGGCAAGCCGCCCGTCGCTCTTCCCTGATTCCTATTCCGCGGCGATGCCGGCGTCGCGGATGAGCTTCGTCCAGGTCGTGACCTGCGACCGCACGAAGGCGTCGGCCTGCGCGTCGGACATGCGCAGGATGCGGCCGCCGCCCTTCTCGAAGCGCGCCAGCAGCTCCGGGACCAGCAGGGCCTTGCGCATCTCGGCGCGCAGCCGCTCGAGCACCGGCGCCGGCGCGTCGCGCCGGGCGAAGAGGCCGAACCACGCTTCGAGCTCCATGGCCGCCATCCCGGTCTCGCTCACCGTGGGCACGGCCGGCATTCCCGCGAAGCGCTGCTCACTCGAGACCGCGAAGGCTTTCACGCGGCCCTCGTCGACATAAGGTTTGGCGGTCCCGGCGTTGTCGAACATGAGGTCGACGCGCCCGCTGAGAAGATCCTGGTACGCCGCCTGCGAGCCGCGATAAGGGACGTGCACCATGCTGACGCCGGCGATCTGCGCGAGCACCGCGGCCGCGACGTGCTGCCCGGTGCCGACGCCGCCCGAGCCGTAGGTCAGCTTGCCGGGATTGGCGCGCGCGAAGTCGAGGAGCTCGCGCAGGCCGTTCTGCGGCAGGTCCTTGCGCGAGACGAGCACGTAGCTGTAGCTCACCACCATGCCCACCGGCACGAAGTCGCCGAGCGGATCGTACGGCAGCGTCTTGTAGAGCCCGGGGTTGGCGGCCAGGTTGCTGAAGCTGCCGACGAGCAGGGTGTAGCCGTCCGCCGGCGCGCGGGCGACCGCCTCCGTGCCGATGAGCGTGCCGGCGCCGGTGCGGTTCTCGACGATGAATTGCTGGCCGACCTGCTGCGTGAGCTGCTGCGCCAGCACGCGCGCCACGAAATCGAAGCCCCCGCCCGGCGGGTTCGGCGCCACGATCTTCACCGGCCGGGCGGGATAGTCCTGGGCGTGGCTCGAAACAGCCGCGGCGAACAACAGGTTCACGACGAGAAGCAGGCTCACGACGAGAGTTTTCATACAATTAAGCTTACCTTGGTTCACGATACCGAAGTCGTCATCGTAGGCGCCGGGCCCGTGGGCCTGACGCTCGCGATCGCCCTCGGCCAGAAGGGCGTGCGCTGCGTCCTCCTCGAGCGCAAGGAAGCGCCCGAGTTCCTGCCGAAGATGGAGCGCTGCAACGCGCGCAGCATGGAGATCTTCCGGCGCATGGGGATCGCGGGGAAGGTCCGCGCCGCCGGGCTCGCGGCCGGCGTGCCGATGGACGTCTACATCATCCTCGCGATGAACGAGCCGCCGCTCTTGCGCCTGCCGTATCCGTCGGTGGACGAGGCACGCCGGCAGATCGAAGCGAGCAACGACGGCTCGATGCCGGCCGAGCCCTACCAGCTCATCTCGCAATACACCCTCGAGCCGCTGCTGAAGTCGGTGGCCGAGACGCTGCCGGGCGTGTCGGTGCGCTACGGCTGCGAGTTCCTTTCGCTCGAGCAGGACGAGGCCGGCGTTTCCGCGCAGGTCCGCGGCGGGGACGGCTCGGTGAAAACCCTGCGCGCGGCGTACCTCGTCGGCTGCGACGGCGGCTCGAGCGCGGTGCGCCACGAGCTCGACATCCGCCTGCGCGGCGAAGGCAACCTGCTCGAGCTGCGCCAGGCGCTCTATTCCTGCGACGAGCTCTTCGGGCGGATTCCCCTGGGCCCCGGCCCCGGCAAAGGCCGCCACTACCACGTGGCCGACGGCCAGGCGACCTTCCTCATCATGCAGGACTCCACGCGCCACTGGACGCTGCACGCGGTCGTCGAGCGCGACGAGGACATGGCGCGCCAGTTCGAGAAGACTCTCGGCGTGCCGATGAAGTACGAGATGCTCTACGTCGGCAAGTGGAAGCAGAACCTGCTGCTCGCCGAGCGCTACGGCGCGGGCCGCGTGTTCCTCGCCGGCGATGCCGCGCACCTCGTGATCCCGACCGGCGGCCTTGGCATGAACACCGGCGTGGGCGACGCGATCGACCTCGCATGGAAGCTCGCCGGCGCGCTGCGCGGCTGGGGCGGGCCGAAGCTGCTCGCCTCCTATGAGCTCGAGCGCCGCCAGGTGGGCGATCGCAACGTCGGCGCCTCGCGCTACGCGTCGCTGGGACGGCGCAAGTGGCGCTCCCAGTACCGGCCCGAGATGCGCGAGCGCACGCCCGCCGGGGAGGCCGCCCGCGCGAACCTCGCGCGAGTCGCCGACGTCGAGCAGCGCAAGACCAACGAGATGATCGGCGCCGAGCTCGGCTACCGCTACGTCGGCTCGCCCATCATCGTCGACGAGCCCGGCGGACCCGAGCACCTCTTCCGCGAATACGTGCCCACCACCTGGCCGGGGGCGCGGCTGCCGCACGTCTGGCTGAACGACCGTTCCGCCATGCAGGACCGCGTCGGCCCCGGCTACACGCTGCTGCGCCTGCGCGCAAGCGCGAGCGCCGCCTCGGGGCCTGCGCATGATACGTCCGCGCTGGAGCGCGCGTTGAAACAGTACGGCGCTCCCCTGCAGGTGCTCGACGTCGCGGACGACAACGCACGCGGCGTTTACGGTTACGATCTCATTTTGCTGCGGCCGGATCTGCACGTCGTCTGGCGGGGGAATCGGCCTCCTGCCGAACCGAATGAGCTGGCCGCGATCGTGACGGGTCATTAGATGAAAAATTGGATTCTTCTCCTGGCTGGTATATGTGCATTCCAGGCCGCGAGCGGCCAGGACGCGTACCCCACGCGCGCCGTCCACATCGTCGTGCCTTACACGCCGGGCACCGGGGCCGACATCCTGTCGCGCGTCCTCGGCCCGAAGCTCTCCGAGCGCTGGAAGGCGGCGGTGGTCACCGACAATCGCCCGGGCGCGACCGGCAACATCGGCGCCGATCTCGTCGCCAAGGCGGCGCCCGACGGCTACACGCTTTTGCTCACCGCGACCTCGTTCGCGACCAATCCCGCGCTCAGCCAGGGCAAGCTGACGTTCGACCCGGTGAAGGATTTCGAGCCGGTCCTGCTGCTCGCGACAGGCGGGCTCGGCGTCTACGTGCATCCCGGCGTAGCGGCCAAATCGATGCGCGAGCTCGTCGAGCTCGCGCGCAAGCAGCCGGGCAAGCTCTACTACTCCTCGCCCGGCAACGGCGGTCCGCAGCACCTCGCCATGGAGCTTCTCAAGCTCGAGACCGGCATCGACATGGTCCACGTGCCGTACAAGGGCGCGGGCGGCGCCATCGCCGACCTGGTCGGCGGCCACGTGCAGGCGATGATCTCGGCGCTGCAGACGGTCGCGCCGCACGTGCAGGCCGGCCGGCTGCGCATGCTCGGGGTGATGAGCGCGGAGCGCTCGGCGGCCTTTCCCGGGGTGCCGACGCTCAAGGAGCAGGGCCTGCCGGATCTCGAGGTGGAGACCTGGTACGCGATGTTCGCGCCGGCCGCCACGCCGAGCGCCATCGTCAAGCGTGTGAACGCGGAGATCAACCAGCTCCTGAAGGAAGGCGACGTGAAAGACGTGCTGGAGAAGCAGGGACTCAACGCCGCCGGAGGAACGCCGCAGCGCCTGGGCGCCCTCCTCGCCCGCGAGCTTCCGCGCTGGACCCGCGTGGTCAACGCCGCAAAGATCAAGGCGGACTGATGAAAGAGCTCGAAGACCTGGTTGCCGCCTACCGCGTGCTCGCCGAATACGGGGTGATCGACGCCTACGGGCACGTCAGCGTGCGCTCACCGCGCGACCCCAACCGCTACTATCTCGCGCGCGCCATTGCGCCCGAGCGCGTGCAGGTCGAGGACATGATCGAGTACGACCTCGACAGCCGGCCGCTCGACGAGAACGGGCGCGAGTCGGTGCGCGAGCGCTTCATCCACGGCGAGGTGTTCCGCAGCCGGCCCGAGGTGATGGCGGTGGTGCACAACCATTCGCCCTCGGTGGTGCCCTTCAGTGTCACCGGGGTGCCGATGCGGCCGATCTTCCACATGGCGGCGTTCGTCGGCGAGGGACTGCCGAACTTCGAGATCCGCGAGGCGCAAAAAGGCACCGATCTCCTGGTGAAGACGCCGCAGCTCGGCAAGGCGCTCGCCAGGACCCTCGGCCCCAAGCCCGCCGCGCTGATGCGCGGCCACGGCGCGGTGGTCGTCGGCGAGAACCTGCCGCGCGCCGTCGGGCGCAGCGTCTACCTTGAGCTGAGCGCCCGCATGCAGATGCAGGCGATGCTTCTCGCCGGCGAGAAAGGCGGCATCACCTACATGGACGACGACGAGGTGAAGGCGTCCGTGCCGGTGCAGAACTACAACCGCGCCTGGCCGATGTGGCGCGAGAAGGCGCTCGCCCGCGCGAAAGCCGAGCGCGGACAACAATAAGCCGCAAGCCGGGGGACCCGATGCTCAAGCTGGACATCTTTCCGCACATCTTTCCGCAGCCTTACTTCGAGCGGATGAAAAAGATCGCCGAGGCGAACCCGGCGCTCGCCGCGCAGCTCAAGCGCTGGCTGCACATCCCGGTGCTGTGGGACCTCGACAAGCGCGTCAGGATGATGAAGCGCTTCCCGGACTACAAGCAGATCCTGACTTTGTCGCTGCCCGCCATTGAAATGCTCGGGAGCCCCGACGAGACGCCGCAGCTCGCGCGCCTGGCGAACGACGGCATGGCCGAGATCGTCCAGAAGCATCCGGAGCTCTTCCCGGCGTTCGTCGCCTCGCTGCCGATGAACAACGTGGCCGCCTCCCTCGAGGAGATGGACCGGGCCATCGGCGAGCTCGGCGCGAAGGGGATCCAGATCTTCACCAACGTCAACGGCCGGCCGCTCGACGAGCCCGAGTTCTTCCCGATCTTCGAGCGCATGGTGAACAAATACGACCTGCCCATCTGGGTGCATCCCGCGCGCACCGCGAAATTCGCCGACTACCCGACCGAGCCGAAATCCAGGTACGAGATCTGGTGGCTGTTCGGATGGCCCTACGAGACGAGCGCCTTCATGGCGCGCCTGGTGTTCTCGGGCATGCTCCAGAAGCTGCCGAAGCTGAAGATCATCACCCACCATCTGGGCGCCATGGCGCCGTTCCTCGTCAACCGCCTCGGCTACGGCATGGACCAGCTCGGCAGCCGCACCTCGGATGAGGATTACGCCGCGCTGCTGAAGAGCCTGAAGAAGCGGCCGGTGGACTACTTCAAGATGTTCTACGCCGACACTTCGGTGAACGGCGCGGCGAGCGCGATCCGCTGCGGCCTGGATTTCTACGGCTCGAAGAAAGTCCTGTTCGGCACCGACTGCCCGTTCGACCCGCAGGGCGGCCCGCTTTTCATCCGCGAGACGATCAAGGCGCTCGACGGCATGAAGCTGAAGAAGGACGACCTGCGGCGGATCTATTTCGGCAACGCGATGGGCCTGCTGAAGCTGAAGATGAAATGACCCGACGTCCGGGCCAGGGCGAGCGTTCGATTCAGGCGAGCGCGCCAGCTTTGCATCCGCACGAGACGCGTGCGTCGGTCTAGCGCGAAGCGCTCGACGTTGCCCGAATCCGGCCCGAAAAAGCATTCGAACGCGGCGGGCACGTTGCGCTCCGTGCAGACGCGGTACATGATCTTCTCTTCCAC
>CAYOVM010000132.1:0-6781 GCA_964407355.1 uncultured Enterobacteriaceae bacterium
CGCGTAGATGTAGCTCTCGAGGAAAAGCTCCTCGCGCGCCGCGTCGATCGCCTCGATGAGCGCCGGGAAATACTCTGTGCCGTTTTTCAGCAGCGTCAGGCGGTTGCCGCCGACGTAGTGCACTAAGTGCGCCTCAGCTCGGCGCTGACCGCCAGGTGATCGGAGAGCATCGACCAGGGCTTGCCGCCGTGCACGCGCGAGCCCGAGATGCTGAAGCCGCGCACGTAGATGCGGTCGAGCCGGAAGAAGGGCAGCACGCTCGGGTAGGTGCGCGGCGCTCGCCCGGCGTGCGCCACCGACACCTCGACGAGGCCCAGCCTGCGCTCGAGGATCGAGGTGGCGCGGTGGCGCCAGTCGTTGAAGTCGCCGGCCACGACGATCGGCATGTCCTGCGCGGCGAGCTCCTTGAGCCGGCCGGAGATCGCCTCGAGCTGGCGGTTGCGCCCGCCCTGGTGGAGCGAGAGGTGCACGCACACGCAGTGCAGGTTGCGCTTCCAGCCGGGCACCGCGACCACACAGTGCAGCAGGCCGCGGCGCTCGAAGCGGTGATCGGAGACGTCGTGGTTCTCGAAGGACACGAAGGGAAACCGCGACAGGATCGCATTGCCGTGATGGCCGTGGTCGTAGACCGCGTTGCAGCCATAAACGTGCTGCCACTCGTCGCCGGCGAGGAATTCATGCTGCCCTCCGGGCGGGCAGCTCTCGAAGCGCAGCTTGTGGCGCTGGTTGAGCCCCTGCACTTCCTGGAGGAAAACGATGTCCGCGTCGAGCGCGCGCAGCCCGTCGCGCAGCTCGTGGATCACCATGCGCCGGTTGAAGTGCGACAGCCCCTTGTGAATGTTCAGGGTGGCGACGCGCAGTTGCTGCGTCATTGCGGGCCTCCCTTCGCGAAGGCAGCGGGGGCGCCGGCCTGCCGCGGATCCGCGAGGTCGAGCTCGAAGCGCCGCGCGATGAGATCGGCGTCGTCGAAGTGCCGGCGGCCGACGAAGGCCGTGGCCTGGCGTCCCCACTGGCGCATCGCGCCGGCGGAGCGGATCCCCATCGGCCAGAACAGGAACCGCTCGCCGCGCTCGGTGCCCGCGATGAGGCCGTCCGGGCCGAAGACGCTGCGCCGGCCGCCTTCGGGCAGGGGAAGCGAGCGCAGGCTGTCGTATTCCCGGAACGCGTAGCGCGCGACGCTGTCCGCCCCGCGCGCGAGGCTGACGCGCTCGATGAAATGCGTGCGCGAAGCGAGGCTCACCACGGGACGCTCGTCCTCCCCGACACGCGGCAGCGACTGCGGCACGAACGCCCATTCCTCGAGCGAATCGGGCGCCGGGCGCACGCGCGCGCGCGGCGTGGGGAAGAACTGGTGATAGCAGCCGCAGGGATGAATCGAGTCATAGAGCAGCGGCTCGCCGTCGGGGGCGAGCGTGACGCGCCAGACCAGGCCATCGAGCTTTCCCGCGAGCAGATCGGCATTTTCGAGCGGCGGACGTTCCGGGAACCAGATAGTGTAGACAAGCTGGAGCAAGTTGCGCTCCCTGCCGTTTTGACCTTGTTCCTTGCCGTTTTGACCTTGTTCCTTGCCGTTTTGACCTTGTTCCTTATACCGCGTGAAGCTCTGCTGGACATAGACGGCCGCCACGGCCGCGTCGACCTCCGGCGTCGGCGCGCCCCGCCTCCAGCGCAGTTGCCCGAACCGGTCGTAATCTCCGGAGACCTCGATCTCGAAGCTCGGCGCGTAGACGGCGGCGACCTGCGCGAGCTCGCGCTCCGAAAGGTCGGGCTGACCGAGCGCGTCGAGCTCGGCGCGGCCCAGAAGCGCCGCGACCGCGGCGCGGGTCATCTGCGACGGCGCGCGCGGCGGCGCGAAACGCACACGCATCGCATCGGCCTGGGCCGCAGGCTCGCGGGAAAAGACGGCGATCGATTCGGCCTCCGCGCGCCGCACGCCGCTCGCGAACGGCAGGCGCGTGAGCGGATACAGGCCGAGGGCCCGGCTCGTGCTGGAATAGTCGTCTGGCACCTGAGCGCTCGCGAGCAAGGCGGCGCGGGCCGTCGGCTTCGCGAGGTCGATCTCGCGCAGCAACCGGCCGCAGGCCCTCGTGCGTTGCAGCGCCACGCTGCGCGAGGCGTCCTGCCCGACCCCGGGCAGCGCCTCGAAATGCCGCGCCGGCAGATTGTCGATCTCGTAGCGCCGCGACTCGATGTCGAGCTCGAGAAGGCGCTCCGCGAACAATTGAAGCGCGGCTTCGCTTTTTGCGGCGCGCTCGCGCAGCGAGGCGTGCGGCCGGTCGACGCGCAGGTACGGAAATCCCGGCAGCCGCGCGTATTGCGCGTCGCGCGCGCCCGCGGCCTCGACCGCCTGGTCGAGCGCGCGGTACCAATCCGCGCACTCGCGCACCGCGCCCGATTCCGAGTTGAGGTGGGCCTCGAATTGCCCGCGCTCCTCGAGCGTCGCGCAGCCCGCGGCGAAAGCGAGCGCGCCCGCGAGAGCCAGCCTGAGGAGGCTCATTTCGGCGCTCCCGGGGCGGCGCGGCGCTCGATCTCGGCCACCATCGCCGTGAACTGCTGCTCGACCATGCTGCGCACGGCCACGAGGCCGATAAAGGGCGGCACATCGAAGCTCGGCTCCATCTCGCCCTCGTAGCGCAGCAGCACGGCGCCCCGGCCGCCTTCCGCGCTCGACGGCACCGGCTGCAGCGAGTAGCGCCCGTTCATTCGCCGCAGGTTGCCGCCGATGGCGCGCGATGAGATCCCGCCGGGCGGCGATTCGACCACCTCGTAACGCACTTCGATCGGCAAGGAGAGCATGAGAAACCGCGCTTCGCCCGACTGCTCGATTACCAGCCGATTGCCCTCGCGCTCGCGGATCACGCTTTTCGCGAGACCGGGGATGAAGCTCGGCAGGCGCTCGTAGTCGGTCAGCGCTTGCCATACGAGCGCCGCCGGGGCGCTGATCAGCGCCCGGGCCCGGATCTCGATGCTGTCGCCGCGGCGCTCGGCCTCGATCGACACGTCATCGGCCGCGGATCCCGAAGCGGCGTGCAGCGCCGTAAGCAAAGCGACGGCCATGGGAGGGGTGCGCCAATGGAGCACGATTTCTAACTTATCACGGCACGCTCGCCCAGCAGCACGATCGCGTCGCGATTGGACCAGGAGAAGCACTTCTCGGCCGCCTCGCGCCACGGCAGCCAGGCGAAGGCGGTGTGCTCCCGGGGCGAGAGGACGACCGGCGGCCGCTCGCGCAGCGCGAGGCCGAAGACGTGCTCGGTGTTGTAGAGCACGCCCGGGGCGTAGCGGTGGCGCCACTGAAGGTAGATCTCGAAGGTGTTGACCACGTTCCAGCGCCCAAGCCGCCCCTGCGCGGCGTCGATGCCCGTCTCCTCCTTCACCTCGCGCGCCGCCGCGGCTTCGAGCGGCTCCTCCGGGAAATCGAGCGAGCCGGTCACCGACTGCCAGAAGCCCGGCCGCGAGGCGCGCTCGAGGAGCAGGACGTCGAGCTCCGCGGTGTGCACCACGACCAGCACCGAGACGGGCAGCTTGAAGCCTGCAGCTCGAGCCCTCATGGCGCGCGCTCATTTCTCCTTGTACAGATCGGGCAGCGCGAGCGAGCGCCGCGGATCGATGAAGACCGCGAAGAAAGGCCGCCCGCGTCCGGCCCAGAACTGCGCCGCGGAGCGCAGCACCTCGAGCAGCACGCCGAGCTCGTCGCCCGGCAGGGCGTCGGCGTCATGGAGGACCAGGACCCAGCCGGGCGCGTCGCGCCAGGACAGATCGCTCAGGCAATCCTCGAGCGCGTCCCAGTTTGCGCCGAACCACTTGGGAAAGCCGAGCGCTTCGGCGAGCGTCTTCATGAGGCTTTCCTTGTCGCGCGCCGCCGCCAGCGTCACAGCCATGACCTGGAGCCCCGCCTCCCCCGCGACTTCGAGGACCACCGGCTCCGCGGTGGCGCGGTAAACGCCGGAACGTGAAGCGTCCTTCATTCGGCCAAGAAGCTTGCCCATCAGGCGAGCGCCTTCATTCTCGAATTCTCCTGAACGAGCGGTAGTGATCTTCGGTGTAGTAGAACTCGCCGCCGTTGCCGGCAATGATCCGGCGCGCTCCCCGGTCGCGCGCGCCGGGCGTTTTCACCGTGTACTCGCGATAGTAGCCGTTCGCGCGAAGCGGCAGCCGCCGCTCGCGGTTGCCGAAGGTCTTTCCGTCCTGGGGATACGGCAGCGGGCCGTTCTGCTTGATGAGGGCGAGGGTTTCTCTCGCCTCCGGGGGAATGTCTTTTACGGAAACGTCTTTTCCGAAAACCGAGAACGAAAAAACGACCGCCAGAAACGCGGCGATGAGCCTCACGACTGCGGCGGATTCCTCAGGCGCAGATGCAGCTCGCGCAGCTGCTTCTCGGTGACCGGCGTGGGCGCGCCGGTGAGCAGGTCCTGGCCGCGCTGGGTCTTCGGGAAGGCGATGACGTCGCGAATGGCGTCGGCGCCGGCCATCAGCGTCACCAGGCGGTCGAAGCCGAACGCGATGCCGCCGTGCGGCGGCGCGCCGTACTGCAGCGAATCGAGGAGGAAGCCGAACTTCGCGCGCTGCTCTTCCTTCGAGATCTTGAGCGAGCTGAAGACCCGCTGCTGGATCTCCTCGCGATGGATGCGGACCGAGCCGCCGGCGATCTCCCAGCCGTTGAGCACCATGTCGTAGGCTTTGGCGTACGCCTTCTCCGGCGCGCTCTCGATGTAAGCCTCGTGGCCCTCCTTCGGGCTGGTGAAGGGATGGTGGCGCGCCTTCCATTCCTTGGTCTCTTCGTCGTACTCGAACATCGGGAAGTCGACGACCCACAGCGGCCGCCAGCCTTTCTCGGCGAGGCCGCGCTCGTGGCCGATCTTCTGCCTGAGAGCCCCGATGCTCGCGTCCACCACGCTCGCCCGGTCGGCGCCGAAAAAGAGGAGGTCGCCGTCCGCCGCGCCGCTGCGCTCGAGGATCGCCGCGATCGCTTTCGCGTGCAGGTTCTTCACGATCGGCGATTGCAGGCCTTCGGCGCCTTTCGCGCGCTCGTTGACCTTGATCCAGGCGAGCCCCTTCGCGCCCAGGGTCTTCACGTATTCGGTGTACGCGTCGATCTCGCCGCGGCTGAGCGACCCGCCGCCGGGCAGGCGCAGGCCCACCACGCGGCCGCCGGGCGCGTTGGCCGGCCCGGAGAACACCTTGAAGTCGACGTCCTTCATGACGTCGGTGAGCTCGGTGAACTTGAGCGGCACGCGCAGGTCGGGCTTGTCGCTGCCGTAGTCGCGCATCACCTCGTCGAAGCGCAGCACCGGGAACGGGTCGGGCAGCTCGACGCCGATCGCCTCGCGGAACATGTGGCGCGCGAGCTTCTCCATCAGATCGCGGATCGCCTGCTCGCCGAGGAAGGAGGTTTCGATGTCGATCTGCGTGAACTCGGGCTGGCGGTCGGCGCGCAGGTCCTCGTCGCGAAAGCACTTGACGATCTGGTAGTAGCGGTCGAAGCCCGCCACCATCAGCATCTGCTTGAAGAGCTGCGGCGACTGCGGCAGCGCGTAGAAGTGGCCGTCGTGCAGCCGCGAAGGCACCAGGAATTCCCGCGCGCCCTCGGGCGTCGACTTGTAGAGGAAAGGCGTCTCGATATCGACGAAGCCGTGCTCGTCGAGGAAGCGCCGCGCCGCCATCCCGGCGCGGTGGCGCAGGCGAAGGTTGCTCTGCATCGCCGGGCGCCTCAGGTCGAGCACGCGGTTCTCGAGCCGTACCGTCTCCGACAGGTTGTCGTCGTCGATCTGGAAAGGCGGCGTCACCGAGGGATTGAGGATCTCCACCTCCTGCGCGACGACCTCGATCTCGCCCGAGCGCAGCTCGGGGTTGACGGTCCCTTCCGGACGGCGCCGGATCTTGCCCGTGATCCTCAGGACATACTCGTTGCGGATGCGCTCGGCGGTACGGAAGGCCTCCTGCGAGTCCGGATGGAACACCACCTGGGCGAGGCCGTCGCGGTCGCGCAGGTCGATGAAGATCACGCCGCCGTGGTCGCGGCGCCGGTGCGCCCAGCCGCAAAGGCTGACCACGCGGCCGACGAGCGCCGCCGAAAGCTCGCCGGAATAGTGGGTTCTCATCTGATCGTGTCGATCGGCGGCACCACGCCCATCGAGATAATGTACTTCAGCGCCTGGTCGACCGACATGTCGAGCTCCACCACGTCCTTGCGCGCCACGATGACGAAGAAGCCGCTGGTCGGGTTGGGCGTCGTGGGGACGTACACGCTGACGCAGTCGGGGGGAATGTATTTCTCGATATTCCCGCCCGGGGTCCCGGTGAGAAACGCGATGGTCCACGCTCCCGGGTGCGGCCATTGCACGAGCAGCGCCTTGCGGAACGCCTGGCCGCTCGAGGAAAAGAGGGTGTCGGAGATCTGCTTGACGCTCGAATAGATCGAGCTCACCACCGGGATGCGCGCGAGGACGTCGTGCCAGAGCTCGATCAGCTGCGCGCCGAAGAAATTGCGCGCGAACATCCCGGTGCCGATCACGATGGCGATGGTCAGAATCGCGCCCAGCCCCGGAATGTGGATGCCGAGCCAGTTCTCGGTGCGCAGCGCGTCGGGCAGGAGGAGCAGCGACTGGTCCAGCGCGTCGACGATCAGCTTGAGCACCCACAGCGTGATGACGAGCGGGATCCAGATCAGCAGACCCGTGATGAGATACTTTTTCACGTTTCTAGAATAAAAAAGCCCGGCTCGCGCCGGGCCGGATTTCTGGCCCGTTGGGGATCAGTTGGTCGCCGCAGCCTTGGGCTT
>CAYOVM010000132.1:6881-9162 GCA_964407355.1 uncultured Enterobacteriaceae bacterium
CGGATTTCGAGTCGGTCTTCGTTTCCGGCTTCGATTCGGTTTTCGACTCGGTGCTGGTTTCGCTCTTCGAGTCGGCCTTTTTCTCGGCCGGCTTGTTCCCCGCGCTCTTGAAGTCGGTCGCGTACCAGCCGCTGCCCTTCAGCTGAAAGCCGGCGGCGCTCAGCTGCTTCTTATAAGCGGGCTTGCCGCACGTGGGGCAGACCGTGAGTTGGGGCTCCGAGACCTTCTGCAGGTGCTCGTCCTGATGACCGCAGGCTTCGCAACGATATTCGTAGATCGGCACGAGCGGATTATATCGCTGATTTCAGAACGGAATATCGTCTTCCATGTCGTCGAACTTGCCGGCGGGCTTCTTCTGCGCCGGCTTCGGCTCGCCGCCCGGCCGAGGCTCGCCGCCGGAGCGCGACTCGCCGCTCCGCGGCATGCCTTCGTCGCGCGGCGCGCCGCCGCCTTCCCGGCGCCCCAGCATCTGCATGACATCGCCGCGGATGTCGGTCGAGTAGCGGTCCTGGCCGTCCTTGTCCTGCCACTTGCGCGTGCGCAGGCTGCCCTCGACGTAGACCTGCGAGCCCTTCTTCAGGTATTCGCCCGCCACTTCCGCGAGACGGCCGAAGAAGGAGATCCGGTGCCACTCGGTGGCTTCCTTCATCTCGCCGCTCGCCTTGTCCTTCCACTTGTCCGTCGTCGCGACGCGGATATTGGTGACCGCGTCGCCGCCGGGCGTGTACCGGGTCTCCGGATCCGCGCCGAGGTTTCCAACGATGATGACCTTGTTCACCGAAGCCATAGCAATCTCCCCTTGTAACCGTTACAACGTGGCATTCGAAAGCTCGTTGACGGCCCGAGGCACCGGCCGCATTCCGACCGCCACCAGGAGCCACAGCGCCGAAAGCCCGGCGCACACGCCGAAGACCGCTGTCGCGCCGAAGTGCTTCGCGACCCATCCGCCTAATACCCCGCCCACCGCGACGCCGAGCGTCTGGGTGGTGTTGTAGACGCCGATCGCGACCCCGCGGCCTCCGGCGGGGGCGATGCGCGACACCAGCGAGGGTAGCAACGCTTCGAGCACATTGAAAGAAATAAAGAAGCCGAGCATCAGGGCGGCGAGGGTCGAAAGCCCCTTGTCCAGGGCGCCGAAGGCGGCCTCGACCGCGACCAGCAGCGCAACCGCGCCGAGCATCACCGGCTTCGGCGCGTTTCGCCGGTCGACATAAAGGATGGGCGGGATCATGACGACGAAGGAGAACAGCACCACAGGGAGGTAAAGCCGCCAGTGCTCCGAGAGCTCCAGGCCGGCGTCCACCATCATCGGCGGCACCACCACGAACATGGCGTAGAGCACGACATGCAGGATGAAGATTCCCACATTCAGCCTCAAGAGCTCCGGATGGAGCACCGCGGCGCGCATGGGGAGCGGCCGGGCGCCTTCGGAACCTGGCGCCGCGCCGCGGGAGGGCGCCGGCGCATCGGGCACCTGCGTCTTCACCACCCAGATCGCCACGAGCGAAAGCAGGCCCGTGAGCGCGAAGAGGCCTTCCATGCCGATCCAGCGGTACAGGAGGGGAGCGCCGACCAGGGAAAGGGCGAACATGAGGCCGATCGTCGAGCCGATCATCGCCATGATCTTGGTCCGGTGCTGCTCGCGCGTGAGGTCCGCCGCGAGCGCCATCGCCACCGACGAGATCGCGCCGGCGCCCTGCAGGCTGCGCGCCGCGATGGCGGTCCCGATGTCGTCCGCGACGATGCCGAGGAAGCTGCCCGCGGCGAATATCAGCAGGCCGATGTAGAGCACCGGCTTTCGCCCCCAGCGGTCCGACGCCAGGCCGAACGGGATTTGCAGGAGTCCCTGGGTGAGTCCGTAGACGCCGAGCGCGAGGCCGACCAGCGCGATGTCTTCGCCGCCGCGCAGTTTCGGCGCGTGCACGGCGAACACCGGCAGAATGAAGAAGAGCCCGAGCATGCGCAGCCCGTACACGCCGGCGAGGCTCGCGCCGGCGCGAAGTTCCGCGGCAGTCATGCGTTCGGAGGGCACGGCGGAGTGTCGGAGGGAAAGTAAAACGCGATATAGTACTCGGTTTCCCTGCGCGGATTGCCTCCTGGTTTTTTGAAATGGAAAGTCTGATCCATAGGTGGAAAGTCTAAGAATCCGCGGCGCGCGCACGCACAATCTCAAAAATATCAGCCTCGAGCTGCCGCGCAACCGGCTCGTGGTGATCACCGGCCTCTCCGGCTCCGGCAAGAGCTCGCTCGCCTTCGACACGCTCTACGCCGAGGGCCAGCG
>CAYOVM010000133.1:0-9081 GCA_964407355.1 uncultured Enterobacteriaceae bacterium
CCTTGAAAAGCTTCTTCATCAGCGTCCAGGAGGCTCCGTGACGGATGAAGTAGGTTTCCTGCGCCTTAGCCTCATTGGTCAGGGCGAGCGCACGTAGACCAGCCTTGAGCCGTTTGGCGTCCACCGTGACCGAGATCATCGGCTCACGCATGTTGGCTAAGCGGTGGAGATCGGCTGCGGACAGTGCCCTCAAGTGTTCGAGCAGGTCGGTCCCGATGCCTGCGGCTTGAAGCTCGGTGGAATCGCTGCTGTTGAGCCGCACGGCAATGTGGTTGAGCAGAATGAGGCGGACTTGCGTATCCAAGAGCGGCAGCATCACGATCTCCCGCCTCGCAGCTCTCTGACCAGGGAGGCGATTTCCCAAAAGGCACCAGCTGCAGCGTCCCGTCCATCGAGAAGCCAGTCGAGAAACTCGTTATCCAGCGCGATGGGCGCTTCTTTCACGTCCGGCATTTCGGCGAGCTGAGGACTTACGTCGCCGCTTAGTTGGCGGGAAATCACCGTTATGAGTGATCTGGCTCGCTGTTCAAGCCCCTGTTGAATGGCGAGCTGGACGAACCGGCCCATTGAAGCGTTCAGCTGGTCGAGGCCGGGCAACCGAGTTGGGACGGCGCTCGCCGGCTGCCGAGTTTCATGTAGCGCCTCGCGCCCGTCGCTCGACTCTGATGCGCTGTTAAACGGTTTAACACCGGGGACGTCGTTCTGCTCGGGAGGGGGTGGGAGAAGAGATTCGAGCGACGCCAGTTGCGGTGACTGGGCAAGCGCGTCGAGAATCATGCGGAATCGCGCCAGGTCTTCGCCGAAATACCGGGCCGCCTCTTCCTCACACGCTTGGCAGAGTTCCGATGCATTGAAGGTCCCTGTTTGACGGTAGCGGTCCGCGTGGCGTCGAAATACGGGCTCGAAAACCAACGCATAGAGAGTCGCCTCGTCCATCGCGCCACGCATTTGCGCGTAGCGCCTAACGAGGTTGAGTCGCGGCTGAATGCCCCTGACGTCCACATGCGAGAGAGCCGGAATCGCCTCGCCGAGGACTTGGAGGCGTGCGGTGGCATACAGATAGTGGGCAAGGCTGGCGGTGCTTACGGAAAATCCGGTAGCCCTAAGCTCGTCCTCGAGCTGCCGCAGCGAAAGCGGCCTGCCTTTCTCCTCCTCGAACCGGGCCTTCAAGGCGACGACACCGTTCGCCTTGTCCCAAAAAGTCATCTCCCCGCGTTGCTCGTTCTCGATCAAGTGCGCGACCAGCACATGGCCTTCAGAGCGCCACGGCCGAAAGAGAACCGTGAGCTTTTCGAACCGAGGATCGCGGGTCTCGGCCCAGAGCTGCTGAACGGCGAGTAGGCGGCTGTTGCCGCCTGCTTCGACGATGAAGTGCTGCTCGCCGGGCCGTCGTGTCACCGTGAGGGGATTACGAATGCCGGTCGACCGGATCGATTCCTTGATCTCCCCGAACTTCGCGTTATTCGCCCGACGCGGGTTGTGCTCGTATGGCCGGATATCGTCGACCTTGAGGTCGATCTGGCAGTCATGTCTCGGATCTGCCTGCTCGGGTAGCTCCCTTGAGCGATTCAGCGGGTTTCCGACCTGCAGCGATTCAGCGACGAGCCGGCGGCGCTCCTCGATCGAGGCGGGACGCCCACGTGTGCTTGTCGCGGCAGGGACGGCTCCCAATATGGTCATGTCGCTGCGCTCGTTCTCGCCACTCACGCCGCGCCCTCCCGCGCGATAAACGGCTCAGCCAGCACGCCTTGAAGGCTGGGGATGAGCTCCCAGGCGAGTGAGTGCATCACGGTGCAAGCGCTCGGCGTAGGTCCCTCGCGCCGGCGCTCGTGGCGATGCGCGGGCGTGCGAAGGGTCGCCGCCTCCTTGTAGGCTTTGGCGTGCGGCACGACGGTTTCGAGCACCGTGACGCGGCCCTTTAGCTTGATGAAGTCCTCGCGAATGCCGGCGGCAATCATCCGCGCGTCGTTGGTCCGGTCCTGCCGGTAGACCACTGCTTTCATCGGTCCGAGCGTCGCGCCAAGGGCGCTGCTCGGCTCCAGGCGGTCGAGGAGTTCCATCGTCCCGTCCTTGAACTCGCGCGCCGAGAGAATCTCCGGAGTGATCGGTGAAACCAGGATGTCGGCCGCCAGCGCCGCGGCATCCTGCAGAGGCCCTACGGCGCCCTGCGTATCGATCAAGACGCAGTCGTAGCCGTCGACAACCGCCGGCGAATTGAGCGCCATGCGTAGGCGGAATCCGCGGTCTATGCGGTTCAGCAGCCAGTGCGGCAGCCTGCCTTCCGGATCGTCCGAGACCACGATATCGAGGTTCGGATAGATCGTGGAGCTGATGCAGCCGGCACCGACTTCCCCGCGAACGAGCATGTCGGTGAGCCCGGCTATCGGTTTCGCGTCCCTTAGCGGATAGAACTTCGAGAGCGAAGGCTGCACATCAGCGTCGATCATAAGCACGCGTAAGCCCATATCCGCCAGGAGCGCGCCTAGATTGGCGGTCAGCGTGGTCTTGCCGACGCCGCCTTTGGTGCTGATCACCGTGAACTTAATCATCTGTTCTTGACGCTGTCGTTCAGCGCAGGCAGCGACTAGGCCGGCACTGCATCCCGCAGCTTCCCCGAGCCTTCCGGGCCCGGTTCCGGGGCGAACCCCTCTTCCACGTCCCGGACAAAGCTATTGCCCTTCTGGAAGTGGCGAACGAGCTGCTCGATGAAGTGCTCGAACCGTACGCGACCCAGCGCGCGAACCGCCTCTTGCTGAGGCTCAGGGTCGGCCGCCGTGCCGGACAGGTAGTCGCGAATAAACAGCGCAAGCATCTCAATCAGAATCGTCTGGTCGCGTTCCAGGCCCTCCAGCCGGCCGGTCAGTTGGTCGAGACGGTAGGCGGTTGCCGCGTCAACCCTACCGACGCCTTCCAAGGTAGCCAGCGCCGCGCCGACGAGCTCGGCGTTGCTCAATCCGGTCGTCGCGCCCAGCCGCTCGAGACGCTTCAGGTCGCTGCGCCCGAGCTGAACGGTGAGGCCTGACCGCCTCGCATTGACATCCCTTGCGGCCGATGGACAGTTCGGGCCGTTACCTTTACCCACAAGCGAATCCTTTCGTATTCACAACCGCAAATGCGGCCGGCGCGAAGGATCGCTGTGTCCGTCAACTCACGTCAAAGACCGAATGGAGAAGAATTGAGACCTGCGGAATCTAAATGCGCAGTCCAGCGAATGGAGGAGTTGCTAGTACAAGTCAGGCGCGTTTCGTAGGGCTGATAGCCAAAGCTGGCGTGCGTCACCTTAAAATTTCGACTGACAGCAACTCCATAGCAAGAATCGACAGCTGGGCACCGCGGGCCGACCCATGCCTAGCCCCATAGGCAGGATATCGGGACAGCAAACATGCTCTCGCCAAACGATACGGTACTTTCTCCGTCGTATAGGACCGCGCCAAGCATGAAGCGATCACGCGATGCGTTGGCCAGCTTTCTGAGTCCCTTGAAGTCGCTTGTAGTAACCGTCGCGGCTGCCTTGACCTCCAGACCGACCAATTCACCTCGATCGCTCTCCACCACCACGTCGACTTCGTCCTGATCCTTGTCCCGGTAGTGATGGAGCGTGAATGTTCCATCTAGCCAAGCCGTCTGTTTCATTACCTCCGAGAATACGAATGCCTCAAGCAGCGGACCAAACATTGAACGATCTTTGGCGATTCGCTCCTCGGTTATGCCGAGGAGCGCTGCCAATAACCCGGGATCGAGGAAATGCAGTTTTGGCGTCTTGACCAGCCGTTTGAGGCGATTTCGAAACCAGGGGTCGAGGCGACGCAAAAGAAATAGCTGTTCGAGGACTCCGATGTATCGCCGCGTCGTCTTTGCATCCAGATTGATCTCGGCGCCGGCTTGCATGAAATTGGTGAGCTGCCCGGAGTGATGTGCGAGCACCCTAAGCAGCCGAGGCATCTGTTCCAATTTTTCAATTTCTGCAATATCGCGTACGTCGCGTTGCATGATGGCTTCGATGTACTCGCGCGCCCAGGCCTGGCGTCGCCCGTGATCCTCGCGTTTCAACATTTCCGGGTAGCCGCCGATCAACACGGCACCTACAAGTCCTGTACCCACTAGGATTTCAGGCGGCTTGGCGACCTTCCCTGAAAAGGCCTTCTCTAGGAATGTCGGCTTTACCCCGCGTATCTCGGCCCGCGAGAGCGGCAGAAGGTTTACGACCTCCATACGACCGGCGAGGCTTTCGGCAACCTGGGGCAGGGTCAGCACGTTGGCCGAGCCGGTGAGCAGGAAGCGCCCTGGACGGCGATCCTCGTCCACCGACCTTTTGATAGCACGCAGCAGTTCCGGAGCGCGTTGTATCTCGTCGATGATGGCTCGGTCGACCCCGCGCATAAAACCGGCCGGGTCGGCACGTGCCGCTGCCAGCTGCGTATCATCGTCTAGGGTGATGTAGGCCCTATCCCCTTCCACGAAGCGGCGCGCCAGCGTCGTCTTGCCGCACTGGCGTGGACCATTGACCATGACGACGGGCGTATCCCGGAGCGCCGTTTTGACACGCTCCGCGGAGAACCGCTCGTACAGTTTGTCCTTAGCGCCGGCCATACGGGGATGGGTCGTCCATTCAGGATTTTTGTAGCGTCCAATCCGGATTGCAAGTCCGTCCAATCAGGATTATAGTCTCGTCTAATCCGGAGGCAAGCTTCGTCCATTCCGGATGCCTTTCGCGCCTTTGCCTGCTACGCCGTAGCGCGCCCGAGTGCGCCCGATTTGGTTTTCTCAGCGGCTACAAGCCGCTAGATTGCTCCGGCTTTCAGTCCGGCAAGGAAACCAAGAAGTGAATTACATCGACTTCGAGGCTCGCGATGAGGCTGCGAGCGACACGCCTATGGCACAGCGAGAAGTTTCTCTTCAAGAGAAAGCGAAGCAGCTTGGTCTCTGCGAAGAGACAGTCCGCAGGCACGCGAGGGAGTTAGGCGGCAGAAAAATTGGCAAGCTCTGGCGGTTTCCGTATGATGACCGTCGGCTGGCACTGCGGCCCTCCGCAACATCAGGAAATGGAGAGCAGCTATGCCAAAGTCAGCAAGAGGCGTTAAGCCCGCTTGGGCGGTTGAAGCAGGACTCAGCGACGCAGAGTACGCGCTTGCAGCTAAGCACGGACTCTACCTCCGGGGGCGACTCTGGTGGGCATGGATCAAAGGGAAGCGCTATCCCACGTCGACGGAGATCCTCGCAGATGCCGTGGAATTTGTAGCGAAGAAGCGCAGCGATCTCTGGACTGCGAAGAAGATGGGGGTCAAGCCCCCGCGCTCATGGCGAGAAGCCTGCCAGCGGCGCGAGGACGAATCCTCCGAGTCCATGAAGTCGTGGAATGACGAAGCACAGCGGCTTGCGTGGTGGTGGCCGCATCTCAAGCACATAAAGGATCTGAACGAGATCACCCGAGAGATGGTTGCCGAAGTCATCGAAAGCGGAAAGCTGCGCTGCCCTGATCCTTCCAAAATCAGGAACGGCAGCGGCGTAGTGCGGGTGGACAAGTCCGGTCCTGCGTCGTGCAACACGACGGCGAACAAGTATGTGCGCGTGGTGCAGACCATCCTCAACAAAGCCGAACGCGAATGGAGTTGGGGCAACCGCGCGGCGATCCTCAAGACGTACGACGAGGGTCTGCCGAGGGATGCGGCCCCTACCCCGTACGAAGCCGTGAAGCTGGTGGAAGTGATGCCGGCGCACACGGCTGACATGATGGTGTACGGGGCGATGACGATGCACCGCAGAACCAACGTGACGGACCTGACGTGGTCCATGATCGACTGGGGGAAGCGTGCCGTGCAGATCGCGGGCCGGCTCACCAAAACCGGCAAGCCGATCTACGTGCCGCTCAACTCGGTCGCCATGGCGATCCTCAAGCGCCGCTACGAAGCCGTGGACAAGGACGGCAAGAGCACCCGCCACCCTGTCTACGTTTTCACGTGGCGCGGCGAGAAGATCACCCAGGTGGTTACCAAGGCGTTCCGGCAGGCGCGCGCCGAGGTCGGCATGGAGGACGTTTGCTTCCACACCATGAGGCACTGTGGGCAGACGTGGCTGGCCGAGGAGGGCGTGACCCCGGAGATGCGGGCGCGGCTGGGAGGGTGGACGGTGCGCGGGATGGGTGCGATGGACGACTACACCCACCTCAACATCGAGCCGCTGCGGCCCATCGCGGAGATCCTCGCGACGAAGTGGAACGCGGCTCTCGCGCTTCGGCGCGCTGAGCTTGCGGCTGGGAAAGCGGTCGAGGCCGACGCAGCCGCCAGCGGGACTGTGCGTGCCGAGGTGGCGGAAAACACAATTTCCGCACAACCAACCGGCGGGAAACGACACAGTCCGTGGGCAACTGCTTGATGTAGTTGGCGGAGCGGACGGGACTCGAACCCGCGACCCCCGGCGTGACAGGCCGGTATTCTAACCAACTGAACTACCGCTCCTTTGTTTCTGGTGGGTGCTGACGGGATCGAACCGCCGACATTCGCCGTGTAAGAGCGACGCTCTACCAGCTGAGCTAAGCACCCCCGCGACGCGATGTCGCCCCGACTTCAAAAGGGGCGCTAGTTTATCGCGTCCTTCAGGGCCTTGCCAGCCCGGAACTTGGGAAGGCGGGCGGCGGAGATCTTCACCTCGGCGCCGGTGCGCGGGTTGCGCCCCATGCGGGCGGCGCGCTTCGCCGGATAGAAGGTGCCGAAGCCGACCAGGGTCACCATCTCGTCCTTGCGCAGGCTCGATTTCACCGCGACGACGAGCGCATCGACGGCGCGCTCGGCGGCCGACTTGGAGATCTCGGCCGCCTGCGCGATCTGTTCAATGAGATCGGCCTTGTTCACGCGCCCCTCCCCGGGGACAGCTAATGAGTAGTAACGACGCCCGTCTGATCGTCGCCCTTCGGCGGCACCGGCGCGGCCTCGTCGTGCTCGGGCAGCGGATCGGGCTGGCGCTCGAGCGCGACCTCCAGGACCTTGTCGATCCACTTCACCGGGATGATCTCGAGCTTGTTCTTGACGTTGTCCGGGATGTCGACGAGGTCCTTCACGTTCTCGTCGGGGATGATCACGGTCTTGATCGCGCCGCGGTGCGCCGCCAGCAGCTTCTCCTTCAGGCCGCCGATGGGCAGGACCTCGCCGCGCAGGGTGATCTCGCCGGTCATCGCCACTTCCGCGCGCACCGGAATCCCCGTGAGGATCGACACCATGGCCGTGGTCATGCCGATGCCGGCGCTCGGGCCGTCCTTCGGCGTCGCGCCTTCGGGCAAGTGGATGTGGATGTCGTTCTTCTGGTAGAAGTCTTCCTTCACGCCGAGCTTGCGCGAGCGCGCCCGGACCACCGACAGCGCGGCCTGGATCGACTCCTGCATCACTTCGCCGAGCTTTCCGGTGGTGATCGTCTTGCCCTTGCCGGGCATCGTCACCGCCTCGATGGTAAGCAGCTCGCCGCCCACCTCGGTCCAGGCGAGGCCGGTGACCTGGCCGACCTGGTTCTGCTTCTCCGCCATGCCGAAGCTGTAGCGGCGCACGCCGAGATACTTGTCGAGATTCTTGGGCGTCACGGTGATGCGGTGCGCCTTGCCTTCTTTTTCCTTGCCTTCGCCCGCCTGCTTCTCGGTCAGAAGCTGCTTCACCGCCTTGCGGCAGATCTTCGAGACTTCACGCTCGAGCGCGCGCACGCCGGCCTCGCGCGTGTAGTAGCGCACGATGTCGCGGACCGCGGAGTCGGACACCGACAGCTCGCCTTCCTTGAGCCCGTTGTTCTCCATCTGCTTGGGCAGCAGGTAGCGCACGGCGATGTTCATCTTCTCGTCCTCGGTGTAGCCCGAGAGGCGGATCACCTCCATGCGGTCGAGGAGCGGCGGCGGGATGTTGAGCGTGTTGGCCGTCGCCACGAACATCACCTCCGACAGGTCGTACTCGACCTCGATGTAGTGGTCGACGAAGGTGTGGTTCTGCTCCGGGTCGAGCACCTCGAGCAGCGCCGAGGACGGGTCGCCGCGCCAGTCGCTGCCCATCTTGTCGACCTCGTCGAGCAGGAACAGCGGGTTCCTCACCTGCACCTTGGTCATGTTCTGCAGGATCTTGCCCGGCATCGAGCCGATGTACGTGCGCCGGTGGCCGCGGATCTCCGCCTCGTCGCGCACGCCGCCGAGCGACATGCGCACGAACTTGCGGTTGGTCGCCTTGGCGATCGACTGGCCGAGCGAGGTCTTGCCCACGCCGGGCGCCCCGACCAGGCACAGGATCGGCGCCTTCATCTTATCGACGCGCGTCTGCACCGCCAGGTACTCGACGATGCGCTCCTTCACCTTCTCCAGGCCATAGTGGTCCTTGTCGAGGATCTCCTGCGCCGCCTTGATGTCCTTCGAGATCTTCGAGCGCTTCTTCCAGGGCAGGTTGACGATGGTCTCGATGTAGTTGCGCACCACCGTCGCCTCGGCCGACATCGGCGACATCAGCTTCAGCTTCTTCAGCTCGGACTCGGCCTTCTTGCGCGCGTCCTTGGGCATGTGCGCCTTGCGGATGCGCTTCTCCATCTCCTCCAGGTCGGCGCCCTCTTCGCCCTCGCCCAGCTCCTTCTGGATCGCCTTCACCTGCTCGTTCAGGTAGTACTCGCGCTGGCTCTTCTCCATCTGGCGCTTGACGCGGCCGCGGATGCGCTTCTCCACCTGCAGGATGTCGATCTCGGTCTCCAACTGGCTGAGCAGGTGCTCCAGGCGGCCCTTGACGGTGAACATCTCCAGCACCTGCTGCTTCTGCTCCAGCTTCAGCGGCAGGTGGGCGGCGACGGTGTCGGCGAGGCGCCCGCCATCGTCGATGCCCGAGAGCGAGGTCAGGATCTCGGGCGGGATCTTCTTGTTCAGCTTCACGTACTGGTCGAAGGCCGACAGCAGGGCCCGGCGCATCGCCTCGACTTCCGGCGGCGGCGCGGACTCGGCCGGGATCGCGGTGGCCTCGGCGACCCAGTGCGTCTTGAGGTCGGTGACGCCGCTGATGCGGGCGCGGGTGCCGCCCTCCACCAGCACCTTCACGGTGCCGTCGGGCAGCTTGAGCATCTGCAGGATGCTGGAGA
>CAYOVM010000134.1:0-4966 GCA_964407355.1 uncultured Enterobacteriaceae bacterium
TTTTTTTGCGCGCCTTTTGCGTTGGTTTTTTACTTACACTCCGGCGAATGACCGAATCGGAAAAGCTGTGGCGCGTGTGGTGGCTGTGGGGCATCCCCACGGCATGGGCGGCGAGCGCCCTCATCGTCGCCGCTGAAAGCATGCGCAACGCCGGGTACCACGGCGGGGGCGACGTGCTCGACGTCGCGAGGCTTGCGGTTTACTGGGTCTGGATGCGACTCGCCTGGCGACGCTCGGGGAACGTCGACAACCGCCTCTGGACCGCGCTCGCCCGAATCGCGCTCGCCGCCGGCCTGGTCGTCAATGCGCTGGTGTAGGCGCGCCGCCGCCGCGCTGCAGCTCTTCGCGGCGTCGATGCTTCTAGGCCCGCAGGCCGCTTCGGCGGCCGGCTTGCCCGGGCGCGAGGCGATCGTGGTGAACCCGGACCAGGAAGGCCTCGCCGGCGAGGCCGACGCGGCGAGCCAGGGGACGGTCGACGACGAGCAGCTCGAGAACCGGCCGCTGCTGCGGCCCGCGGAAGTGCTGGAGGTCGTTCCGGGCGTGGTGGTCACGCAGCACAGCGGCTCGGGAAAGGCGAACCAGTACTTTCTGCGCGGCATCAACCTGGATCACGGCACCGACTTCGCCGTGCACGTCGACGGCATGCCCGTGAATCTTCCGAGCCATGGGCACGGCCAGGGCTACGCGGACCTGAATTTCCTCATACCGGAGCTGGTGGAGCACATCCACTATCGCAAGGGCCCCTACTACGCGGACGAGGGCGATTTCTCCGCGGCCGGCGCCGCGCACTTGCACCTGAAGCGCTCGATCGAGCCCGGGCTTGCGGATATCAAGCTGGGCTCGTACGGCTATCGGCGCGGCTTGTTCGGCGGCAACCGGTCGATCGAAGGCGGCAATCTCCTCGGCGCGCTCGAGCTCGGCCGCGACGACGGCCCCTGGCAGAACCCGGAGAAGCTGCGCAAGGTGAACGGTGTGCTGCGCTACGCGCGAGGCGACGACAAGAACGGCTTCACGCTGACCGGCATGGCGTACGCATCGCGCTGGAATTCCACCGACCAGATTCCGCTGCGCGCGCTCGACGCCGGCCGCATCGATCGCTTCGGCGCCGTCGATCCGACCGACGGCGGGCGCTCTTCGCGCTACAGCCTGTCGACCCAATGGGCAAAGGGCGACCCGGACAAGTCCACGCGCGCCGGCGCGTACGTCATCTATTCCCGGCTCAAGCTGTTCTCGAACTTCACCTACTTCCTCAACGATCCGGTGAACGGCGACCAGTTCGAGCAGGTGGACCGGCGCACGATCGCCGGCGGCGAAGCCTCGCACACCTGGCACACGCCTTTCGGCGGCCGCGAGATCGAGCATACGATGGGAATCCAGCTTCGCAACGACAACGTGGCGGAAGTCGGGCTGCACGACACCGTCGCGCGGCAGCGGCGCTCGACGGTGCGCGACGATTCGGTGCGGCAGACGAGCGCCGGCCTGTACTACCTCAACACGATCACCTGGGTGCCGTGGCTGCGCAGCAACGCGGGCCTGCGCGCCGACACGTATCGCTTCCGGGTCGACAGCGACAACCCGCTGAATTCCGGCAAGGCGAGCGCTTCGCTTGCAAGCCCGAAGCTGGGGCTGGTGCTGGGGCCGTGGTCGGACGTGGAGTATTTCGTGAACTACGGCTACGGCTTCCACAGCAACGACGCGCGCGGCACCACGATCAGCGTCGACCCAGCGACCGGCGCGCCGGCCGGGCGCGTCTCGCCGCTCGTGCGCGCGAAAGGCGGCGAGCTGGGGCTGCGCGCGGCGCCCTTCAGCGGCGTGCAGACCGCGGTCGCCCTTTGGCGGCTCGACGTCGACTCCGAGCTGCTGTTCGTCGGCGACGCCGGCACCACCGAGCCGAGCCGGCCGAGCCGCCGCGAAGGCGTGGAGTGGGCGAGCTATTTCAAGCCGCTGCGCAGCGTCACCGCCGACTTCGACGTGACGCTTTCGAGGTCGCGCTTCAAGGACGAGGACCCGGCGGGCAACTATATCCCGGGCGCGACGAACCGGACCGCGTCCGGCGGACTCACCTACTCGGAAGGACGCTGGAGCGGCGGCTTGCGGCTGCGCTACTTCGGCCCGCGGCCGCTCATCGAGGACAACTCGGAGCGCTCCGGATCGTCGACGCTGGTGAACGCCAAGCTCGGCTACGCCGCGACCAAGCAAATCCGGTTCGGCATCGAGGTCCTGAATCTTTTCGATCGCCAGGTGGACGACATCACGTACTTCTACACCTCGCGCCTGCAGGGCGAGCCCGCGGCCGGTGTCGCCGACAAGCATTTCCATCCCGCCGAGCCGCGAACCCTGCGGCTTTCGCTTATTCTGCAGATGTGAGAAAAATCCCGGTCGCGAGCGCGCTCGGCGCCGCTTTCCTCTTCGGCGCGAGCACGCCGGCGGCGAAGACCCTTGCAGGTGAAGTCCACCCGGTGCTGCTCGCCGGCCTGCTCTATGCGGGAAGCGGCGCCGGCCTCGGTCTGTGGTTCCTGGCGAGCCGGCGCAAAGCCGCGCTGCGGCGCGGCGACCTTCCCTGGCTGCTCGGCGCGGTGATCTGCGGAGGCATCATCGGGCCGGTTCTTCTCATGGCCGGGCTCGCCACCACGAGCGCGGCAAGCACGTCGCTGATGCTCAATCTGGAGGGCGTGTTCACGGCGCTGCTCGCGTGGTTCGCGTTCCGCGAGAACTTCGACCGCCGTGTTGCCGCCGGGATGGCCCTCATCGTCGCGGGAGGCGTGCTGCTCGCATTCGAGCCGGGCGCGCTTCAGGGCGGCTATCTCGGGCCGCTGGCCGTCGCGGGCGCCTGCCTTGCGTGGAGCATCGACAACAACCTCACGCGCAAGGTGTCCTCGGCCGATCCCGCGGCGATCGCGGCGATCAAGGGAAGCGTCGCCGGGGCCGTAAACCTCGCGATCGCAGCGGCGATCGGCGCCGGCTGGCCGAGCTTCACCATGGCCGCCGCGGCTGCCGGCGTGGGCCTGCTCGGCTACGGCGTCAGCCTTGCGCTGTTCGTCCTTGCGCTGCGCGACCTGGGTGCTGCGCGCACCGGCGCTTATTTCTCGACCGCTCCGTTCGTCGGCGTCGCGATCGCGCTCGTCGCGCTGGGCGAAGCCCCGTCACCGCTTTTCTGGCCCGCGGCCGCGCTGATGCTGGCCGGCGTCTGGCTGCACGTGTCGGAGCGCCACGAGCACCGGCATGTCCACGAGCCGATGGAGCACGAGCACAGCCATGTGCACGACGCGCATCACCGGCACGCGCACGAGTTCCAGTGGGACGGCAAGGAGCCTCATGTCCACGAGCACCGCCACGCGAAGCTGGTGCACCGGCACCCGCACTACCCCGACCTCCACCACCGCCACCACTAGCGTCAGCGCTTGGGCGCGAGCGTCTCCAGGCCGCCGAGCTTCGTCCCCGGCTTCACGCCGCGCTGCGCGAACCATCCCTTGGTCATCTCGAGGGCGAACAGCGCCGGCGTCGAGGCGCAGTGCGACTGCTCGCTGTGCGGCTGCATGTCGGCGATATTGATGATGGTGCCGCTCGCGTCGATAAAGGCGACCGAGAGCGGAATCAGCGTGTTCTTCATCCACATGCAGTGGACCGCCGCCTCATCGAAGATGAACAGCATCCCGGCGTTGACGCCGAGGGATTGACGGTGCATCAGGCCCTGCATGCGGGTGGCGTTGTCGGCGGCGACTTCGGCGCGGATGAGATGCATGCCGGCCTTGAGCTGGACGGTCGGCAGCTCGGCATGCGCCGTCGCGGCGCAAGCGGCGGCAAGAAGGCAAACGAGTCTTTTCAAGGAGCCCCCAAAAAGAAAAAGGCAGGGACTCGCCCTGCCTCTTTTTTGAGCTTGGTGCGGGTTACTTCTTGTCCGACTTTTCCATTTTCTCGGACTTCTTCTTCGAGGCCTTTTTCTTCTCGCTCTTGGCCTTCTTTTCCGCCTTTTTCTCGGACTTCTTCTCGTCCTTCATCTGCGCGCCAGCGTGCGACGCGGCGAAGGCGGAGGCACTTCCCACCGCAAACATCGCGGCGACGATCAGGGTCAGCAGCTTGCTCATTTCCTTCTCCTGTTTAGTGTTCGAACACGGGTGGACGCTTATTCTTGCGCTTCCCGGCGTTAGTAACGCGCCGTCGGCCGGGCGGTTGACGTCACCCGTACCTCCCTGTGGGGACTCCCACGGCGGGCATTCTATTGAAAACCGCATGTCTTCTCAGAATACGTGATAACGTGTTGTTTATTAACAACAGTTGCTTGGTGAAAGCCCTTCTAACTCTACTTTTGGTCGGCGGCGCAGGCGGCCCCGCCTACGGCGCGCCCTACGTCCCGAAGGACGATGCGCAGATCCTGGAGCGCTTGCCGGGCCGGCGCGACGATCCCGCAATGGCGCAGCTGCGTCGGCTGCGCGCTGCCCTCGCCGCCTCGCCGAACGATCCGGGGGCCGCCGCCGCCCTCGCCCAGCGCTACTTCGAGCTCGCCAATTCGCAAGGCGATCCGCGCTATGTCGGCTACGCGGAAGCTGCGGTGCGCCCCTGGCCGGGTACGGATGCGCCGGTCGAGATCCTCTTCACGAAGGCGCTTTTGCGCCAGTACCGGCACGACTTCGACGGAGCGCTCGACGATCTGCAGCGTGTCCTGGAGCGCGACCCGGCCCACGTGGCCGCGCGTTCGTGGCGCGCGGCCATCCTGATGGTGCGCGCCGAGTACCCCGCGGCTTTGCGCGAATGCGAGGCGCTCGCCCGGCACGCGAGCGAGCTGCGCGCGAGCGGCTGCAGCGCGTACGTACAGGCGACGACCGGCAAGACGCGGATGGCCTATGCGCAGCTCTCCGGGGCGCTGCGGCGCCATCCGGAGGCCGGCCCCGAAGCGAAGCTCTGGGCGCTCACGCGGCTCGCCGAGATGGCCTGGCGGTTGGAGGACCAAAAGCAGGATCACGAGCAG
>CAYOVM010000134.1:5066-9062 GCA_964407355.1 uncultured Enterobacteriaceae bacterium
ATCACGAGCAGAAGCGCGCGCTCGCGGACAGCCTGTTCAACCAGGCGCTGGCGCTCGGCCTGGACGATAATTTTCTGCTCGCGGCCTATGCCGACTACCTCCTCGAGCGCGGCCGCGCGAAGGAAGTCGTCGGGCTGCTCAAGCCCTGGAGCCGCTCCGATACGCTTCTCCTGCGTCTCGCCCTCGCCGAGCGCGCGCTCGGAATGCGCGAGGCCGAAGCGCACGTCCAGGCGCTCGCCGACCGGTTCGCTGCCGCGGCGCTGCGGGGCGAGCGGCTGCACATGGGCGAGGAAGCGCGCTTCCTGCTCGAGCTGAAGGGCGATGCGCGCGGCGCGCTCGCGGTCGGCGTCGAGAACTGGAAATCGCAGCGCGAGCCGCGGGACGCCCTGGTGGTGCTCGAGGCCGCCGTCGCGGCCCGCGATCCGAAGAGCGCCGCGCCGGTGCTGAAATGGCTCGACGAGAGCGGCTTCGAGAGCGCGCGCATGCAGCGCCTCGCCGCGCGGCTGAGGAAGCCGCAGTGAAGCGGCTCGTTTATTTTCTTCTCGTCTGCCTGAGCTGCGGCGGCGCGCTCGCGCACAAGCCGAGCGACAGCTACCTCACCTTCCACGCCGAGGGCCCGTCGTTGAAAGGGCAATGGGACATCGCGCTTCGCGACCTCGAATACGCGGTCGGCCTGGATGCCGACGGCGACGGCGCGATCACCTGGGGCGAGCTCAAAGCGAAGCAGGCGGAGGTCGACGCCTACGTGCTCGCGCGACTTGCGCTACGCGCCGAAGGCAAGCCGTGCCGGCTTGCGCCGACCGGGCACCTGGTCGACGATCACACCGACGGCGCTTACGCGGTGCTGCGCTTCGACGCGAGCTGCGAGGCGGGAAATTACGCGAGGGCCGAGGTCGAATACAGCCTTTTCTTCGACCTCGATCCGAGCCATCGCGGCCTGCTGCGCGTGGCGCATGGAAAAGACTCCACCACGGGCATCCTCTCGCCGGAGCGGCCGCGGATGCAGCTGAGTGCCGAGGGCCGCTCGCGCCTGGAGCAGTTCGTCGATTACGCGGGCGAAGGCGTGTGGCACATCTGGATCGGCTTCGACCATATCCTGTTCCTTGTGTCGTTGCTCCTGCCTTCGGTATTCGTCTGGGCGGGAAGAAACTGGAAGCCTGCCGAGCGTTTCGGCGGAACGTTCTGGGACGTATTCAAGGTGGCGACGTCCTTTACCGTGGCGCATTCGATCACGCTGTCGCTCGCGGCGCTGTCGATCATCCAGCTGCCCTCGCGCCTGGTCGAGTCGGCGATCGCGCTGTCGGTCGTCCTCGCGGCGCTCAACAACCTTTGGCCGCTGGTGCACGGGCGGCGCTGGGTCGTGGCATTCGGTTTCGGCCTGATCCACGGCTTCGGCTTCGCGAGCGTGTTGGCCGATCTGGGCTTGCCGCAGAACGCGCTGCTCATCGCGCTCGTGGGGTTCAACGTGGGCGTGGAGGTGGGGCAGCTCGCGATCATCGCCGCGTTCCTGCCGCTCGCCTTCGCGCTGCGCCAGTCGTGGCTCTATCGCCGCGTGATCTTCATCGGCGGCTCCGCCGCGATCGCCCTGGTGGCGGCGATCTGGCTCGCCGAGCGCGCCCTCAACCTGAAGCTGGGTCTTATATAATCTCGGTCTTTCCACGCAGTCTCCCTCCTCATTAAGAAGGCCACATGGCGTACCAACACATCAAAATCCCCTCGGGCGGCGAAAAGATCAAGGTCAACAAGGATTTCTCGCTGTCGGTGCCCGACAATCCGATCATCCCGTACATCGAGGGCGACGGCACGGGGGTCGACATCACGCCGGTGATGCTGAAGGTGGTCGACGCCGCCGTGAAGAAAGCCTACGGCGGCAAGCGCAAGATCGTGTGGATGGAAATGTTCGCCGGGGAGAAGGCCTGCAAGGTGTACGGCGAGAACGTCTGGCTGCCCGAGGAAACCCTTGCGGCGTCGAAGGAATATGTGGTCTCCATCAAGGGGCCGCTCACCACGCCGGTCGGCGGCGGCATGCGATCCATCAACGTCGCGCTGCGCCAGGAGCTGGATCTTTACGTCTGCCTGCGCCCGGTGCGCTGGTTCAAGGGCGTGCCCTCGCCGCTGAAGAAGCCCGAGGACGTCGACATGGTGATCTTCCGCGAGAACTCCGAAGACATCTACGCCGGTATCGAGTGGCCCGCCAATTCCCCCGAGGCCAAGAAGGTCATCGACTTCCTGATCAACGAAATGAAGGTCAAGAAGATCCGCTTCCCCAATACGTCCGCCATCGGCATCAAGCCGATCTCGATCGAGGGCTCCGAGCGGCTGATCCGGCGCGCCTACCAGTACGCCATCGACAACAAGCGCAAATCCGTGACGCTGGTGCACAAGGGCAACATCCAGAAGTTCACCGAAGGCGGCTTCCGGGAATGGGGCTACAAACTGGCGGTCAGGGAGTTCGGCGCGAAGCCGGTCGACGGCGGGCCGTGGCACAGCTTCAAGAACCCCAAGGGCGGGCCGGACATCGTCATCAAGGACGTCATCACGGACGCAATGCTGCAGCAGATCCTGCTCAGGCCGGCGGAATACGACGTACTGGCGACCACCAACCTCAACGGCGACTACATCTCGGACGGCCTCGCCGCCGAGGTCGGGGGGATCGGGATCGCGCCGGGCGCCAACATGAGCGACACCGTGGCGATGTTCGAGGCGACCCACGGCACCGCGCCGAAATACGCCGGCAAGGACTACGTGAACCCCGGCTCGGAGATCCTTTCCGCCGAAATGATGCTGCGCCACATGGGCTGGGTGGAGGCCGCCGACGCCATCATCCGGTCGATGGAGAAAGCCATCCAGGACAAGATCGTCACCTACGATTTCGCCCGCCAGATGCAGGGCGCGAAGCAGGTGTCCTGCTCGGGCTTCGGCCAGGCGATGATCGAGCGAATGTAGGTTTCAGGCGCAAAAACAGGACTTGGCCATAAAAAAAGCCGCCCTCGGGCGGCTTTTTTACTCAGGCGGCGGGGCTAGCCGCTCTTCTGGATGTTGGAGGCCTGCTTGCCTTTCGGCCCCTGCACCACGTCGAAGCTGACTTTCTGGCCTTCTTTGAGGGTCTTGAAGCCCGACATGTTGATCGCGGAAAAATGCGCGAAAAGATCCTCACTGCCGTCGTCCGGCGTGATGAAGCCGTAGCCTTTCGCGTCGTTGAACCACTTCACGGTGCCTGTTGCCATCTGCTCTCCCTGATTGTTGATTGAGCTACCGGGCGTATGACCCGAGCCATGCCTGGAACTCCACGACCCCGCCGCCGGTTGGTACCTGATGGCGAAACAGACAGCCAGAATCCAAACACAGCCCGCCTTTTACGCGCCCTGCCGGGTGTCGTCAAGGGCCGTCGCCCGAGTGTCGCGCGCGCGCCAAGACCGTGAAAAAGCACCGTAATTCGGTCCACCCTGTTCCCTTTGCCGCATTGCACGCGCCCGCTACTAAGACTAGGATAGAACGCAACGTGGCACTGGGCATTCATGGCAGCGGAGCGGGAACGGACGCGAGCGGAAACTGTCCGATTTCAGGGGGCTAGACGGCGCTCAACAAGGCGGCATGGGGCAGTTCAAAGACGACACGACACTGGAGGCGCAGCGCAGCAAACTGAAGCCTCCGCCGATGTACAAGGTCATGCTGCTGAATGATGACTACACGCCGATGGAATTTGTCGTGGTGGTGCTGCAGAAGTTTTTCGGCATGTCGCGGGAGAGGGCGACGCAGGTGATGCTAAAGGTGCACCGGGAAGGCATTGGCGTCTGCGGGGTTTATCCGAACGACGTCGCCAAAACCAAGGTGCAGCAAGTCGCGGCATACTCCCGAAAGCATCAGCATCCGCTACAGTGCGTTATGGAGCCAACGTAGGTGAAAGGTAAGGAATGATTGCCCAGGAGCTAGAAGTCAGTCTGCACATGGCGTTCGTCGAGGCGCGGCAGAAGCGCCATGAGTTCATCACCGTCG
>CAYOVM010000135.1:0-9034 GCA_964407355.1 uncultured Enterobacteriaceae bacterium
TGGAAGGCGATCGAGGTGCCGGCCTCCGCCATCATCTTCAGGTCGTTCGCGCCGTCGCCGATAGCCACGCTGCGTTCCTTCGTCGCGTGGAGGTCCTTCAGGACGGAAAGGAATTTGGCGGCCTTCGCGTCTGCATCGACGATCTCGCCGACGAGCTTGCCGCTGAGGCGGCCGTGGACGATCTCGAGGACGTTCGAGATCGTGTAGTCGAGGCCCAGCCGCTCCTTCAGGCGCTCTGTGAAGAACGCGAAGCCCCCTGAAACGAGAAGCAGCTTCACGCCGTGCTTTTTGCAGGTGGCGAGCAGCACGTCCGCGCCCGGAGTGAGCTTCAGCCTCTGCTGGTAGACGCGCTGCAGCTCCGATTCCTTCAGGCCGGCGAGCAGCCCGACGCGGCGGCGCAGGCTCTCCTGGTATTCGATCTCGCCGCGCATCGCCTGCGCGGTGATCGCGGCCACTTCGGCTTTCTTGCCGGCGAGATCGCCCAGCTCGTCGATGCACTCGATGGTGATGAGCGTCGAGTCCATGTCCATGGCGAGGAGCTTCAGATCGCCGAAGCGGCGCCGCTCGGGCAGCCAGGCGTGGTCGATCCTGCGCGCCTCGCACCAGCCCTCGACGGACGGCGTCAGCTTGATCTTCCTCAGGCGGTAGGCGTGCTCGCCCAGCCGGTCGACCGCCCCCGCCTGGACGAGGCCGGCGAGCTCCTCCGCGTTGGCGGCCGACATGCCGGGCCCTTGCGCGACCAGGCTCATGGCGCTCGTCATGCGGCGAGGCTCTTCAGGATGTCTCTGACCGCCTGCGCGCGCTCCTGCCATGCGGGCAGCTTCGCGTCGACGCGCAGCTTGTCGGGGCCCGCGAGGCGCGCGTTCTTGCGCTTGCGGATGAAGTCGATCACCTTCGAGCCGTCGAGCGGCGGGTTCTTGATGAACTGGAGCTGCACCGCCTCGTGGGTCGCGTCTACGCGCGACACTCCCAGCGGCCGCGCGTCGATGCGCACCTGGTGGCACTCGAGGAGCGCGCGCGCGGCCTCGGGCAGCTCGCCGAAGCGGTCGACCAGCTCTTCGCGCAGGAGGTCCAGGTCCTCGCGCGTCTGCGCATCGGCGAGCCGCTTGTAGAGCGTCAGGCGCTGGTGCACGTCGCTGCAGTAGCTCGCCGGCAGCAGCGCCGGGACGTGCAGGTTGACTTCCGTCGCGATGTCGATGAACTCGAGCTTTTCCGCGGAAGTGCTCTTCAGCTTGCGCACGGCGCGCTCGAGCATGCGGGTATACAGAGAGAAGCCGATTTCCTGGATCTCGCCCGATTGCGACTCGCCGAGGACCTCGCCCGCGCCGCGGATCTCGAGGTCGTGCATCGCGAGATAAAAACCAGAGCCCAGCTCTTCCATCTGTTGTATGGCCTCCAGCCTCTTTATCGCATTTTTATTCAAAGCATCCTGTGGAGGAGTTAACAGGTAGGCGTACGCCTGGTGATGCGAGCGCCCGACGCGCCCGCGAAGCTGGTGCAGCTGCGCGAGGCCGAACTTGTCGGCGCGGTGGATGACGATGGTGTTGGCGGTCGGAATGTCGATGCCGGTCTCGATGATGGTCGAGCACAGCAGCACGTTGCTGCGCTGGCCGGTGAAATCGCGCATCACGCGCTCCAGCTCGCGCTCGCTCATCTGGCCGTGCGCGACCGCGACGCGCGCTTCGGGCATGAGCTTCTCGAGCCGCTCGCGCATGCGCTCGATGGTGTCGACCTCGTTGTAGAGGAAGTACGCCTGGCCGCCGCGCTTGAGCTCGCGCAGCACCGCCTCGCGGATCAGCCCCTCGGAATGGGGCGCGACGAAGGTCTTGATCGCGAGGCGCTTCTCCGGCGCGGTGGCGATGACCGAGAAGTCGCGGATGCCCTCCAGCGACATCGCCAGCGTGCGCGGGATCGGCGTCGCGGTCAGCGTCAGGACATCGACCTCCGAGCGCAGCTTCTTCAGCGCCTCCTTCTGGCGCACGCCGAAGCGGTGCTCCTCGTCGATGATGACCAGGCCCAGCTTCTGGAAGGAGACGTCGCCGGAAATGAGCTTGTGCGTGCCGATGACGATGTCGACTTCGCCGCCGGCGAGCTTCTTCAGGATCTCGCTGTTTTCCTTCGACGAGCGGAAGCGCGAGAGCTCCGCGATCTTCACCGGCCAGTCGGCGAAGCGGTCGGAGAAGGTCTGGAAGTGCTGCTCGACGAGGAGCGTGGTGGGGCAGAGCACCGCGACCTGCTTGCGATCGGCGACGGCGATGAACGCCGCGCGCAACGCGACCTCGGTCTTGCCGAAGCCGACGTCGCCGCAGACCAGGCGATCCATCGGCTTGCCCGCGGCCATGTCGGCGATCACCGACTCGATCGCGGCCGACTGGTCGGGCGTCTCCTCGAAGCCGAAGCCCTCGGCGAAGGCCTCCAGGTCGTGCTGCTGGATGCCGAAGGCGTGGCCGTGGCGCGCCGCGCGGCGGGCGTAGAGCGCGAGCAGCTCGGCCGCGGTGTCGCGCACCTGCTTCTCCGCGCGCGCCTTCGCCTTGTCCCACTGGCCGCTGCCGAGCTTGTGCAGCGGCGCTTCCTCGGGCTGCGCGCCGCTGTAGCGGCCGATCACGCCGAGCTGCGACACCGGCACGTAGAGCTTGTCGCCGCCTTCGTACTCCAGCAGGAGAAACTCGCTTTGGCCTTCGTCCAAAGTCAGATTTATCAAACCCTGAAAGCGGCCGATGCCGTGCTGCTCGTGCACCACCGGATCGCCGATCTTCAGCTCGGACAGGTCGCGCAGCATGCCCTCGACGGAGCTGCGCTTCTCCGCCTTGCGCGAGCGGCGCCGGACCACGCCGGCGTAGAGCTCCGCTTCGGTGACGCAGGCCCAGCCCTCGGCCGGCACGCTGAAGCCGTGGCTCAGCGGGGACGTCGCGAGGACGAAGGTCGCGGGGGAGGCGATGAATTCCTCGAAGCCGGCGGCGGCGGCGGGCTTGAGGCCGTACTCGGCGAAATAGTTGGCCATCGTCTCGCGCCGTCCCGGCGACTCGGCGGCGACCAGCACTTTCAGGCCCGAGCTGTCGAGGAACCGCTTGAGCGCGGCGAGCGGCTGATCCGCGCGCCGGTCGACGGCCACGTCCGGCAACGAGGCGCTTCCCAGCGTCTCGGTTTTTTCATCTTCCCGGAAAGAATCCAGATCGACGCGTGCGAAATCGCGCGCGCGCACGAAGAATTCCTCCGCGGGCACGAAAAGCTGCGCGGGCGGCAGGAGCGGGCGGTCCGGATCGCCGCCGGCCATCTGGTAGCGCGACTGCGCGCCGCGCCAGAACTCGTCGACCGCTCCCGGGACGTCGCGGTGCAGGGCGAGCGTCGCGCCTTGCGGGAGATAGTCGAACAGCGTCGCGACCGAGTCGAAGAAGAGGGGCAGGTAGTACTCGATTCCCGCCGCCGGGATGCCGCTCGAGACGTCGCGGTAGAGGCGCTTCTTGGACGGGTCGCCCTCGAAGAGCTCGCGCCAGCGGCTGCGGAACCGGCCGCGGCCCGCCTCGTCCATGGGAAATTCGCGCGCCGGCAGCATGCGGATCTCCTTCACGGAGTAGAGCGTGCGCTGGCTGTCGACGTCGAAGGTGCGGATCGCGTCCGCCGTGTCGTCGTCCAGGTCGATGCGGTAGGGCAGCTGGCTGCCCATCGGGAAAAGATCGATCAGGCCGCCGCGAAAGCAGAACTCCCCCGGCGCCACGACCTGCGTCACCGCCTGGTAGCCGCCGGTCGCAAGCTGCTGCTTCAGGTTTTCAATTTCTATTTTTTTATTTACTTCGAGCAAAAAGGTGCGCCCGGCGATGTACGCCGGAGGGCACAAGCGCACGAGCGCCGTCGAGGCGGGCACGATGGCGATGTCGAAGTCGCCGCGCTGAATCCGATAGAGCGTGGCGAGGCGCTCGGAGACGAGGTCCGGGTGCGGCGAGAACTGGTCGTAGGGCAGCGTTTCCCAGTCCGGCAGCAGGCACACTCGAAGCGCCGGCGAGAACCACGCGATTTCCTCCACCAGGCGCTGCGCGTCCTGGGCGCCGGCGGTGACGACCGCGAGCGGCTTTTCCCGCGCCGCGAGCCGCGACAGCGCGAGCGCGTCCGCCGAACCCGTGAGTCCGGTGATCCGCCTGCGCGCGGGGAGCGAATCGCGATGCATCAATGAAAAAAGCGTGTAATTATATAGCTATGAATTCAAAAGAACTTTGACGTGTCGGTGTTCGCGCTGATCCCGGCGGCCGGTAGCGGCACGCGTCTTTCCCGCGAAGCGCCCAAGCAATACCTCGCGCTCAACGGAAGGCCGATGCTCTGGCATGCCATCCGAGCAGTTTGCGTGCCGCCGGTCGAGTTCGTGTTCGTGGTTCTTGCGGGGAACGACCGGATCTTTGCCGGCCATGACTGGAGCGCTTTCGAAGGCAAGCTCGAGCCGCTTTTCTGCGGCGGGGAGACGCGGCGCGACTCCGTCTACAACGGGCTGGTCGCGGCGATGGCGGCGGTGGACGCCGACGACTGGATGCTCGTGCACGACGCGGCGCGGCCGTGCCTGCCGAGGGAAGACCTGCGCAGGCTCATCGAGGAGACCCGGATGGACCGGATCGGCGGCATCCTCGCGCTGCCCGTGGCCGAGACCGTGAAGAAGGCGGCGAAGGACGAGGCAGGCGCGCAGCGCGTCGCCGGCACCGAGGACCGCTCGCAGCTCTGGCTCGCGCAGACGCCGCAGATGTTCCGCGCCGGCCTGCTCGCCCAGGCGCTGCAGCGCTCGCAGGGCGCCGTCACCGACGAAGCGAGCGCGATCGAGCAGATGGGGCTCAAGCCGCGCCTGGTCGCCGGCAGCCGGCGCAATCTAAAGGTCACTTATCCGGAAGACGTGGCGATCGCCGAGACCTTTCTCCGGGAAAATCCATGAGGATCGGGCAGGGATTCGACGTGCATGCGTTCGCCGAGGGAAGGAAGCTCGTGATCGGCGGGGTGGTCATCCCTTACGGCAAGGGCCTGCTCGGGCATTCGGACGCCGACGTCCTGCTGCACGCGATCTGCGATGCGCTGCTCGGCGCCGCGGGGCTGGGCGACATCGGCCGGCACTATCCCGACACGGATCCCCGCTACAGCGAGATCGACAGCCGCATGCTGCTCAGACAGACACGAAAGAAGGTGGAAGGCGCGGGGTTCCGGATCGTGAACGTCGACGCGACGATCCTCGCGCAGGAGCCGCGCATGGCGCCGCACGTCGCGCGGATGATCGGCAACATCGCCGAGGATCTCGGCGTCGCGCCCGCCGCGATCAACATCAAGGCCACGACCACGGAGCAGCTGGGCTTCGTCGGGCGCGTGGAGGGCATCGCTGCCCAGGCCGTGGCGCTCATAGAATAGCGCCGTGTATTCGCCTCCGTACAACCAGGTCGAGAAGCGCGCCGAGGTCGTCGAGTTCATGCGCGCCAATAACTTTCCGATCCTGGTCACCGGGACCGGAGGTGTTTTGCACGCATCTCATCTTCCTGTATCTGTCTCTGAAAAAGAAAAACAAATAGTCATCGACATGCACATGGCGAAGAACAACCCGCAGTGGAAAGAGTTCTTCGACGACGAGGTGCTGGTGGTATTTCATGGCCCGCACGCCTATGTCTCGCCGCGCTGGTACCCGGACCAGGAGCGCGTGCCGACCTGGAACTACGCGGCAGTGCATGCCTACGGCGTTCCGAAAATCATTTCCGACCGGCAAATGAAGCACGATTCGCAGCGCCGCCTCATCGAGAGCCTCGATCCGCAATGGCTGCCGAAGCACGACGCGCTGCGCCAGGAGTACGTCGACATGATGCTCGACGGCATCGTCAACTTCGAGATCCCGGTCGCGCGCCTCGAGACGCGCTGGAAGCTCTCGCAGAACCGCGGCCGCCGCGAGCAGGAGCAGATCGCCGCCGCGCTCGACAAGTCCCCGGACTCGGCCGAGCGGGCGCTGGCCGCGCTCACCCGCAAGCACCTGGCCGGGGATTGAGGCTTTTCTTCGCGCTTTGGCCGCCCGCCGAGGCCGCCCGGGCGCTGGGCGAATGGGCGAACGAGGTGCGCGGGCGCACCGGCGGCCGTGCGACGGCCACGGAAACCATCCACCTCACGCTCGCTTTCCTCGGAGAAGCGGAGCCCTCGCGGGCCGTCGCCGCGGCGCGACGAATCCGAGGCGAGCGCTTCAGCCTTCCGATCGACGTGGCGAGATACTGGCGCCACAACCGGATTGTCTGGGCGGGGCCGGCCGCGGTCCCCGCGCCCTTGAAGGAGCTCGCGGCCGATTTGCGGCAGGAGCTTCTGCGGGACGAATTCACGCTCGAGGAGCGTGAGTTCGCCGCCCACGTGACGCTCGTCCGGAAAGCCGGCGCGCCCGATTCGCTGCCGCCGCTGCCCCGACTCGACTGGCCGGTGCAAGAATTTGTTCTGGTTCGTTCCGCGAGGTCGGGAGGCGCCTCACGCTACGAAACGCTGCAGCGCTATCCCCTTGCCTAATTCCGTTGCCTTGCGGCGCGGCTCGGGGTAGCGTTCAGGCTTCGAGGCGGGGGAAGTTTCGATGGCGGCAACGGCGTACAAGAGCGCGGTGAAACCTTTTGTCCTGGCAAGCCTGCTGGGCATCGCCGCGCTATGCGGATGGGTTTTCGCGATCGTGTTCACATCGTCCGCTCCGGCGGCGTGCAACAACGTGTTCTCGGTGGGCGCCGAGATCGCGTCGTGCCGCTGGCCGGCGATCTTCGTCGCCCTGGGCTGGATCGCCTTCACCGCGGCGGTGGCCTCGACGTGGGTCGGCGGGGTGAGGGTGCAGCGCAACCGCTCGCTCGGAAGCGGCAGGCAGGCGCCGCCGCGCGACCCACACCCGACGACGTAGAAAACGATGGGCCCGAGACTGGCGCTTTGCTGCGCGCTGTCGCTGCTCCCGGCAAGCGGTTTCTCCAGGCAGGTCGAAGAGGTGGTCGACCTTCCGGTCAAGGTAAAGAACGCATACGGCCGGGAGCTCGCGCAGAGCATCAAGGTCACCGTGTTCCGCGACGACGAGCGCGAACGCTCGCCCTTCCTGCTCCTCAACCATGGCCGGCCGGCCCGGCCCGTCGACTTCGAAAAAATGGGCCGCCAGCGGTTCACCGACAATTCGAGATATTTCGTCTCGAAGGGATTCGCGGTCTTCGTTCCGACGCGGCTGGGCTATGGCGAGACGAGGGGCGAGGACGTCGAATATTCGGGTACCTGCATGCAGAAGAACTATCCGCCGGCGTACGAGGCCGCCGCGCAGCAGAGCGTCGCGGCGATCGAGTACGCGCGCTCGCGGCCTTACGTGGACGCGAGCCGCGGCGTGGTTGTAGGGCAGTCGTTCGGCGGCGCGACTGCGATCGCTCTCGCCGCCAGGAAGCCTGAGGGCGTGCTGGCCGTCGTGAACTTCGCCGGCGGTGGCGGCGGCGACCCCGTCGGCCGCACCGGCAATCCGTGCCGCGCGGACTTGATCGAGCACCTGTTCGCCTCCTACGGGGCGAGCGCGCGGATACCCTCCCTGTGGCTGTACAGCGAGAACGACAAGTACTGGGGCAAGGCTCTTCCGCGCGAGTGGTTCGGCGCATTTCAAAGGAAAGGCGGCGCCGGAGAATTCGTGCAATTGCCGGCGCTGCCGCCGTCGCTGGGGCAGGACGGGCATGCCAGCTTTACTCGCAACGCCGAAGCCTGGCGCCCGGCGCTGGAAGACTTTTTGCGGCGCCAGGGCTTCTGACCCGCCGCACGCAAGGCTAGGAAAGTCGAAGCGTCAGCCGCGCGAGCAGGCCGCCGCCTTCGCGCGGCAGCAGCTCCAGCAATCCGCCGTGGGCGCGCGCGACGCGCTCGACGATCGCCAGGCCGAGGCCGGCGCCCCCCGGGCCGGCGCGCGAAGCATCCAGCCGCGTAAACGGACGCTTCAGCCGCTCGACCTCCGAAGGCGGAATCCCCGGCCCGCGATCCGCCACTTCGATGACTGCCTTGCGGTTGGACGCGAAAGAGCGGATCTCGATCGGCTCGCCGGCGTAGCGCAGCGCGTTGTCGACGAGGTTCGAGACCGCGCGCCGCAGCGCGATCTGGGCGAACTCGAAGCGCGGAACCGGCTCGTCGGTGAGCGTCACTTTCTTGCCCAGGCGGGAGTAGTGGCCGGCGACATCCTCGAGCACCGCGCTGAGATCGCCCGGCGCGCGCGTCTCGTTCTCGCCGCGCGCATAGTCCAGGAACTGGCCGATCACCGCGTCGATCTCGTCGATGTCGGCGATCATGGCGCTGGCGATCTCGGGCTCCGCGCCGCTCATCTCGAGCGCGAGACGGATGCGCGACAGGGGCGTGCGCAGGTCGTGCGAGATGCCGGCGAGCACCATCGCACGCTCGCGTTCCATGCTGTCGAGATCGCTCGCCATCCGGTTGAAGGCGGCCGCCACCGCGGACAGCTCCCGCGCGCCCTCTTCGGGCAGCGGCTGGTGCGCTTCGCCGCGGCCGAGGCGGCCGGCGGCGCGCGTGAGCGCCCCGAGCGGCCGCGCGATGCGCGAGGCGATGAGCCAGGCGCCCGCGAGCGCGATCGCGAGCAGCGCCGCGCCCCAGCCGAGCCATTGCAGGCCGAACGCCGGCTCGTAGCGCTCGCGCGGCAGCATCACCCAGTACTCGTCGACGTCGATGAAGAAGCTCACCCAGAAGCCCGGCTCGCCGTCGCGCGCGTGAGCGAAGCGCGTGTCCTTGCCGAGCGCGGAGCGCACGCGGCGCGTCACGCGCTGTAGCAGCGGATTATCGGGCAGCGGCTCGAGCTTCTCGCTGCTGGTCGCGGGATAGACGCGCAGCCCCTCGCTGTCGTTCAGGTCGATGAGGAGCTGGCGGCGGCGGAACGGATCCGCGCTCACCAGCGCGTCGCGGGTGAGGTTCACGGCGCTCACCGTCTGCTGCGCCAGCTCCCGGGAGCGGGGCTCGCGCTCGTATACCCGGTAGATCTGGAAAGAGGCGAGGACCGCGGTGACGATGAGCAGCGCGATCAGCAGGAACGATCGGGCGAAGAGGCTCA
>CAYOVM010000136.1:0-7735 GCA_964407355.1 uncultured Enterobacteriaceae bacterium
TACGGCTGGGTGGTGGTCGCCGCCGCCTTCACCCTCATGTTCGTCGGCTTCGGCGCGGCCTATTCCTTCGCGGCGTTCTTCAAGGCATTCCAGGCCGAGTTCGGCGCGTCTCGCGCGCACGTGGCGCTGGTCTTCTCGCTCGCCGCCTTCGGCTGGTTCATCGTCGGCGCGCCCGGGGGCATGCTTGCCGACCGTTTCGGCGCGCGCCGCGTGACTTTATGCGGAGTAGCGTGCCTCGCCGCGGCGCTGTGGCTCGCGAGCGTCGCCGGCTCGGTCGGCATGCTTTACGCCACCTACAGCATCGGCATCGGGGTCGGCGTCGGGCTGGTGTATGTGCCGTCGGTCGGCGCGGTGCAGCCGTGGTTCAGCGCGAACCGGGCGGCCGCTTCGGGCATCGCCATCGCCGGCATCGGCGCGGGAAACTTCGCCGTGCCGCTGCTCGCGGCGTGGTGGATCGAGCTCTTCGGCTGGCGCGGCGCCTTCGTCGCGCTGGCGCTTTTCGCGCTGGTGCTCGGCGGCGCCGCGGCGCTCGCCCTCAAGGAGACGACGAGCTCCGGGAAAAACGCGCTGCTGCCCGGAACTCCCTTGAAGGCGGCCTTGAAGACCCGGGAGTTCCTGCTGCTCTACCTGTCGCTCGCCTTCAGCTGCGTGGGCCTTTTCGTGCCGATGGTGCATCTCGCGCCCTATGCGCAGGACCTCGGCTACTCGGAAGCGCAGGGCGTCGCGCTGGTCAGCTTCATCGGCCTGGGAAGCCTGGTCGGGCGCTTCACCGTCGGCCCGGTCGCCGACCGGCTCGGGCGGCGGCTCTCGCTCGCGGCGATGTACGCCGCCTCGGGCGCGCTGGCGATCGTGTGGTGGTCGGCGAGCGCGTACTGGCTGCTCGCGCTCTTCGCGATCGGCTTCGGCGTGGCCTACGGCGGCTGCGTGGCGCTGCTGCCGACGATCGTGATGGATCTTTACGGCGCGCGCGCGGTGTCCGGCATCATCGGCTGCCTTTACACGGGGGCGGGCCTCGGCACGCTCGCCGGGCCGTGGCTCGCCGGCGCCGCCTTCGACGCGTTCGGCTCTTACAATGTGCCCATCCTCGGGGCCGGCGTGGCCGGGTTTCTCGCCGCGGCCTGCGTGCTGCCCCTGCTCACCGGTGAAAAAACACAAAAGCTCCATAGCGGTTAGCGATTCGCGCGGCGTGCGCACCCTGCACGTCGGCGGCGAGGCGATCCAGAGCTCGATGCGCCTGGACGATCCGTTCGCGCTCGCCCTCGACTACACGCGCTGCATGATGGCGTTCCTGCTGTTCCACCCGGAGCCGCGCGAGGCGCTGATGATCGGCCTGGGCGGCGGCTCGCTGCCGAAGTTCTTCCACAAGAACCTGCGCAAAACCGCCGTGCGGGTGGTCGAGCTCGATCCGCGCGTGGTCGCCGCGGCGCGCACCCAGTTCTCGCTGCCGCCAGACGACGATCGCCTCGAGGTGCTGATCGGCGACGGCTTCGACGCGCTCTCGCCGGAGTGCTGCGACGTGCTGGTGGTGGACGCCTATGCCGACGAGGCGCACGTGCCGAAGTTCGCGAGCGCCGAGTTCTATGACGCGGCGTTCCTCGCGCTCGGCGAGCAGGGCGCGCTGGTGGTGAATTTCATGGACGACGACCCGAAGTTCGACCTGTACCTGCAGCGCCTCGAGCGCGCGTTCGGCGGCGCGGTGCTCGCGCTGCGCGCGCTGTACGATCCGAACGTGATCGCCATCGCGCTGAAGGGCTTGCCGGGCAGGATCGAGTGGCAGAAGCTGCAGGCCCGCGCGCGCGAGCTGGAGGCGCGGCTCGGGCTGCCGTTTACGCGCTACGTGTCGAGGCTCAAGGCGATGAATTCCTTCAACGCGACCGAGCTCCTGATCGTGCCGGAGTAGCGTCTGGAACCGTTCTCCCTCCAGGAAGCCATGCTGCTCGCGGCGATCGCCTTTTTCGGCGCGCTGATCTTCGGCATCACCGGCTTCGGCTCGGCGCTCATCACGATTCCGCTCGCGAGCCACTTCGTGCCGCTCAAGTTCGCGCTGGCGCTTTTCGCGCTCGTCGACCTGGCGTGCGCGCTGAGCGTCGGGCTGGAGAACCCGAAAAACGCGGTGCGCGACGAATGCAGGCGCATCGTGCCGATGATCCTCGCCGGCACCGTGCTCGGCGCCACGCTGCTCGTGAACCTGCCGCGCCGGGCCGGCATGCTGGCGCTTGGCCTGTTCGTGCTTTTCTACAGCGTCTACAGCTTCTACAGCCTCGCGAAACGGCAAAGCCCGAAAATCATCGCGCGCGGCTGGGCCTGGCTCGCCGGCCTCCTGGGCGGGATCTCGAGCACCGTGTTCGGCGCCGGCGGGCCGCCGTACGTGATTTACCTGTCGCAGCGCGGGCTCACCAAGGAGCAGTTCCGCGCGACGCTCGGCCTGACCATCATCTCGAGCATCTCGCTGCGCATCGCGGCGTTTCTGCTGACCGGCCTGCTGCTCGACCCGCAGGTCTGGCTGACCGCGCTCGCCGCCGTGCCGGCCGCGCTGCTCGCGATCCATCTTTCGAAAAAGATCTACCTGAAGATTTCGCGCGAGGTGCTGATGCGCGCCGTCGCGGTGCTTCTGCTCTTCTCGGGCGGCTCGCTGCTCCTCAAGGCTTTTTGACGGGCGCGTCTTTCCAGCGGGCCATCGGAGCCTACGCGAGCTTCGCGCCGCGCTCCTTCAGCAGCTCGCGCAACAGCGATCTATGGCAGCGGTCCTCGCGCTCGCAGTAGCAGCCGACGGAGAAATCCGCCTGGTGCGACAGCCGCGCGAGCACCTCGAGCAGGCGCTGCGGCCCCGGCTTCCTCATTTCGCTCATGTAGCGCTTCGTGAACGCCGCCCAGCGCTTGCCCTCCAGCGCTTGCGCCATGGCGTAGCTCAGCAGCTTCTGGCTGGGCGCCAGCTCCGGAAACCAGGCATCGAAATAGTCGCGCTTCGCGTACTCCGACTTGCGCACGCCGCGCGGCAGGCGCCTCGCGGTTCCGAGCCGCAGGCCTTCGCCTTCGGTCCGCGGGCTGCCCAATCGGACTATGCGAACCGGCATCGCGGCCTCGTCAGCCGCCCGACTTCTCGCGCATGGTGACGAACTCCTCGGCGACGGTGGGGTGGATGCCGATGGTGGCGTCGAACTGCGCCTTGGTGGCGCCGAGCTTCACGGCGATGGCGATGCCCTGGATCACCTCGCCGGCGTCGGGGCCGATCATGTGGGCGCCGACCACGCGCTGGCTGCGGTGGTCCACCACCAGCTTCATGAAGGTGCGCTCGTGCCGCTCGCCGAGGGTGAGCCTGAGCGCGCGGAAGGAGGTCTTGTAGATGTCCACCGCGCCGTAGCGCTCGCGCGCCCGTTCTTCCGACAGCCCGACGGTCGCGACGTTCGGGTTGGCGAAAACCGCCGTGGCGACGCTCTCGTGATCGACGGGCGACGGCTCGCCGCGAAAGAGCGTGCGCGCGAGCCACATTGCTTCGGCGGTGGCCACCGGCGTGAGGTTGATGCGGTTGGTCACGTCGCCGATGGCGTGGATCGAATCGACGTCGGTGGCGGAGAACTTGTTGACGATGATCGCCCCGTCCGCCGCGAGCTTCACGCCCGCCTCTTCGAGGCCGAGGTTCGCGCTGTTCGGCTTGCGGCCGGTGGCGAAGAGGACGAGGTCGGTTTCCTGGTGCGGGCCGTCGCTGTAGGCGACCTCCAGCTCGCCGCCCGGGCGGCGCTCGATGGCGATCGGCTCGCCGCCGAAGTGCAAATTCATGCCCTTCGCCTTTATTTCCTCGCCGATGCGCTCGCCGATCTCCGCGTCGAAGCCGCGCAGGAGGCGCTGGCCGCGGTAGGAGAGCGTCGTCGTTACGCCCAGGCCGTGGAAGATGGAGGCGAACTCGAGCGCGATATAGCCGCCGCCGACCACCAGCGCGCGCGCCGGCAGCTTCGGCAGGTGGAACGCCTCGTTGGAGGTGATGGCGTGCTCGCGTCCCGGGATCTGCGGCAGCACCGGCCAGGAGCCGGTGGCGACGAGGATGTGCTTCGCGCTGATGCGCTTGCCGTTGACCTCGACCTCGTGGGGCCCGCGCACGACGGCGCGCCCGCGCAGGATCTCGACGCCCGCTTGCCGCAGCACGCGCTCGTAGACGCCGTTCAGCCGCGCGATCTCCCGATCCTTGTTGGCGAGCAGCGTCTTCCAGTCGAAGCTCGCCTCGCCGAGCGTCCAGCCGAAGCTGGCGGCGAGCTCGAAATCCTCGCGGAAATGCGCGGCGTAGGCGAAGAGCTTCTTCGGGATGCAGCCGACGTTGACGCAGGTGCCGCCGAAGAGCCCCGATTCGGCGATCGCGACGCGCGCGCCGTAGCCGGCGCTCACCCGGCTCGCGCGCACGCCGCCGGAGCCGCCGCCTATCGTGAAAAGGTCGTAATCGAAGCCCAGGGTGCTACTCGATGCGCCGCACCATCACTTCAGGTTCGGAAGATTGAGCTCGATAAGCTCGAGTTGTGCGAGCAGGCCCTGATGATCGGGCTTGCCGAGAAGCCATTTGATGGCGTTCTTCACCCGGGTTTCCATCTGCGCGCGCGGCATGCCTTCGATGCCGCCGAACATCGACGCCAGCTCGGGAAGGTTCTTCGCCTCGGCGGACTTGCGGACTTCGGCGAGACGCCCCTCGACCGCGCCGCGATCGAGGTTCGTGACCAGCTTCAAGGTTTTCTCGTGAGAGCTCATGCGCGTCTCCCTGGTTTTCGGCCGGTCACTAACGGTCTTTGCCAGCCTGCGGCGATTGTACCAGCGTGTAGCCGGAGGGTCCGGTCCGCAGCGCGCCCTCCGCCGCGAGCTTGTCGAGATGCGCGGTGAGCGAGCGCGCGGCCCAGCGATGCATGCGCTCGGGAACGTCGTCGTAGACGAGCGGCAGGAGCCGATCGAGCGACGCCGGGCCGACTTTTTGCAGAACCGACTTCAGCTTGCTCTCGCGGGCGAGCCGATGCGCGATCAGCCTGCGCAGCTCCTTGTGCGGCGCGCCGACGAGATAGCCGTGGCCCGGGGCGATGATGGCGAGGTCCTCGGCGAGCAAAGCTTCGAGCGAGGCGAGGTAGGCGCGCATGTCGCCGTCCGGCGGATTGATCACGACGGTCGAGCCCTGCATCACCTGGTCGCCCGTGAACAGCATGCGCGTCTCCTCGAGCAGGTAGCACAGGTGATTCGACGCATGCCCGGGCGTGTGGATGGCGCGCAGCGTGACCCCTTCGCCGAGCGCGATGCGCTGCCCGTGCTCGAGCACGACATCCGGAGCGAAGGTCGGGTCCTGCCCCGGCGGCGCGGGCCGGCCGAGGACCTGGGCGCCCGTCGCGGCCTTGAGGGCGGCGGCCGCGGGCGAGTGATCCATGTGCGTATGCGTGCACAGGATCCAACGGATCTTGTTTTTTCCTTCAGATAAAAGTACCTCTAAATGTGAAGCGATGTCGGGCCCGGGATCGATTACCGCGAGATCGCCCGCGCCTACGAGATAAGAGTTCGTTCCGGGGCCGGTCATCGCGCCGGGATTGGGCGCGATGATGCGCGTCACCAGCCGATCGAGGCGCTTGGGCGCTCCCGCGATGAGCTCGTAGGTGGTGGTACCGGTTTCCTCCGGGTCGCTCCAGTGGATCTCGTGGTACTGCGGATCGAGATGGCGGAAGATCTTCTCGCCCTGGCTGCCGAGCGCGCGGCAGGCGCGATTCGTATCGATCTCGGGAAGGCTCGCGGCGTGGTCGAAAGCCTTGCGCGGCTCGTCGAAGCGGCCGAGGTCCTTGAGCGTGTGCTGCGTCGCGAACACCAGCTCGATCTCGCCGCGCGCGCCGCGCTCGAGCGCCTCGCGCGGCTCGACCCACATGTGATGCACCGTCTCGCTCTCGTCGTGCGAGCCCTCCTGGCCCTCGGGCGCGAGCGCCACGAAGAAGCGCGCGTCGAAGCGGCGCGAGCGCCCCGGCGCCGTGATCCAGTGGCCGTAATACGCGAGCCGGCCTGCGGGGATGAACAGGTTCTCCTTTTCCAGTATCTCCACAAAAGGCTTGTTCCTGAAAGCGAGGAGCGATCCGGCATGCGCAGCCGATATTGGCGAGCCTTTCGCGTCGACGAGCAACAGCACGCCGGCTTCCTCGAAGCATTCGCGGATCGCGGCCACGTAATAGGCGACTGCTCCGGACGCCAGCTTGAGGCGCGCGTTTGCCTGTTCGTCGGTGAGGCCGGTGATTCTTTTCAAGATGCGCGGATCGGCGTCCTGCGGGTCGAGCGCGCCGCCGGGAAACACGTAAGCGCCGCCGAGGAACGCCGCGCTCTGCGTGCGCTGGATCATCAGGACTTCCGGCCCCTGCGCGCCGGGACGGAGCAGGATGAGCGTTGCGGCGGGGCGCGGAATCATTTCCAGTAAAAAAACAACATCAAGCCGTGCGGCCGGCACGATCCTTGTCGTTTTGCGCCTTGATCATCGCGCGCGCCTTTTCCCAGTCGGCGTCGCTCATCTTGTCGAGCTGCGCAAAATACGCGCCCGAGCCGCTCGCCAGGTAGCCGCCGCCGTCCAGGCCGATGGTCTCGCCGGTGAGCCACTCGCAGCCGTCGGCCATGAGAAAGGTCGCGAGGTTCTGCAGCTCCTCCATGCGCCCGATGCGCCTCATCGGGTTCATCTGGGTGGTGTCCTCGAAGCCGCCGCTGCCCGGGCGCAGGCGCTTCGACGCCCCTTCGGTCGGGAACGGCCCCGGCGCGATCGCGTTCAGCCGGATGCCGAAGCGCCCCCATTCGACCGCGAGCGACTTGGTCATCACGTGCAGCCCGGCTTTCGACATCGCCGAAGGCACCACATACGGCGAGCCGGTGTGCACCCAGGTGACGAGGATCGAGACCACCGAGCCTTTGTGCTTGCCTTCGATCCAGCGCTTGCCCACCGCCTGCGTGACGTAGAAGGTGCCGTGAAAGACGATGTTGGCGATGGCGTTGAAGCCGTTGGGCGTCAGGTCCTTCGTCGGGCTGATGAAATTTCCGGCGGCATTGTTGACGAGGCCCGTGAGCGGCCCGCTTTCGTCCCAGATGCGCTGCACCATCGCGTCGACCGCGGCGGCGTCGCGGATGTCGACGGAATGCGTGCGCACGCTGCCGCCGTGCCTGCCCATCAATTCCTTCGCTGTTTCCTCCAGCACCGGCCCGCGCCGGCCGGCGAGCCACAGATCCGCCCCGAGGGCGAGGTACTTGGCGGCGATCTCCTTGCCCAGGCCCGTGCCGCCGCCGGTGACGAGGATGCGCTTACCTTTGAGGATTCCGTCCTTGAACATGCACCCTCCGGGATGAGGGGGCTATTTTATCTTCCGCTGAAGGCGACCGTAGCGAATCTCCTGCGTTTCGCCGGCGTGGCCCCACGAATCCGAGGCGATTTCGTCGACGGTGACGTAGCCCGAGGTTCCATCGAGCAGGGCCTGCAGTGCCTGGTTGACCTCGCGGACGTAGCGCCCCTTGTCGTCACGCGAGTTGGTATTGGAAGTGGTCTTCACCTCGACGTAGAACCCCCGAGCCGGCAGCGCGCCGCCGCGCGCCCATCGCGTTTCCGGAACGTAATGCACGATCACGGTGGTTCGAGCCCGCTCCTTGCGCAGCACTTCGACCGTAAGATCCGTAAGCACCGCCACTGCACGCTCCGTGAGCTCGGCGGAGGGCTCGGCGCACAGCGTGGCGCTTACGAACGGCATGTCACGCCGCCTCGTGC
>CAYOVM010000136.1:7835-8912 GCA_964407355.1 uncultured Enterobacteriaceae bacterium
AGCAGTACGCGGACCTGCGCAGCATGCGCGTCTGCCGCAGCGGCGGGCTTTTGAGGAGCGCGCGCAGCGGCTCGACGATCAGGCGGCGGATGGTCTCTCTACGCTCGCGGCGTGCCGCGGCAAGAAGCGCCGCGCGATAATTCTCGTCTTGGAGATAGCGTTCGTAGGCTTTGTTCATGGCGGCTCCTTAGGCAAAGGACACGGCGGCGGCGCCGCCCAGGGCATTCACGAGGGCGAGGCCCTTTTGGCGCAGCCGGTAGCAGGCGCCGCGCTCGAGGACGATGTCGCGCGCCTGGTCTTCCTCGGTGATCCACACCGAGCCCTCGACCGCGCACACCGTCCGGCCGGCGCCGTCCAGGACTTTCAGCGTCTGATTGGGGCCCAGGCGCACGGCCCCGGAATTGAGCTCGATCTTCATGGTTCACTCCTTGCGTTTGACATGCGCAGGATGCATGCTTGTCGCCGTGCCCTCAAACGGTAAATTCTCAAGGCTTACATGAGAAAAATGAATGCTGAACCAGTACACTCGGCCCGGCTTCCGGCGCTCGATCTGTTAGTCGGCTTCGAGTCGGCGGCGCGCCACCTGTCCTTCACCAAGGCGGGTGAGGAATTGTTCCTCACCCAGTCGGCGGTGAGCCGCCAGATCAAGGAGCTGGAGGACCAGCTGGGCGTGCCTCTTTTCGAGCGCCGCCACCGGGCGCTGGCGCTGACCGAGGCGGGCCAGCAGTTCTACGCTTCGGCGGCGCAAGTGATCACTACGATGCGCGCCGCCACCGAGCGGCTGCGCGCGCAAGCGGGTCGACGCCGCCCGCTCTCGGTGACCACCACGAATTCCTTCGCCGCGCTCTGGCTCGTCCCGAGGCTCGCGGGTTTCACGCGCACCCACCCGGGCGTCGATGTGCGCATCATGGCCGAGACCCGCGTGCAGGACCTGGAGCGCGACGGCCTCGACGTCGCCATCCGCCACGGCCCGGCGGCGCTCGCCGGACCGAACGCGGTGCGCCTGATGGGCGAGCGTGTGTTTCCGGTGTGCAGCCCGAAGCTCCTGAAGAAAATTCCGCTGGAGAAGCCCGCCGA
>CAYOVM010000137.1:0-3476 GCA_964407355.1 uncultured Enterobacteriaceae bacterium
TCGATCTGGCGGATGCGCTCGGCCGAAACCTTGAACTCGGCGGCGAGGTCGTGCAGGGTTGCCGCGTCCTTTTCCCGCAGCCAGCGCGCCTCGATGATGCGGCGGCTGCGGGGGTCGAGGCTCTTCATCGCCTGATCGAGCCCGGCGCTGCGCACCTCCTCGGATTCCCGGGCTTCGAGCGCGCGGTCGGGCTCGGCGTTGTCGGCGGCAAGATAGTGGACCGGCGCGTAGCCGTCATCGTCGTCGCTGTCGTCGGCATCGAACGCGAGCTCCTGGCCGGAGAGCCGCGTCTCCATCTCTCGGACTTCTTCCGGCTTTACCCGCAGCTCCGTCGCCACCCGCTCGACGTCGCCCGCGGTAAGCGGGGCGAGCCCGGTCTTCATCGAGCGCAGATTGAAGAACAGCTTGCGCTGCGCCTTGGTGGTCGCCACCTTCACCAGCCGCCAGTTGCGCAGGATGTACTCGTGCATCTCGGCCTTGATCCAGTGGATCGCGAACGAAACCAGGCGAACGCCGCGATCGGGATCGAAGCGCTTCACCGCCTTCATCAGGCCGATGTTGCCTTCCTGGATGAGGTCGGCATGCGGCAGCCCGTAGCCGAGGTAACCCCGGGCCACCGCGACCACCAGCCTTAGGTGCGATACGACCAACTGTCGCGCCGCCTCAAGATCCTCGCTATCGCGAAAACGGCGGGCGAGGCGCTGCTCTTCCTCAGCGCTGAGGATCGGAAACCGGTTGACCGTGCTGATGTAAGCCTCGAGGCTGCCCGTAGGCATCGGCACCGGGGCCGTTCCGGGAAAGGCCAACGTCGCTTGCATAGTCATTTCCTCCATGGGCGCATTTTAGCAATCACTGGATTAGAGTGCTAACGATGGGATGGGTTCCAGGATTTCACTTGTTATGCAAGGCCCTTAATGTAAGCGTACGCTCACACTACCGCCCCAAGGCCTTGAATTATGGCGGTGATTTCAATCCGGATCCATCTCCCGGAGGTGCTTGGCCACCGAGAGATAAGCGCCGAGCCAGCCGATAAGGGCGGCAAAGGCGACGATCGCAATGGCGTCACCAGCGGTCAGAAAGCCGAAGTGGAAACCCGACCCGTACGATTCGGACAGGGCGCGAACCTCCCGGTTCAACAGGGCGAGGCCGGCGCCCACGATGCCGAGCGCGACCATCCCGCCGGCCAGCCCTTGCAGCAGCCCGAGGTAGTAGAACGGGCGGCGGATGAACGCGTCGGTCGCACCGATCAACTTGAGGACCTCGATTTCCTCGCGCTGAGTGAGGACCTGAAGCCGGATCGTGTTGAAGATGACCGCGACGAGGCCCACGCCCAGGAGGGCGGCGAGCAGCCAGAGCGCGAGCCGGCCGATCCCGGCGAGCGCCGCGAGACGGCGTGCCCAGACGGTATCGGCCTGGACGTGGCCGACCGCGGGCAGCTTGCCCAGATCGACGGCGATCGGCTCGAGCGCGTCCTCCTTCACGGTCACGACGAAGGCATCGGGCAGCGGATTGCGCCCGAGCGCCGAGATGACCTCGGGGACTCCTTGCACCGCGCTCAACTCTTTCAACGCCTCCTCGCGCGGCACGAACCGGACCTTGTCGATGCGCCGGTCCGCCCGCAGCAAGTTGCCGAGCGCGTCGGCGTCCGCACGCTTTGCTTCCGGGCGCAGAAACACGGAGATCTGGGGCGCGAAGCTCAAGCGCGCGCCGAGGCCGCGCAGACCTTCGAGCAGCGCATAGCCGCCGGCGGGAAGGGCGAGCGCGACGCCGATCACGAGCGCGCTCAGCAGCCCGGCGCTTCTCGCGAATCGCGCGAACGCGGAAGCGAGCGCCCGCCGGTGCTGGTGGAGCCAGCCCATCATTGGATCCGGCCTCCTTCGAGGTGCAGGATCCGCCCGCCGAAGCGCTCCACCAGCGCCTGGTCGTGGGTGGCGATGAGCACCGTGACGCCCACCTGGTTGAAGGCGACGAAAATCTCGATGACCCGCGCGGCGGACTCGGCGTCGAGATTCGCGGTGGGCTCGTCGGCCAGCAGCAGCGCCGGGCGGTTCACGACCGCGCGCGCGATCGCGACGCGCTGCTGCTCGCCGCCCGAAAGCTGGATGGGGTTGGAGCGCTCGCGCGCGAGCAGCCCGACCTTGTCGAGCGCGGCGCGGGCGCGCCGCGCCGCCTCGCGCGGCGCCTGGCCCGAGAACGTGAGCGGCAGCATCACGTTTTCATAGACGCTGCGATCGTAGAGCAGCTTCTGATCCTGGAACACGAGCCCGACATTGCGCCGCAGATAGGGCAGCGCGGCGCGCTTGAGGGCGCCGACGTTCTGTCCGTTGACGATCACCGAGCCGGACGTGGGGCGCTCGATCGCGGGGATCAGCTTGAGCAGCGTCGACTTTCCCGCGCCGGAGCGGCCGGTGATGAAGGCGAGCGCGCCGGCCTCGAGCGTGAAGCTCACGTCGTGCAGCGCCGTCTGCCCTCCCGGGTAGCGCTTCGCGACCGCCGAGAAGCTAACCAATCAGCGCCTCGGCGAAATCGCGCGCGACGAACGGGCGCAGGTCGTCGATGCCCTCGCCCACGCCGATGAAGAGCAGCGGAACCGGCCGCTCCCGGGCGATGGCGCAGACCACCCCGCCCTTCGCGGTGCCGTCCAGCTTCGTGAGGATCAATCCCGTAAGGCCGAGCGCGTCGTCGAACGCCTTCACCTGAGCGAGCGTGTTCTGGCCGCTGTTGGCGTCGAGGACCAGCAATATCTCGTGCGGCGCGCCCTCCAGCGCTTTTGCCGCGACGCGCTTCACCTTGCGGATCTCCTCCATGAGATGGAGCTGGGTCGGCAGCCGTCCCGCGGTGTCGGCGATGACCACGTCGATGCGCCGCGCGCGCGCCGCGCTCAACGCGTCGAACACCACCGCGCCCGGATCGCCGGAGGCCTGCGCGATCACCGGCACGGCGTTGCGCGCACCCCACGCGACCAGCTGCTCCCGCGCCGCGGCGCGGAAGGTATCGCCCGCGGCTAGCAGAACGCCCAGGCCCTGCGACTGCAGCCACTTCGCGAGCTTGCCGATCGAAGTCGTCTTGCCCGAGCCGTTGACGCCGGCGATCATGATGACGAGCGGCTTCGCCTTCTTCAGGTCCAGGGTCTTCTCGAGCGGCGTGAGCAGCTCGACGAGCGCGTCTCTCAGCGCGGCCTTGAGCGCAGCGCCGTCGGGAAGCTTTTTCTTCTTGAGGGATGAAATGACGGACTGCGCAGCGGCGACACCGCAGTCGGCCTGCAGCAGCGCAGCCTCGAGCTCGTCGTAGAGGGACGCATCGAGCGTCTTCCGCGCGAAGAGCTCCGAGACGGGGGTATTGAGAACATCCCGCGTGCGCGCGAGGCCTGCCTTCAGGCGCGCCGCCCAGGAAAGCGCTGCTACCATGGATGGAGTGAATTCTACCCGACGGACTAAACCCGAAACGGCACGGACTAAACCCGAAACGGCACGGAC
>CAYOVM010000137.1:3576-8769 GCA_964407355.1 uncultured Enterobacteriaceae bacterium
ACGGACTAAACCCGAAACGGCACGGACTAAACCCGAAACGGCACGGACCAAACCCGAAAAGCCGGGAAAAATCAGAATTATCGCGGGGGAATACCGCGGCCGGCGCCTTGAGGTCGTCGATCGTCCCGGTCTGCGTCCGACGCCCGACCGGGTGCGCGAAACGCTGTTCAACTGGCTGGGGCAGCGGCTCGACGGCCTCGCCTGCCTGGATCTTTTCGCGGGCAGCGGCGCGCTCGGGTTCGAGGCCGCCTCGCGCGGCGCCGCGCGCGTCGTCATGGTGGAAAACGACCGCGCGGCTTTCGAGTCCCTGAAAGCATCGCTCGCGGCCATCGGCGCGAAGCAGGTGGAGCTGGTATTCGCCGACGCTCTGCGCTTCCTCGAAAACACCCGGGAGAGCTTCGACGTTGTTTTCCTCGATCCGCCGTTCGGGCAGAATGCGCTAGCCTCGGCGCTCGAGCATCTGCCGGAGCGGATGGCCGGCGGCGCGCGCTTGTATGTCGAGGCGCCGGAGCCGATCGAAGTGCCGCGGCCCTGGCGCGAGCTGAAACGCTCGCGCGCGGGCCAGGTCAGTTATCAGCTGCTGGAGAAAGAATGATCAAAGCGGTCTATCCGGGAACCTTCGACCCGCTCACGCGAGGGCACGAAGACCTCGTGCGCCGCGCGAGCACGCTGTTCGGCTCGCTCATCCTGGCGGTCGCCGACAGCAAGGCGAAGCGCACCTTCTTCACCATGGAGGAGCGCGTGGCGATGGCGCGCGAGGTGCTGGGCGAGCTGAAGAACGTCGAGGTGGTCGGGTTCTCCGGGCTGCTCATCGACTTCGTGCGCCAGCACGGCGCGCGAGTCGTGCTTCGCGGCCTGCGGGCGGTTTCCGACTTCGAGTACGAATTCCAGCTGGCCGGGATGAACCGCAGCCTCTACCCCGATTTCGAGACCATGTTCCTCACCCCGTCCGAGCAGCACATGTTCATCTCCGCGACGCTGGTTCGCGAGATCGCCGCGCTCGGCGGCGATGTATCCAAGTTCGTGCACCCCTCGGTGCAGGTCCGGCTGAGCAAGAAAGTAAAAGCCCAGCGCTAGCGCTGGCAGCCCGCGCAGAAGTAGGTCGCGCGCTGCCCCTGCACGATGCGCTTTACTTGCCCGCCGCAGCGGCGGCAGCGCTCGCCGGCCCGGTCGTACACCCAGTAGCGCTGCTGGAAATAGCCCTGGTTTCCGTCCGTGCCGACGAAGTCGCGCAGGCTCGAGCCGCCGGCGCGGATCGCCGCCCGCAGGGTGTGCTTGATCGCCGAGCTCAGCCGCTTGCATTGCTCGAGCGACAGGCGCCCGGCGGGCATGCGTGGATTGATGCCGGCGCGAAACAGGCTCTCGTTGGCGTAGATGTTTCCGACGCCGACCACGCGCCGGCCGTCCATCAGGAACTGCTTGATCGGCGCACGATGTCCACGCGTGAGCGCGTGCAGCCGCGCGGCGTCGAGGGCGCGGGACAAGGGCTCGATGCCCAGATGCGCGAGCAGCGGGTGAGCCTCCGGCGATTCAGCGGTCCAGAGGACCGCGCCGAAGCGTCGCGGATCGCGCAGCCGCAGAACGCGGTCGCCGAGCAGAAGGTCGAAGTGATCGTGCTTGCCGGGCACGATCCCGCGCGCCAGCAGCCTCAGGCTGCCCGACATTCCGAGGTGGATGATGAGGTGCCCGTCGCCGCAGTCGACCAGCAGATACTTGCCGCGGCGCTGGACCCGGCGAATGGTGCGGCCCGCCAGCGTATGGACGCCGGGGGAGATGGGCCAGCGCAATCGCGGCTGGCGCACCGCCACGCCCGAGATTACACGCCCGGCGAGCCCCGGCTCGAGCCCGAGGCGGGTGACCTCGACTTCGGGAAGTTCCGGCATTTTTCCGGTGTGTCGCGCTCTCTTGTAAGGTAAGGTTACGCTGGCGTGAATCGCGTGTATTTGCGGGATCGTGCCTTGTTTCCGGCACGAAATATACCTAAGATGGGTCGAAGCCAGATGTCAAAGTTCCTGCCGTTTCTTCCTCGCGGAGTCCTTCCTCGCGGGTGTCTCTCCCGAATCGCGCTTTTCGCCGCGGTATCGCTGACCGCGTGCGGCACGTTCTCGCAGCCGCGCCCGCAGGCTTCGCCGCAGGAGCTCAACGAGTCGAACCTCTACGACCTGCTGCTTGGCGAGATCGCCTTGCAGCGCGAGGATACCGGGCTCGCCGCGCAGACCTACATCGAGGTCGCCCGGCGCACGCGCGACCCGCGCGTGGCGCGGCGCGCCATCGAGGTCGCCAACTTCGCGCGCCAGCCGGAGCTCGGCCTGGAGGCGGCCAAGATCTGGTACAGCGTCGAGCCGGCCTCGCCGCAGGCGATCCAGGTGCTCGCCGCGCTGCTGGTCAGCACGAAGCGCGTGGACGAGGCCGAGCCGTATCTCGAGAAGCTGCTCGAGGCCGACGGGGTCAATAAAGAAAGCGGCTTCCTGCAGCTGAACCGGCTGCTGGCGGGCAATCCGGACAAGGCCTCGAACCTGCGCGTGGTGCGCAAGCTCGCGGCGCGCCATCCCCAGATCGCGCAGGCGCAATTCGCCGTGGCGCAGGCGGCGCTTGCCGCGGGCGATGACGCAGGCGCGCTAAGCGCGATCCGGCAGGCGTCCGCGCTGCGGCCCGAATGGGAAACGGCAGCGATCTTCGAGGCGCAGATCCTGCAGAAGCGCTCGCCCGCCGAAGCGGCGAAGAGCCTGGGCGCGTTCATCGACAAAAACCCGGCGGCGCGCGAGGCGCGCCTCAACTACGCGCGCGCTCTCGTGCTCGACAAGCGCTATCCCGAGGCGCGCAAGCAATTCGAGGCGCTGCTGGCGGCGAACCCGGGCAACGCCGACGTGGTCTACGCGGTCGGGCTGCTCGCTTTTCAGCTCAAGGATTTCCCGGTCGCGGAAGAGAACATGAAGCGCCTGCTGACCATGGGCTACCGCGATCCGAACGGCGTGAAATATATTTTGGGGCAGATCGCCGAAGAGCAGAAGCAGTGGCCGCGCGCGATCGAGTGGTACAAGCAGATCGACGGCGGCGACAACGCGCTCGCCGCCCGCGTGCGCACCGCGAACGCGATCGCCAAGCAGGGCAGGCTCGACGAGGCGCGCGCTTACCTGAAGCGCATCGACACCGAGAACGAGGGCGAGCAGGTGCAGCTGATCGTCGCGGAGGCGCAGCTCCTGCGGGAGGCGAACCGTCCGCGCGACGCCTACGACATGCTCGGCCAGGCGCTGAAAAAGGATCCCGACCAGCCGGAGCTGCTCTACGACTTCGCCCTCACTGCGGAGAAGCTGGAGCGTTTCGACGTGCTCGAATCGAATCTGCGCAAGCTGATCCGGGTGCGGCCGGATCACGCGCACGCGTACAACGCGCTCGGCTATTCGTTCGCCGAGCGCAACCTGCGCCTTCCGGAGGCGAAGAAGCTGATCGAGCGCGCGCTCGAGCTAGCGCCGGAGGACTACTACATCGTCGACAGCCTGGGCTGGGTGCTCTATCGCCAGGGCGATCTGAAAGGCGCCGCTGCGCAGCTGCGGCGCGCCTACGGCGCGCGGCCCGATGCCGAGATCGGGGCGCATCTTGGCGAGGTGCTGTGGGTCATGGGCGAGCGGACCGAGGCCGATCGTGTGTGGAAGGAATCGCTCGACCTCAGTCCCGAAAACGAGACGCTGCTCAAGACCATCAAACGTCTAAAACGCCGTTGACGCGCGCTGTGAAGCTCGCGGCCGCCGGGCTGGCGGCTTTTCTTCTCGCGGCGTGCGCGCAGCTCCAGACCGCGACCTCCGAAAAAACCCTCTTCGAGCTGAACGCGCGCCTTGCCGCCCGCTACGGCGCGGAATCCTTTTCCGGCAACCTCGCGTGGCGCCACGCCGAGCGCACCGACGAGATGCTCATTACGACGCCGATCGGCCAGGGCGTGGCGCGCATCGTTCGCGAAGGCGAGCGGGTGACGCTGACCACCGCCGAGCCGAAGGAATACCGCGCCGCCGACGCCGAATCGCTTACCCAGGAGGTCCTCGGCTTTCGCCTGCCGCTCACCGGGCTTGCCGACTGGGTCCGGGCGCGGCCCGCCGGCGACGTTCCGTTCAAGGAGGCCAAGGGCGAGGACGGCCGGCTGCAGAAACTGGAGCAGAGCGGCTGGACCATCGAATATCTGGAATACCAGGGTGAAAGGCCGTCGAGAATCCGGCTGCTGTACCCCGGAATCGAATTGCGGCTGGCCGTCTCCCAATGGAAATAACACGCAAAAGCAGGAAATGACGTTCTATCCCGCGCCCGGGAAGCTCAACCTTTTCCTGCATGTCGTCGGAAAACGCAGCGATGGCTATCACGAGCTGCAGACCGTTTTTCGCCTCGTGGCGCGGGCGGACCGGATCGGCATCGCGTTGCGGCACGACGGCGAAATACACCGCTCTGGGGCCGTCTTTGACGACGATCTGTGCTTAAAAGCGGCGATCGCCCTGCAACGTGCGTCCGGGGAAGCGAAGGGCTGCGACCTCACGCTCGAGAAGAATCTGCCGGTGGGCGGCGGCATGGGCGGCGGCTCTTCCGATGCGGCGACGGTATTGCTGGTTCTGAATCGACTATGGAACCTGGGCCTTTCACGCTCCAGGCTTCTGGAAATCGGAAAAACGCTGGGTGCCGACGTTCCGTTCTTCCTGTTCGGTAAAAACGCCGTCGGAGAAGGCGCGGGCGAGCGCTTGCAAGCGCTCCAGCTGGAACCCGCCTGGTACCTCGTCTTGACGCCGCAAGTTGCGGTTTCGACGAGGGAAATCTTCGCCGACGCCGCGTTGACACGCGATACGAAACGACTCAAAATACCGCCCTTTTTGTCGGGGCAGGGTGCGAACGATCTGGAGCCGGTCGTGCGCCGCCGCTTCCCTGACGTGGCGTCGCACCTCGAATGGCTGAAAAGCCGCGTGCCGGGGGCGCGCATGACGGGTTCCGGGGCGTGCGTGTTCGCAGAATTCAGGACCGAAGCCGAAGCTCTCGCGCTCGAGCGCGAGCTGCCGGGAGGCATGCGCGGTTTCGTGACGCAGGGGCTCGAAAAGCATCCGCTCCACGACTGGGCAGCGTAGTGTCTACAGGAAGCAGTGCAGTCCACTGGGGAGTCGCCAAGCTGGTTAAGGCACCGGATTTTGATTCCGGCATACGAGGGTTCGAATCCTTCCTCCC
>CAYOVM010000138.1:0-6832 GCA_964407355.1 uncultured Enterobacteriaceae bacterium
GCCTGCGACGAGATGCAGGGCTTTTATTTCAGCAAGCCGGTCGCCCCCGAACAGTTCGCCGAGCTGCTGCGCACGCACGTCGCCGTTCCGGCGTCACAAAAGTAGCAAAGGACTATGACTCCGATCAAAACCGTCGGCCTCCTCGGCCTGGGCAAAATGGGAAACCCGATGGCGAGGCACCTTCTGGCCGGCGGCTTCGAGGTCGTCGGATTCGACCCGGCGAAAGCGGCCTGCGACGCGGCTCGCACCCTCGGCGCGCGCATCGCCGAGTCCCCGCGCGCGGTCGCCGAAGCGGCGCAGCTCGTCCTGATCGTCGTGGGCTTCGACAGCCAGGTGGAGGAGGCGATCTTCGCGCGCGACGGCGTCGCCGCCGGCGCGAGGCCCGGACTGATCGTCGCGATCGGCTCGACGGTGGCGCCGCGCTATGCCACAAAGCTCGCCGCACGACTCGCCGCACGCGGCATCATCCTGATCGATACGCCCCTCGCCCGCGGCGAAGGCGCGGCGGCGGCCGGAAAGCTCCTGGTCTACGGCGCCGGAGACGAGAAAGCGTTCGAGGCAGCGCGGCCGGCGTTAGCCACCTTCGCCTCCGACATCTTCCATCTCGGTCCGGCCGGCGCCGGCCAGGTGGGAAAGATGGTCAACAATCTCATCCTCTGGGCTTGCACGGCAGCGAACGACGAAGGCCTGCGCCTGGGCGAGGCGCTCGGCGTCGATCCGGAGCGGCTGCGCGAGGCGCTGCACCAGGGCAGCGCGCAAAACTGGTCGCTCGATAACCGCGCCGGCGGCGCCGGAATGCCGTGGGCCGAGAAGGACATGACCATCGTCCTGCACGAGGCGGACCTCGCGCGTCTTAGCCTGCCGCTCTGCGGCACGGTGAAGGAAGTGATCAAGGGCCTGAAAATACGCCTCGGCCATCCCATGCCGCTCACCGGAGACGACTGATAGTCTTCGGTGCTCGGGCGGCGCAGAGCCGGGAACAAAGGGGAAATCATGGACGTCAGCATGCTGGATGCGGCCTTGCATGCACTGTCCGCGCTGTGCGACCCGACCCGGCTGATGTTCCTTACGTTGGGCGCGGTGCTCGGGCTCATTCTCGGCATCCTGCCCGGCATCGGCGGCGTCGCCGGCACCGCCATCCTCATCCCCTTCACCTTCGGCATGGACCCGTATACGGCGTTCGCCTTTCTCCTCGGCCTCGCTTCCACCACCGCGACCGGGGATCCGATTCCCGCCGTGCTCTTCGGCATGCCCGGGGGCGCAGGCTCGGCGGCCACCGTCCTCGACGGCCATCCGATGGCGAAGCGCGGCGAGGCCGGCCGCGCGCTGAGCGCCTGCTACATGGCCTCGCTCCTCGGCGGCGTATTCGGCGCGGCTCTGATGGGAATCTCGATTCCGATCCTGCAGCCGCTGGTGCTCGCGGTCGGCTCGCCGGAGCTGCTCGCGCTCGCGATCTTCGGCATTTCCATGGTCGCCGTCCTGTCGGGCAACACGCCGCTGCGCGGGCTCGCCGCGGGCGGGCTCGGCCTGATGCTGGCGATGGTCGGCACCGATCCGCAGACCGGCACCCAGCGCTGGACGCTCGACAGCATTTACTTGTGGGACGGCCTGCACCTCGTGCCGATCGTGCTCGGGCTCTTCGCCCTGCCGGAGCTGTGCGACCTCGCCATCAATCGCACCTCCATTACGGGCGGAAGCGTGAACGTCACCGGCGGCATGTGGCAGGGCGCGAAGGATTGCTTCCGGCACTGGTGGCTGGTGGTGCGTTGCAGCTGGATCGGGGCATTCTTCGGCGCGATCCCGGGCATCGGCGGCGCCATCATCGACTGGCTCGCGTACGGTCATGCCCTGCGCACCGAGAAAGGCGCACAGCAAAGCTTCGGCCGCGGCGACGTGCGCGGCGTGATCGCGTCGGAGAGCGCGAACAATGCCAAGGAAGGCGGCGCGCTGGTGCCGACGGTGGCGTTTGGCGTGCCGGGAAGCGCCGGCATGGCGGTGTTGCTGGGCGCGTTCATGGTGCACGGGTTGATCCCCGGTCCGGAGATGCTGAGCAAGAACCTGAGCATCACCTACGCGATGGTGTGGAGCATCGCGCTCGCCAACATCGTCGGCGCAGGGCTCTGTTATCTCTTCAGCCCGCAGCTGGCGCGCGTCGCGACGCTGCGCTACACGCTGATCCTGCCGAGCGTGCTCGGTATCGTCTATATCGGCGCGTTCGAGGTGAGCCGCTCCTGGGGCGATCTGTTCGCGCTGCTCGCCTTCGGTGTGCTCGGCTGGGTCATGAAGCAGCTCAAGTGGCCGCGCCCGCCGCTCATCCTCGGTTTCGTGCTGGGCGACATTTTCGAGCGCTACATGTTCATTTCGGTCGAACGCTACGGGACCCAGTGGCTGACCCGGCCGCTCGTGCTGGCGTTGCTGGCCGTGGCGCTCATCGGGCTGCTGCGCCCCTTATGGCAGGACCTGAAGGCGCAGGGCGGCGCCCGCCGGATGCTCGCGAATTTCGGCGCCCCGCGGTTGCGCGCGTCGCAATTGTTTCCGGCGGGGCTCGTCGCCCTGCTCGCCTACATGCTCTTCGAGTCGCGCGAGTGGACGTTCGCTGCACGCATCGTTCCTCAGGTCGTCGGTACGCTCGCGCTGGCGTTCGCGGCGTTGAGCCTGTTCAACGCGGCCTTCCGGCGCGCGAAGGCGCCTGGCGCGCCGCAGCGGGCCGCCGGCGCCGGGACCGCGCTCGGAGCCGACATGCCGCCCGGCGCCAAAATACACATGGACCTTGCCTCGGAGACCTTCCATCTCGCGCCGCGCACCGTGATCGCCCGCGCCGGCGTTTTCTTCGGCTGGTTTCTCGCGTTCATGGGCTCGATGGCGCTGATCGGCCTGATTCCGACCGTTCCGCTGTTCGTCATCGCCTATATGCGCGCCGAGAACCGCGAGCCGTGGAAGCTCGTGCTCGCGCACGCAACGGGTCTCGCGCTCTTCATCTATGTGCTGTTTCACCGGCTGCTGACCGTGCCGTGGCCCGAGACGCTGCTCGGCACCTGGTTCCCGGCGCTTAAAATCATCCCGTCGCTGTGAAGGAGTCGTCATGCAACATCGAACCGCAATCGCCGTCCTCACCGCCCTCCTCGTCTGCGGCACGGCACGGGCGCAGCCGGCCGCCGATTTCTACAAGGGCAAGCAGATCGACCTTTACATCGGTTACAGCACCGGCGGCGGTTATGACGTCTATGCGCGGCTGCTCGCGCGCCATATGGCGAAGCACATTCCGGGGGCGCCCACCATCGTGCCGAAAAACATGGACGGCGCGGGCAGCCTGCGGCTCGCGAACTGGCTGTACCGCGTCGCGCCGAAGGACGGCAGCGTCTTCGGAACGATAGGCCGCGGCATCCCTTTCGACCCCATCATGGGCGGCAAGGGCGCGCAGTTCAGCGCGACCGATTTCGGCTGGATCGGCAGCGCCAACGACGAGGTGAGCGTGTGCGTGTCATGGAGCGGCACCGGCGTGGACAAGTTCGAAGATCTCTATAAGCGCGAGATGATCGTGGGCGGCACCGGCGCAACCGCCGACACGGATCTCTTTCCGAAAGTCATCAACGCCGTGCTCGGCACCAAAATGAAGATCGTCACCGGCTATCCCGGCGGCAACGACATCACGCTCGCGATGCGCCGTGGCGAAGTGCAGGGCCGTTGCGGCTGGTCGTGGTCGAGCATCAAGACGAACCATCCGCAGTGGGTCCGGGACGGCACGCTGAAGCTCCTGGTGCAGCTCTCGCTGGAGAAGCACCCGGACATGCCGAACGTCCCCCTCGTCATGGACATGGTCAAGACGCCGGAGCAGCGCGCCGTGCTGCAGGCCGTCTTCGCCCGTCAGGTGATGGGGCGTCCGTTCCTCGCGCCGCCGCGGGTCCCCGCCGATCGGCTGGCGCTCCTGCGCAAAGCGTTCATGGAGACGATGAAGGACAAGGAATTCCTGGCGGAGGCGGAAAAGATGAAGCTCGAGATCACGCCGGTCACGGGCGAGAAGGTGCAGGCGCTGGTCGCCGAAATCTACCGCACGCCGCCCGCCGTCCTGCGCAAGGCCGCCGAGGCGATGAAATAACGCGACAAGACAGGCCGGCCAACAGATGTCAGTTCAAGGAAGCTTCTTCAGCTCCAGGGCCGAAGCGCTGCCGTCGCGCGAAAGCTCACCCACCATGCGCTCGGCCTCGACGCGGCCGCGGAAGCGCAGGCCGCGCGCCTCCCAGGCGATAGCGTTGCCCGACAGGCTGGCGCGCGCATCGAGGAGCGGCTTGCCCGCCGCCACGCCTTCGACTTCGATCTCCTGAAAGTTCTGGCTCACTGTCAGGCGCAGATCGGCGCCGGCCCATGTGCCGCGCGCCTTGGCCGGCACGATCCAGAGAAAGATCGTGCTCGAGCCGCCCTGCGCGATGCGCACGGTCTCGGAGCGGTCGGCCTGCCAGCCGACCATCGTGAACGCGTGTGACACGATGCGCGTGCCGGGCTGCAGCTCGTCGAGAAAGCGCCGCTGCAGCTGGTTGATCAAGCCCGGAAGCAGATAGATGGTGACCACGCTCGCCTTGGAGATGTCCGCGTGCAGCACGTTGCCGCGCACGAACGAGACCCGCTCGGCCACGCCGGCGGCGCGGGCGTTGTCGCGCGACTTCTCCACCAGCGCCGCGTCGAGCTCGATTCCCACGCCGCGCGCCCCGAACTCGCGCGCCGCCGCGATGACGATGCGGCCGTCGCCCGAGCCAAGGTCCACGACGAGGTCGGCCGGCCCGGTCCCGGCGAAGCGCAGCATGCTCGCGACGACATCGGGCGGCGTGGTGATGAAGGGGGCGCGCTCGACTTCCTGGGCCCCCGCGCAGAACGCCGCGCCGGCCGCGGCGGCGATGAAAAGCCCGCGCGGGCTCAACGCGCGGCGCGCTGCGGCGCTTTGCGCATGAGGCTTTCGATGCGCGCGCGCACCGCGTCGCTCGACCAGTCGAGATCGCCGTAGTAGCTGTAGCGAATGAGGCCCTCGGGATCGATGACGTAGCTCGCCGGCAGAACGCGCGCGCGCCAGGCGCGGGTGGTGCTGCCGTCCCGGTCGAGCAGCACGGTGAAGGTCACCGGCAGCTTCTCGGCGAAATCGCGCGCCTTCCGATCGCTCTCGCCGACGTTGACCGCGAGGACCGCGAAGGGCTTGCCTTCCATGGCGCGGCGCAGCCGCTCGATGGAAGGCATCTCGGCGAGGCACGGCGCGCACCAGGTCGCCCAGAAATTCACCAGCACGGTCTTGCCGCGATAGTCGGCAAGACGGTGGACCGCGCCGTCCAGGCCGGTCAGCTCGAGGGCGGGCGTGGGCTCGCCGCTCCAGGGCTTGAGCGCCTGCGCGCCCGCCGCGACGGAGCAAAGAAGCAGCAACGCGCCGGCGGCGAGGCGCATCATGCCCTCAGCTCGCGCGAGGTGATCGTGTACTTGAAGGAATCCGGCTCGAGCTGGTCGAGGCGCTCGCCGCCGGTCTCGGCGTTCGGATACATGAGGAAGCCGAGCTTCGGGCCGCGCGATTCGGGCAGCGCGATGTCGTGGCCCATGTTGTAGGCGAGCCAGTTCATCTCCCAGGAGCCGAACAGGCGCTTGCGCGCGGCCACGACCTTCGCGTCGTCGACCGGCAGGTTTCCGGGCGGCTCCTCGAGCACCACCTTGCGCACGTCCGCCGGATCCACCGGAATCCAGCCGATGCCCTGCGCGAAGAACTCCGCGCGGCAATGCTGCGCCTTGCTTACCACGGGAGAGCCGACGCCCAGGCTGCGATAGCCGTGCGCGGAGCTCGCGACGCGGATCCCGTAAACGTCGCGCGCCGCGAGGCCGACCGAGCGCGCCATGCCGACAAAAAGCGCGTTGAGGTCGCCGCACTTGCCGCCGAGGTTCGCGGTCTCCAGCATCGCCTTGATGTCCCCCACGCCGCAGCCCCGCACCTTCGGATCGCGGAACGTGTTGTCCACGATCCACTCGTAGATCGCGCGAGCCTTCGCCACGTCGCTGCCCGCGCCTTTCACGACGGGAAGGGCGGTGCGCTTGACGATGCCATCGGTCGGGATGAGCTCGGTAGGCGCGGTGAAGAACTGGTGATCGGACGCGCTCAGGCGCGCGCCGTTGGGGATCGTTTTCGACAGGTCGACGGCGCGGTCGCGCGTCGCGAAGCGGCTCGTCACCTCGATGAACGGCTTGTCCTGTCCGGCCGGCCATTCCGCGTAAAGCATCGCCACGCCGTATTTGCCGTCATGCATCACCTGGGCGCGCGCGGCGTTCCCGGTCCAGCTGCTGCCGAGGTTGCGCTGCCAATCCAGATCCTGCGTGAGCGGCAGCGGTATCCACGCCCGCGATACGCCTTTCGCGCGATCGATGTCGGCGCGCGTGATGATCTCGAAGCTGCGCCAGTCCGCCTGCGCTTGCGCGCCGCGCCACGGCAGCGCGGCGGCGGCGACGGCGGCGGAAGAGGTCTTGAGGAAGTCGCGTCGTTTCACGTGATTCTCCTTGCGGCGGGGACAATAGGACAGCAGCGCAGCGCGTCCGTTGCGTGCGTTGCTGGAATGCTTTTGCTGGCGGGGCGGGAGAAAGGCGGGAGGAGAGACGTGCGCGGAAATGCTGCCGTCATTCGCCTGTCGTCATCCGGACTGCCCGAGCGCCCACCGTGACCTCGACAAGCGCCGGCACGGCCGAAGCCGATCATCGCCGCGAGCGAGCGCGAGCTGCGGGAGGTCAGGCGATCCTGGATCAGCATCGGGCAAATGTACCACTCCGATGCGACCAAATGAACCGGGCGAAAAAAAGCCCGGCCGGAGCCGGGCTT
>CAYOVM010000138.1:6932-8705 GCA_964407355.1 uncultured Enterobacteriaceae bacterium
ATCTGGATCGGATGAGATAAAAACGTGCGGGACGGCGGCAGGTTGACCGCTTCCCTATAATTGCCCGAAATGACCCTGCGGGCCGCATGACCTTGCCGGAGTTCCTCGAGCTCGCGCCGCGCGGCGACCTGTGGGTGTTCGGCTACGGCTCGCTGATGTGGTCGCCGGGATTTCGCAGCAGCCAGAAGTCGGCGGGCAAAGTGCACGGGTATCACCGCTCGCTCTGCGTCTACTCGCATCGTTATCGCGGCACGCCGCGGCGTCCCGGTCTGGTGATGGGACTTTGCCGCGGCGGATCCTGCTGGGGCATGGTGTATCGCATCGCCGCGGCGCGCGTCGCGCGCGTGCTCAGGTATCTATACCGCCGCGAGATGCGCAACCGTGTCTACCGGCCGAGCTTCGTGCGCGTGCGCATCCGCGGCGGCCGCGAGATCCGCGCCCTCGCCTTCGTCGCCGACGCCTGGCACCGACAGTTCGCCGGCGATCTCGACGTGAAGAGCACCGCGAAGCTCGTCGCACAGGGCGTCGGCGAGCGCGGCAGCAACATCGACTACCTGAGCTATACGCTCGCGCACATGCACGAGCTCGGCGTGCGCGATCCGCACCTGGACCGCATCCTGCTCGCGGCGCTCGAGCTGCACCAGAAACGCGATCGGACCGCGCGGGCTAGAGAAAGGCCTTCAAGGCCTGCACCGCGCCGCTCATCCGCTCGAGCGCCGCGTCGAGCCGCGCGCGCTGGGTTCCGAAGTTGAGCCGCACGAACCGGCCGTCGCCGAACTGAGAGCCCGGCGACAGCGCCACGCCGTTCTTCAGAAAGAACTCGAACGGATTCTCGAGCCCGAGCGGCGAGCAGTCGATCCACGCGAGGTAGCCCGCCTCCACGTGCGCCATGGGAAGCGTGAGCTTCGCCTCGACCCGGTCGCGGTTCGCGCGCAGGTACGCGATCTGCGCCGCGAGCCAGGCGTCGGCGCCGCGATACGCGGCGAGCGCCGCGATGTAGCCGAAGACCGAAGGCGAGGGCAGCACGTGCGCGTTCAGGTCTGCGGAAAACATCCTCCTCAGGTTCTCGTCTTCGATGATCGCCCAGGCGCAGCCGGCGCCCGGCGTGTTGAACGCCTTGTTCGGCGACATGAGCGTCACCGTGCGCCGCGAGATCTCCGGCGCGAGGCTGGCGATCGGCACGTGCCGCCGGCCCTCCTCGAGGACGAGCTCGCAATGGATCTCGTCGGAGACGATCAGCAGCTCGCGCGTGCGCTCGGCGATGCGCAGCAGCTCGTCGCGGCGAAACGCCGTGCCGCCCGGGTTCTGCGGATTGCAGAGGAAGAACAGCTTGCTGTTCTCCCGGATGGATCTCGCGAGGAAATCGAGATCGAGAACCCAGCGGCCGTGCTCGAGCGCGAGCGGCACATCCGTGTGCGCGCGCGGTGCGAGCTCGAGGGCGTGCTTGAAGTGCTGATAGATGGGCTTGGGCACGAGGGCGTGCCCGTCCACCGGAACTAGGCAGCGCGCGGCGTGATGCAGCGCCGGCACCACGCCGGGCAGGAACACGATCCAGCCGGGCTCGATGCGCCAATCGTAGAGCCGCTGCAGGCGCTCGACGATCGCCTCGCGCAGCTCGCCGGGCGCCGCCGTGTACCCGAGCACGCCGTGCTCGATTCTTTCGGCGAGAGCGCTCAAGACCGCGGGCGGCGCGCGAAAGTCGGTGTCGGCGACCCAGAGCGGAATGACGTCGCGGCCGGCGTAGCGCTCCCAGCGCGTGCTCCAGGTGCCGGC
>CAYOVM010000139.1:0-8593 GCA_964407355.1 uncultured Enterobacteriaceae bacterium
GAGCTCTTGCCGGCGCCGTTGGGGCCGATGATGGCGCGCACCTCGTGCTCGCGCACGTCGAAGGACACCTCCTGCAGCGCCTTCACGCCGCCGAACGAAAGCGAGACGTCCTCGACCGACAGCAGCACGCCGCCGATCCTCGCCTCGCGGGCTTGCAGCTCGACCTCCGGAGCGCTCACGCCTACGCCGCCTTCGCCGCCGCGACGCCCGGGAGCGTTCTCGCGTCGCGGATCTTCAGGTCCGCGGAATAGGTGCCGGTGCGGCCATCCTCGTAGCGGACCTGCGCCTCCACGTGCACGGAGCTCTTTCCCGCGTACATGGCTTCGACCAGGGCGCCGTATTTCTCCCCGACGAAGCCGCGGCGCACCTTGCGCGTGCGGGTGAGCTCGCCGTCGTCCGCGTCGAGCTGCTTGTGCAGGATGAGGAAGCGCTGGATTTGCGAGTTCGCCAGCTCGGGCTCGGAGGCGAGATCGGCGTTGACCTGCTCGACGCACTCGCGCACGAGATCGTAGACCTCGTCGCGCGAGGCGAGGTCGGTATAGCCGGAGTAAGGCATGTTGCGCTTCTCCGCCCAGTTCCCCACCGCGTCCGGATCGATGTTGATGAACGCGCACACCTTCTCGCGGCCGTCGCCGAAGCAGACCGCTTCCTGGATCGACGGAAAGAACTTCAGCTTGTTCTCGAGGTACTTCGGCGCGAAGAGGGTGCCGTCGGCGAGCTTGCCCACGTCCTTCACGCGGTCGATGATCTTGACGTGGCCGTCCGGGTCGAAGTAGCCGGCGTCGCCGGTGTGGAACCAGCGCTCCGCGTCCATCGCTTCGCTCGTCGCCGCCGGGTTGTTGTAGTACTCCTTGAACAGGCCCGGGCTGCGGATCAGCAGCTCGCGCCCGGGGCTGAACTTCAGCTCGACGCCCGGCACGGCCGGGCCGACGGTGTCCGGCTTCACCTCGCCGTCGGGCTGCACGCAGACGAAGACCGCCGTCTCGGTGGAGCCGTAGAGCTGCTTCATGTTGATGCCGAGGGAGCGGTAGAAGCGGAAGAGGTCGGGGCCGACCGCCTCGCCGGCGGTGTAGGCGACCTTCACGCGGCTCATGCCGAGCACATTGCGCAGCGGGCCGTACACCACCAGATCGCCGAGCGCATACAACGCGCGCTCGGTGAGCGGCACCTTCCTGCCGTCGAGCAGCGCGCCGCCGACGCGCCCCGCCACGCGCATGAAGTAGCGATACAGCCAGCGCTTGATGCGGGAAGCGTCCTCCATGCGGATCGACACCTGGGTGAGCAGGTTCTCCAGCACGCGCGGCGGCGCGAAATAGTAGGTCGGCCCGATCTCGCGCATGTCGGTCATGACGGTCTCGGCCGACTCCGGGCAGCAGATGCAATAGCCCGTGACCAGCGCCTGGGCGCAGGAGAAGATGTTCTGGCCGATCCAGGCCGGCGGCAGGTAGGCGAGGATCACGTCCTCCTCGCCCAGCCGGTCGAGCTCGGCGGCGGTGCGCGAGGGCGTGATGAGGCTCGCATGCGTGTGCACGACGCCCTTCGCCGCGCCGGTCGTGCCGGAGGTGAAGAACATCGCCGCCGTGTCGGAGCCCTCGCCCTTGGCGATTTCCTCGTCGACGAAGTCGGGATCCCGGCGGTGGCTGTCGCGTCCCGCCGCGCGCAGCTTGTCGTAGGCGACGAGTTGCGGCTGGCCGTAGTTGCGCAGGCCCCGCGGGTCGTCGAAGAAGATGCGCTTCAGCGACGGGCACTGCGGCAGGATCTCGAGGAGCTTGTCGACCTGCTCCTGGTCTTCCGCGAACGCGAACGCGATCGCGGCGTTCTGGATCGGATAGGCCATCTCGGCGGCGACCGCGTCCTGGTACAGCGGCACGGGGATCGCGCCCAGACATTGCACGGCCGCCATGGTCGCGTACAGCCGGGGCCGGTTGTCGCCTATGAGCGCGAAGTGATCGCCGCGGCGCAGGCCCTGCGCGGAGAGGGCGCAGGCGATTGCCTGCACCTCGTCGGCGAGCTCGCGCCAGGTCCACGTCTGCCAGATGCCGAGATCCTTCTCGCGGATAGCCGGCCGCTCGCCGCGTACGCGCGCGTGGTGCATCAGCAGTTTTGGAAACGTGTCGAGCGTGGCGGGGTCCTCTGCCATCGCACCTCCTGTAATGAATTCTTGCATAGAATCCGCTATGTATAGCGGCGGCGGCAATTCATTCGTTAAACTAGCGGGATGAACGGACAAGAACACTGGACTACAAAGGGCGACGTAAGGCTGTTCCTCTGGCGCAAGCCCGCGCTCGGCGGGACGCCGCCGCGCGGCACCATCGTCTTCGTGCACGGCTCTTCGATGGCCGGGCAGCCGACCTTCGATCTCAGCGTGCCGGGCCGGCCCGATTCGTCGGTGATGGAATGGTTCGCGGCGCGCGGCTTCGACACCTGGTGCTACGACAACGAGGGCTACGGCCGCTCGGACAAGAAGCGCCCGATCAATTGCGATATCGCGAACGGCGCCGACGATCTGGACAAAGTGACCCAGTACGTCATGAAGACCACCGGGGCGAAGAAGCTGTTGCTGTACGGCATTTCCTCCGGAGCGTTGCGCGCCGCCGTTTTCACGCAGCGCCATCCCGAGCGCGTGGCACGGCTCGCGCTGGACGCTTTCGTCTGGACCGGCGAAGGCAGCCCGACGCTGGAGCAACGCAAGAAAGGCCTGGCCCAGTTCCAGAAAGTAAACCGCCGGCCGATCGACCGGGCGTTCGTGCGCAGCGTGTTCGAGCGCGACCATCCCGGCACCGCCGACGCGGCCACCATCGAGGCCTTCGCGAGCGCGATCCTCGCCCTCGACGACTCCGTTCCCACCGGCACCTACGTCGACATGTGCTCCAAGCTGCCGGTCGTCGATCCCGAGAAGCTGCCGGTTCCGATCATCATCCTGCGCGGCGAGCACGACGGCATCGCCGCCATGGACGACCTGCTCGCGTTCTACGCGAAGCTGCCGCATCCGGACAAGCAGTTCTCCGTGATGCAGGGCATCTCGCACGCGAGCTTCCAGCAGAAGAACTACCTGACCGTCTATCACCTGCTGCACGGCTTTTTCACCCAACCCGAACCGGTATTCCGCGGATGATGCGCCCTCTCGTTTTTCTCCTTCTTCTGATCTCGACGTTCGAAGCGTCGGCACAAGCCTGGCCATCGCGGCCGATCCGCCTGGTGGTCCCGCTTTCGCCCGGCGGGTTCGCCGATACGCCGGCGAGGCTGCTCGCGCCACGGCTTTCCGAGCAGCTCGGCAAGCAGGTGTTCGTCGAGAACAAGCCGGGCGCCGGCAGCACCATCGGCGCGGACTTCGTCGCCAAGAGCGCGCCCGACGGCTACACGCTTCTGCTTACCGGAACGCCCCACGTCATCAGCGCCAACCTCTACCGCAAGCTCCCGTACGACTCGATCAAGGATTTCGCGCCGATCGCGCTCGTCGCGTCCGGCCCGTACGCGCTGGTCGTGAATCCCAAGGTGCTGCCGGTGAGCTCCGTCCGCGAGCTGATCGCGGCGGCCAAGGCGAAGCCGGGCGGCATAGACTTCGCGAGCTCGGGGAACGGCAGCGCGCAGCACCTGGTCGGCGCCCTCTTCAACGCCTTGGCGGGCGTCGAGCTGAACCACGTGCCCTACAAGGGAAGCGGCCCCGCGATGCAAGACCTTCTCGGCGGGCAGGTCCAGGTCTCCTTCGCCGGAATCCCGAACGTGCTCTCCCAGGTCAAGGCCGGACGCCTGGTCGCGCTCGGCGTGACCACGCCGAAGCGCTGGAGCGAGCTGCCGGAGGTTCCGACCCTCGCCGAGGCCGGCGTTCCCGGCTACGACGCGACGCTATGGCTCGACCTCGTGGCGCCCGCCGGTACGCCCGCGGACATCATCGCTCGTCTCCACGCCGAGATTACCAAGGCTTTGCAGGACAAGGAGCTTCAGAACAGCTTCCGCGCCGCCGGCGTCGAGGCCGGGACGATGACGCCCGCCGAGCTCGGCGAGTTCATCAAGAGCGAGCACGAAAAATGGGGCAAGCTGGTGCGCTCGACCGGCGCGACGGTGAACTGAGCTGGCGCTTTCCTGAATCTAGCGCTGAACTAGCGCTTGCCTTCGAGCCGCAGGAGCGCGATGAGCAGCTCCACGATCATCTTCTTGTGCGGCTCGTTCAACGCTTCGTACTTTTTCGTCAGCCACTGCGGGTCCACGCGGTAGGCGGCGACGTTCTGGCGCGCTGACGGGGCCGCCCGGGCGGAGCCGCCTTCGGCCTCGCCGAAGCGCAGCCAGTGCGGCGACACTTCGAGCCAACGCGCCAGGGCGCGCACTTTGTCCTGGGACGGGAGCGCTTTTCCATCGAGCCACTTGCGCACCGCCGGCGCCGTTACCGCAGTACCTTCGTAGCGCAGGTTGAATTCGCGCGCGATGCTCGCCGCGCCGCTCGCCGAGCCCTGGACGCGTTTCAGACTCTCTCTCAAGCGCTTGCTAAATTCTTGTTTTTCATCGGTAAGCGGCATGGACCTTGACAGTAGCACCAAGGCCGCGGCGAGGAGCATACCGTCAGTTTCGATTAGGTAAAACCGGAAGTACGAAAACCCGGGATGCCATGGCGTGACATCGGCTCCTCGCAACGGACCGGCTCGCATTGCCCGGAATGTGAATTGTTGTCAGCCTGTCCGATTTTCTAGGGGTATCCCTGCCTCTATCAGGCCCCCCCTGATTACATTCCCGCGCGACGCGCTCGACAATGGCCTCGAATCCACCGATTGCGGGGTGCACGTGAAATCCACAGCGGCCGACATAACGCTCAAACTCAAAACGGGCAGCCCGGACATGCCGGTGGCCAAACCCGCGCCTGAAGCCCCGCTTCCCGGGCTCTGGGCCGGACTGTTGACGCGCGTCGGCATCGGCAGCCCGCACGACCGGCCGCGAGACACCACGCTCGAGACCTGCCGGATGTCGTTTTTCGATCGAGAGCAGATCGAAGGCGTTTTGCTCGGCATCGACCATGATGCCCGGATGATCGAGATCCAGGTCGCGGGGACGAAGGAGCTGCAGAGATTGTCGTTCGAGCCGGCGCGCGAAGTGCGCTTCATGCGCCCGGTCGAGCTCAAGAGCAGCGTTCACGGATTGCGGGAGGGCGGCCTGAAGGTGGAGATGCTCCCGCGCAAGGCGCCGTTCACCATCAGCTTCCGGGACGGCAAGATGATGACGGGCGAGCTGTATGGCTACACGCCGAGCGACCTCGGGCTCGCCGTCTACCTGGTCGACGAGAACAAGGACGCGGTGCGCGTGCTGTTTCCGGGCGCCGGCATCGCGAGCGTATCCATCGGCGAGCCGCTCGGAGAGCTTCTGGTCGAATCGGCTCAGCTCTCGCGCGAGGGGCTGCAGCGCGCCCTCCAGCGCCAGCGCGAGCTGCGCAAGCAGCGCCTCGGCGATGTGCTGCTGGAGAAACGCATCGTCTCGCCCGACCAGCTCGCGGCGGCCTTGCGCGCACAGGGCAGCGGCGCCGTGCGCAAGCTGGGCGAAGTGCTGGTGGAGATGGGCCTGGTCTCGGAGGAGCAGATCGACCAGGCGCTCGCCGAGCAGCGCCGGCAAAAGCGCCGGCCGCTCGGAGAAATCCTGATGGAGATGGGCCTCGTGGATGCCATGACCCTGCGCTCGGTGCTCGCCCAGAAGCTGGGAATTCCATGGGTCGACCTGCGCAAATTCCGCTTCGACAGCAAGGCGCTGCGGCTCGTGCCGCGCGACATGATGATGAGGCTGAAGGTGGTTCCGCTCTACCTCGCCGAAGGCACCCTCGCCATCGCGATGGAGAACCCGATGGATTTCGCGGTGATCGACGCCGTGCGCTTCTCTTGCGGGCAGCGCATCGCGCCGGTTCTTTCCACGGGCGAGGACATCAACCATGCGCTCTCCACGCGCCTGAACGACGATCCGGCGGTCTGGACCGAGGAAATGTCGGTCGGCAAGTCGTCCGCCCAGGCCGCGCCGGCGGGCGCCGCATTCGAGGTCCCGTTCGAGAGCAGCGGAAACATCGGCGAGCTGGCGACGCAACTGACGCTCGAGGCTTCCGGACCCGGCGCCGCCGACGCCCCCGACGAGGTCGTGCGCGAGACCGACAACACGCTCGTCAAGCTCGTCAACAAGATCATCCTCGACGCGCAGCAGGAGGGCGCCTCGGACATCCATATCGAGCCGCGGCCCGGCCGTGGGAACGTGCGCGTGCGCTTTCGCCGCGACGGCGTGCTGCGGGACTACCTCGAGTTGCCGGCCAAGTTCCGCAGCGCGGTCATCTCGCGCATCAAGATCATGGCCAACCTCGATATCTCGGAGCGGCGCAAGGCGCAGGACGGGAAGATCGATTTCAAGCGCTTCGGCCCGGCGAAAATCGAATTGCGCGTGGCGACCATCCCGACCAACAACGGGCTCGAAGAGGTTGTGCTGCGGGTGCTCGCCGCCGCCGAGCCGAAGCCGCTCGATGCGCTGCAGCTCGCGCCGCGTGTTCTGAAGTCGCTGCGGGCCGCGGCGGAGCGACCCTATGGCCTGCTCCTCGTCTGCGGACCGACGGGCTCGGGCAAGACGACCACCCTGCACTCGGTGCTCGCGCACCTGAACGACGGCGCGCGCAAGATCTGGACTGCCGAAGATCCGGTGGAGATTACCCAGGCCGGGCTTTCGCAGGTCCAGGTCAATGCAAAGATCGGCTGGACCTTCGCTACTGCGTTGCGCGCGTTTCTGCGGGCCGACCCCGACGTGGTCATGGTCGGCGAGATGCGCGATGAAGAGACCGCCCGGATCGCGGTCGAAGCTTCGCTCACCGGGCATCTGGTGCTTTCCACGCTGCACACCAACAGCGCGCCGGAGAGCATCACGCGCCTGCTCGACATGGGGCTGGATCCTTTCAGTTTCGGCGACGCCCTTCTGGGCGTGCTTGCACAGCGCCTTGCGCGGCGCATATGCCCGCACTGCGCGCAGCCTGTGACGCTCGACGCCGCGACCCTGCGCAAGCTGGCGGAGGAATATTGCGCCGGCCTCGACGAGAGCGCGGACCAGGTCGTCGCGCGCTGGAACGAGGAGTTCAAGGGCGCGCCGCAGCTGATGCGCGCGCCCGGCTGCGACCGCTGCGACCGCAGCGGATACAAGGGGCGGATCGCCTTGCACGAGCTGCTGGTCGGGACGCCGGAGCTGCGGCGCCTCGTGCACCTGCGCTCCGCCGCCGCCGAGATCGCGCGTTGCGCGCTCTCACAGGGCATGCGTACCCTGCGGCACGACGGCATCGAGAAAGCGCTGCTCGGCCTCACCACCCTCGAGCAGGTGCGCGCGATCTCCGCCTGACCTTTGCCGAGGGTCGCGACTTCGATACTACAGGTTTTATGTTTTGAAAACCAGTAGTACCATGGCGCTGTGCCGTGGCGTGACCTCAGCTCCTCGCAACTGATCGACCGGATTCCGCTCGCGGTCCTCATCACGCGCCTCAACGGACGGATCGAATACGCCAACCCGCAGGCCAACGCGCTCCTCGAAGCGCGAAGCCGCCGAGCGCTGCACGGCCGCGACGTTACGGAGTTCAGATGGGGCGCGGACTTCCGGCGCGTCGTCGCGGGATCGACGCCTCGCACCGCGGGCTTTGCGCAATGGCAGGACGAGGCCCGCTACCGGACGAGCAAGGGCAAGGAAGTCTGGGTGCTGGAAACCATGGTCCCGGTGCAAGACGGCGAGGGAGACGTCGCCTGCTTCATCCATTTCCTTCAGGAGCTGCCCGCGGGATAGCGCGGCGTCAGAAGACGATGTTGGGACGAAACACCAGGGTGACGGAGGTCTTGGCGAGCGGCGCGAGCGCGCCCGTGTACTTGCTCGCCCGCTCGTAGATCACGCCGAAGTCGAGCTCCCATGCCGCGCGGCGCGATTCCATCGGGTACTTCTTGCCGAAGATGAGCTCCTGGCGAAGCACGCGCGGCCGGTCGGTTGCAAGCTCGGTGAACAGGTCGATCCGCGAATTGTCGAGGAACGAGAGAAAGCGGCTTGTGAAATCCAGGTTCGAGCGGCGCATGCCCAGATAGATCGTGTCGCCGATATCGGCGTTACGGTTGAACCTGGCGCCCGTGCGGAAGCTCCAGCTCAGCCGATCCGCGTTGAAGATCCGCTCGCCCTTCATCTTCCACTCGAGCTCGACCCAGTCGTCGTCGATCAGCACGTTGTTCTTGATGTGCTTGGTCCCGGCCGAGACGAGGTATCCCATGTGGCCGCGGTTAGTGCCGCGCTCGCTCTCCTCCGGCCGCGTGAACTTCATCTGGCTGCCGAAGAACGCCGACACCGCCCACGGCTCCTGGAAACCGGCGGTGACTGTCTGGATCACGTTCAGATCGCCGGCGAGCGTCGTGCTGTCGTAAAAGCCGGGATGGTTCCGCCGTATCCAGACGCCCAGCATCGGCATCGGGTATACGCTCGCCTCGAGGGCCACTACGTTCGGTCGGTACGAGCGCTCGAACAGTTGCCGGTACACCTGCGCTTCGCTCAATCGGCCGCCGTCCGGGAAAGGGTCGTCCGAGATCTGAATGTACAGACCGATGCTCGAGTAGTACGCGCCCCAGTC
>CAYOVM010000140.1:0-8561 GCA_964407355.1 uncultured Enterobacteriaceae bacterium
TGGCGGGCGCCGGCTCCAAGGTGCTGCAGATCCGCTCGGTCGAGTTCGCCGGCAAATACAAGGTGCCAACGCGCGTGCTCTCCAGCCTCACCGACCCGGCCCTGCCGGTGGCGGAAGAGGGCAAGTCGGGCACGCTGATCACTTTCGAGGAAGACCCGCACATGGCGATGGAGAAGGCAGTCATATCCGGCGTCGCGTTCAACCGCGACGAGGCGAAGATCACCGTGAAAGACGTCCCCGACCGCCCCGGCGTCGCCTACGCGATCCTCGGGCCGATCGCCGACGCGCACATCGACGTCGACGTCATCGTGCAGAACGTCGGCCACGACGGCATGACCGACATGACCTTCACCGTGCACCGCAACGACTACGCCAAGGCGATCCGGATCCTGAAGGAGCAGGTGCAGCCGCACATCAAGTGCCGCGAGGTGACCGGCGACGAGCGGATCGCCAAGGTGTCGATCGTGGGCCTGGGGATGCGCTCGCACGCCGGCATCGCCGCGCAGATGTTCCGCACCCTCGCCGAGGAGGGCATCAACATCCAGATGATCTCCACCTCGGAGATCAAGATCACCGTCGTGATCGAGGAAAAGTACACCGAGCTCGCCGTGCGCGTGCTGCACAAGGCGTTCGAGCTGGACCAGGCCTGAAAAATCGGGGTCAGACCCCGATTTGATTTCCGGGCGCCGGATAAGGCGTTGGAACTAGATCGGGCGCCGTCTTTCGGGGGTAGAATTCCCTTCCTTCGGAGAGATGCCCGAGTGGCCGAAGGGGGCGCCCTGCTAAGGCGTTATACGGACAAAATCCGTATCGAGGGTTCGAATCCCTCTCTCTCCGCCAAATAATCCGCAGGGCTGCTGGAAGCGGCCTAGAGAAGCGACGTCGTTTCCCGCGAGCAGCTTGCCGCGATGCGCTGCGCGATGAAGTCGGCGTCCTGCGCCACGCCGGAGAACCGACCCGAGCCCCAGGTGTAAAGCCACGGCAAGCCGAGAAAGTAAAGGCCCGCGACCGGAGTCACGCCGCGCTCGTGACCGGGATAGCCGCGTCCGTTGAACACCGGAGCCTCGATCCACGAGTAGTCGGAGCGAAAGCCGGTGCTCCAGACTATCGAGGTGACGCCGGCCGCCCCGCAATCCAGGCTGCGCGGCGCGTTCGCGGGCTCCCATACCGGGCGGTACGGGGCTTCCGCCGGCGCCTCGACTCCGGCGGCGGCGATGTACTTGTCGATGGAATCCTTGATCGCCTGGGCCGAAGCGTCCGCACGGTCGAGGTTGGCTTTCAGGTCGTCGCCCAGGTTCAGCACGGCGCCGCGGATGTCGACGAGCCGGCCATAGAGCCGCATGCCCTCCAAGGCGAACTTGCGCAGGTCGATGTCGCGCCCGCCGTCGCGTCCGGTGACATAGTGATTGGCCTTGGCGCGCACGCGCTCCTTGAGCGGGTGCTCGTGGACCGGCATCGCGTAATGACCCATGTCGTCGAGCCATTCGACCACGTCCCTGCCGCGATACCGGCGCGCGGTCCGCGGGGCGCTGCCTACGCACAGGTGCACGCGGCGCCCCGCCAGGTGCAGGTCCTCGGCGATCTGGCAACCCGACTGTCCCGTGCCGACCACCACCACTTCGCCCTCGGGGAGCTGCCCGGGACTACGGTACTCCGAGGAGTGGAGCTGCGTAATTCGCGCGGGCAGGCGCTCGGCAATGCGCGGGATCACAGGTACATGGTAGTTGCCGGTGGCGACCACGACCTGCGCTGCTGTGCATTCACCCGCGCTGGTCTCGATGCGGAACAGTCCTCCGTCCGCGCGCAACGCGGTCACGGCAACGCCTTCGCGCAGCGGAGGCTCGAACGCCGCGACGTAATCCTCGAGATAGCGAATGATCTCGTCCTTCAGCATGAAGCCGCGGGGGGCCGGCCCCGAGTACGGATGGCCGGGCAGCTTGCATTGCCAGTTCGGCGTGACGAGGCAGAACGAGTCCCAGCGCTGGGTGCGCCACGCATGCGCAACGCGGTGCTTTTCGAACACGACGTGCTCGATGCCGCGGCGCTTCAGGAGATAGCTTATGGCCAGACCCGCCTGGCCGCCGCCCACCACGATCACCGGGTAATGCCGCGCCATTCCTAGTCCTCGAAGCCCTCGAGCACCACGCGAGCGCCGTGCACTGCGGCGTAACGAGTGGCGATGGCCTCGATGTGCTCGAGCTCATCCCTGGCGCGCGAGCAGGCGTAGCCGTATTTGGCGTGCACTCGCTCGCTCGCCGCGGTGAGCGCGCGCCGCGCTCGCGCGAGGAACTCGTCGAGCGGATACGAGGCGCCTGCCTGGAAGTGCTCCTTCACGACCGACGAAGGCGAGTAGCACTCGGTCACGGAGCGGTCCGGCCAGCGCACCCGGAAATTGACCTCAGGCATGGATCGCCGCCTCCGGGCCGCAGCCGATGAGCGGCGCATCGACAAAATCCCAGACTGTGCAGCCGCGCCCGTCTTCGACGATGCGCACCGAGCGCGACGCATCGCAGCGGCCGATCGGCGCGCAGGCAATCCCGCGCGCCGTAAAGCGCATTGCGAGGTGCTCGACGCGCTCGGGGGATACGGCGAGGACGAAACCATAGCTCGGAAACGTCGAGACCAGCCAGCGCTCCGCCGCGACTCCGGGCGGGCGCGGCACAGCCGCGACGTCGATCTCTCCGCCCAACCCCGAGCATTCGAGGAGCATCATCGCCGTGCCGACGATGCCGGCCATGCTGACGTCCTTTGCCGCGCGGCAAAGACCGTCTTCCGCGATTCGAGGCAGGAGCTCGAGATCGGCGCGCAGCCTGCCGCCGTCCGCACCGGTGCTCGCATCCCAGTACGAGTGAGGCTCGCGGTAGCGCCCGCGCAGGTCCAGTGCCGCGACCAGGACGTCGCCTGGGCGCGCGTCAAAGCTCGTGAGCAGCCGGCGCGCTCGCCCGAGCACCGCCGCGGCGAGCTGGTCGTGGGTGCTGCGGCAGTTCGTGTGGCCGCCGACGATGGGCACGCCGTAGGCGCGTGCGGCCGCGTTCATCCCTTCGACAATGGGCGCCGCACGCTCCGCGCCATGTGTCCAGAGCGCGTCGACCACGGCAATCGGCCGCCCGCCCATGGCGCTGATGTCGCTCAGGTTCACCATTACCGCGCAATAGCCCGCGAACCAGGGCTCGCGCTGCACGAATTCGTTCAGCAGTCCCTCGATGGCGAACAGCAGCCAGCCGTCGGCGTCGCGGATCGCCGCGCAGTCGTCGCCGACCGGCACGGCCTCGCCGCCGACGCGGCTTGGCGGCCCAAGCGAGAGCGCGCGCATCACCGCCGCGATGTCGGTCTTGTGCGCAAGGCCGCGGCTCGCGCGCAGTCCGGCGGCGATCTGCTCCAGCATCATGCCGCCCGGCGCAGCTCGGCGACGAAGGCCACCTCTTCCGCGAGCCGCGGCGGATAGGCGGCGAGATCGGCCTGCATCAACCGGTGCGCTCGGCCGTGCAGGGTGACCCGCCCGATGCTCGCCCAGGAAAGACGCAGGAACAACGGCACGTTCTGCTCCTGCACATGCGCGATGAACCGCCGGGCGCCGCGCGCATGCGCGCTGCAGACCGCGTGGCGGATGAGCTCGGTGCCGAGCGAGGCGAGGCGGCGGAAGTCGCGGTGCACGGCGAGGCGCGAGCCCTGCCACAGCCCCGGCTCGATCTCGCAGATGCGCACCGTGCCCACGACCTGCTCGGGGGCGCCCAGCATGCAGTACGACGCCGCGATCGGCAGCGCGACCCGATCCCATTCGTCGGTGTCGTCTCCGTTGAAGATGCGCTGCTCGTCGCAGAACACGGAGCTGCGCAGCGCCGCGCAGCCGCGCCGCTCCCAATCTTCGCGGGCGATGCGCACGCGGAAGTCGACCGGCTGAAAAACGAACGGCGGCTCGAGGGGTAGCATCGGATCAGGCGGGCCGGGTCAGCGCAACTTGCGCTCGGCCTCCCGGATCGGCAGGTCGTTGATGCTGGCGAAGCGCTTGCGCATGAGACCGTTGGGCGCGAATTCCCAGTTCTCGTTGCCGTAGGAGCGGAACCACTGGCCCGAGTCGTCGTGCCATTCGTACTCGAAGCGCACGGCGATGCGGTTATCGGCGAAGGCCCAGAGCTCTTTGCGCAGGCGGTAGTCCAGCTCCTTCGCCCATTTGCGGCGCAGGAAGGCCTTGACCTCGTCGCGGCCGGTGAGGAACTCCGAGCGGTTGCGCCATTCCGTGTCCAGGGTGTAGGCGAGCGCGACGCGCTCCGGGTCGCGCGTATTCCAGGCGTCCTCGGCGGCCTGGATCTTCGCCTTCGCGGTCTCCAGGGTGAAAGGCGGCAGGGGCGGGCGGGCAATCTCGACGGGCTGGTCCATGGTCACTCGTAGGCGGAAAGGGTTGAACAGGCGCCGCATTTGCCGCAACCGGCCTTGATCTCGCTCGAGCGCAGGCCCGCGGCGGCGAGCATCGCGCCGAGCGGCTCGAGGAGCGCGCGCATGAAGGCGCCGTCCGGCGCGGGATGGCCTTCGAGCGGCGTGCCGCCGATCGGCACGAACGGCACGACGAACGGGTAGACGCCGATGCGCACGAGCTTCGCGCACATGTCGAGGATGGCCTGCGGGGTGTCGCCGAGCCCGGCGAGGATATAGGTGCTGACCTGCCCGCGACCGAACACGGCTACGGCTTCGGCGAAGGCGGCAAGATATTGCTCCACGGTCACGCTCGCCTTGCCCGGCATGATGCGCGCACGCACTTGCGGCGTGACCGCCTCCAGATGCATGCCGAGCGCGTCGATCCCGGCGGCCTTCATGCGGCGGTACCAGGCCGGATCGTCGGGGGGCTCGCACTGGCCCTGGATCGGCAGCTCGACCGCCGCCTTCACGGCGAACGCGCTCTCGCAGAGGATGTGCGCGCCGCGGTCCTTGAAGTTGGGCGTGCCGGTCGTCATCACCATGTGCTTGACACCGTCGAGCAGCACCGCCGCGCGCGCGACCTCGGCAAGCTGCTCCGGGGTCTTGCGGTTGATGGTGCGTCCGGCGGCGAGCGACTGGCCGATGGCGCAAAACTGGCACGCGGTTTCGCGGTTGCCGTAGCGCACGCAGGTCTGCAGCACGGTCGTGGCGAGCACGTCCGCGCTATGCAGCTGGGCGATCATCCAATACGGCACGCCGTCGAGCGTCTGCAGGTTGTAGAACCGCGGCGCAGAGGGAAAGCGCACGCGGCCGATCTCGACGCCGTCCCGCAGCAGCGCGCTGGTGCCGTCGGCGCCGGGCGCTCCGGCGAGGAACGGCGACGTCCGGGCCGGCGCGGTGTGGATCGGGATCATGAGCGTGCGGCCGCCGACCACGACGGCCTTGTGGTCCGACGGGCCCGCGCCACCGCGCCGCGAAGGCGCGCCCGCGAGCGGTTCAGCGAGCCGCAGTCCCAGCGACTGCATCTCCGTGGCGAGCTGGCGCGAGGACGGCGGCGGGTTGGGATCGGGCTTGCTCATGTGCGGGCCTCCAAGAAGTCGTGTCGATGCGCAGGCTGAGGAGCTCCGGCCGGGCATAGTGCCCGACCGAGTCCATCATGCGTTTACGCTTGGTGATGAGCGTGAAGTCGAGATCGGCGAGGACCATGCCCTCGCCCTCGCGCAGCGGCGGCGCGAGGTGCGCGCCCTCGGGCGAGACGATCGCCGTGTAGCAGCCGCCCTTGAAGGCCTTGCGCAGCGCGGCGTCCGGCGCAAGGCGCGCCACCTGCTCTTCCGCCAGCCAGCCCGTGGCGTTGACCACGAAGCACGCCGACTCGAGCGCATGGTGGCGCATCGTCACCTCCATCTGCTCGGCGAAGATCGGTCCGACGAGCGAACCCGGGAACTGGCTGCAGTGGATCTCCTCGTGATCGGCCATGAGGGCGTAGCGCGCGAGCGGGTTGTAGTGCTCCCAGCACGCGAGCGCGCCGATGCGGCCGACGGCCGTGTCGACCGCGCGCAGGCCGCTGCCATCGCCCTGTCCCCACACCATGCGCTCGTGGTACGTGGGCGTGATCTTGCGGCGCTTGAGCGCGAGGCGCCCGTCGGCGTCGAAGACGAGCTGCGTGTTGTAGAGCGAGCCGTGGTCTCGCTCGTTGACGCCGAGGACGACCACGATGGCGTGCTCCCGCGCCGCGGCGGACACGGCCTGCGTCACCGGTCCCGGCACGCGCACCGCGCGCTCGTACAGCTTCATATGCTCGCTGCCCATCGCGACCGGCGGAACCACGAATGAAAAGTAGGGGTAATACGGGACCGCGGTCTCGGGAAACACGACAAGGCGCGCGCCTTCCAGCGCGGCGCGCGCAATCGCCGCGAGCACCTTCTCGACGGTGCCGTCCGCGCTGTCGAGCACCGGCTGGAGCTGGACCGCCGCGGCTCGAATGGTCTTGCTCGCCGACACCGCGCCCCTACACGGTCCAGGTGTGGACGATGAAGGCGTCGTCGCGCCGATGGATCAGGATGAGGTCCAGCACATCGAGCGGATTGATCGGCCGGATCCCGGGAATCAGGGCGCCTTCGCCGTGACCGTAGAGCGCTTGCAGCGCGAAGCGGCAGGCGTACACCTTGCCGCCCTCGTCCATGAATTTGACGATCTGGTTGTTGAAGTTGTGGTGGCCGGGGAACGCGTCCGCGCCGAGGGTCGGAAAGCCGCGCTGCACGCCGAGGGTCACGCCCGGGCCGTAGAGCAGCACCGAGGTATCGAAGCCCTTTCGCTTCAGGCGCGTCGCCTGCAGCAGATTGACGAAGCCGATCGAGCCTTCGAACGCGACCGTGTGGAACGTGACGAGCGCCTTCTCGCCGGGCTTCGCCTTCACGTCCTCGAAAACCTTCTCCTCGTAATCGACGAGGAAATCGCCCTTCTTGTGCTTCATTGCGGAAACTGCGGGCATCGCGTTCTCCCTTTCCTGGTTGTCAAAATGCAATCAAGCTGCGATCGCTGTCACGCTTCTTGCTTGCGCTCTCACGCCACGAGGGAGCAACACCTATGCCAATCGCCGGTCCGGCGGTGTGCGATCAAAATCCGATCATCGTTTTGCGGAATGTATTTGCTGGAGTTTTTGGCGCCGAGTCGCCGCATTCCGGCGAAGAGCCGCGCGTTTTTCCTCGTCATGACGGACTTCCCCGTTGCGCATTAACGGTGCAGCGCGCGCGTGCTCCACATGGATTTGGTGCATACGGGCATGGGTGACAGCGGCACGCGCTGGTCCAAGCACATCGGCCAAAGCGGCAAGCCGGCGTACCTCGCGATCGCGGACGCGATCGCCGCCGACATGCAGGCGGGCCGTCTCGCGGCGAACGAGAACTTGCCGCCGATGCGCGTCCTCGCGCGCCAGCTCGGACTCAACTACTCCACTGTCGCGCGCGCATACGCGGAAGCGCGCCGCCGCGGGCTCGTCGACGCGCGCTCGGGCCGCGGCACCTTCGTCAAGCCCACGGCAAGCGCCGCCGCGTCGGTGCGCAGCCTCGGCTACGTCGGCCTGGTCGAGATGACGATGAATCTGCCGCCGGAGCCGCAGGATCCGGCGCTGATGATTCGCATGCAGAACGGCCTCGGCGAGCTGCGCGAGCGCATGGACATGCGCGAGCTCCTCCGCTACCAGGACTTCGGCGGCTCGCGCGAAGACCGCGAGGCGGGCATCCGGCTGCTCGAGTCGCACCTGCCCCGGCTCTCGCCGGAGCGGGTGCTGGTCTGCCCGGGCGTACAAAGCGCGCTGCTCGCCCTGATGAGCGTGCTCGTGCGCCCGGGAGAAGCGATGTGCACCGAAGCGCTGACCTATCCCGGCGTGAAGGCGATCGCCTCGCATCTGGGCATCGAGCTGGTCGGCCTGCCGCTCGACGACGAAGGCATAGATCCGGACGCCTTCGCCGCCGCCTGCGCGAAGCACGCGCCCAAGGCGCTCTATCTCAATCCGACGCTTCTCAACCCGACCACGGCGGTGATGTCGGAAGCACGGCGGCTCGCCGTCGCCGAGACCGCGCGCCAGCACAACATCTGGATCATCGAGGACGACGCTTACGGCTTGCTGCCCGCGCGCGCGCCGCGCCCGATCGCCGCCCTCGCGCCGGAAATGACCTTCTACGTGAGCGGCCTCGCAAAGTTCGTCGGCGCGGGCCTGCGCATCGCCTATCTCGCCGCGCCCGATACGCGCCAGGCGCAACGCATCGCATCCACCTTGCGCGCGATGACCGTCATGGCCTCACCGATCACCACGGCGCTGTCGACCCGCTGGATCAACGACGGCACGGCGAAGGCAATCCTGGACGCGGTGCGCGAGGAGTCGGCAAGGCGCCAGCGCTTCGCCGCTCAGACGCTGCCCGCGGGCTACGCTTCGAAGCCGGAAGCGTTCCACCTGTGGCTGCCGTTGCCGCCGCACTGGAGCCGCGTCGAGTTCGCCGCGCACCTGCGAGCGCGCGGCATCGGCGTGGTGGGCAGCGACTCCTTTGCCGTCACGCAGATCGCGCCGGAGGCAGTTCGAGTGTGCCTCGGCGGCGCGGTCGACCGCAATCAGTGCCGCGTCGCGCTGGAGTTGATCGCCGGCGCGCTGG
>CAYOVM010000141.1:0-8495 GCA_964407355.1 uncultured Enterobacteriaceae bacterium
GTATGTCCGCAATGCAAGACCGTGCTCAAGAAGACCGCTCAGATGTACGTGCTGGGCGAAATCTCGCAGGCTGGAGGCTCCTACATCGCCAGCGGCAGCTCGGAAACGGTGCCCTGCGGCGTCTGCCGTTTTCAATTCAGGATCCAGGACATCATCGAGGGCAAGTACGATCCGGCGCCGCCCAGCATGGCGGGCTGCTTCGTCCTGATCGTGGTCGCGGCGGCGATCGCCGTCCTGGTCGGCTACTGCAGCAAGTAACCGCGAACGGTCGAGCGCTTGGCGACAGAGATCAAGGTCATGTGCTCCCTGGCGATCAGGGAGGCCTGCCTCGAGCTGGTGCCGCAGTTCGAGAGGCAGAGCGGCCACAAGGTTCTCACCGAGTGGGTGGGCATGGCCGACATGAAGAAGCGCCTGCAGGCGGGCGAGGTCGTCGATCTCGTCTCCGGCTCGGCGGCGGCGATCGACGAGCTGATCGCGGCGCGCAAGCTCGCGCCCGGGCGCATGGACCTCGCGAGCTCCAGCGCGACGGTGGCGGTGCGCGCCGGCGCGCCGCGGCCGGACATAAGCTCCGCCGAGGCGCTGAAGCGCGCGCTGCTCGCGGCGCGGTCGATCGGCTACTCGAGCGGCCCGAGCGGCGTGTACCTCGCCGGCGTCTTCAAGCGCATGGGCCTCGACGACGGCAGGCGCAAGATCGTGCAGACGCCGCCCGGCACGGCGGTCGGCCCGCTCATCGCGCGCGGCGAGGTCGAGATCGGCTTCCAGCAGCTGAGCGAGCTTCTGCCGACGAAGGGCATCGACATCGTCGGCCCGCTGCCGCCGGAGCTGCAGCTCGTGACGATGTTTTCCTTCGGGCTGCACGCCGCCGCGAAGCAGCCTGAAGCGGCGAAGGCGCTGGTGCGCTTTCTCGCGTCCCCGGCGGCGGCGCCGGTGCTGAGGAAGAAGGGCCTCGACCCTGCGTAAGGCGGACGAGGCGGCGGTGTACGAATTCTGCTTTCGTAAGGCGTTCCCCGCCGCTGCCGCCGAAGTGATATAACAGCGCCGTGGTGACGCCAAACCAGCATTCGACAACCAGGGCGAACATGAACGCATCCGACCTCGCACGCATCCTCTCGCTGATTCCGGAGCGGATGCCGCGCATGCAGACCGGCACGCCGTTTTCCGCCGCCAACCCGGGCGCCTGCCGCCATCCCGACCGCCTCGCGCACCTCGGGCGCTTCCTGCAGTGGCTGAGCGCCCTGGATCCGATCAGCAAGGAAGACCAGACCGCGCTGGGCCTGTTCAACGCGAACGGCCGGCCCGCGCATGCCGGCGACGAGGACGACGAGGCCGCGGGGGAGCTCGACGCGGAGCGCAGCGACGAGGGCCTCAGCGCGGGCGCGTAGGAATCCTGTAGCATTCGCCGGTTTTCCAGCGGAGGAAATCCGATGAAAAAGCCTCGCGGCATCCTCGCCGACGAAGCAGGCCAGCCCCGGAAATAACAGGACCAGCGATGATTCCGATGTCGGCGGACGAGATCAAGGATTTCTGGCGCGGCTTCTGCGAGCGCCAGAAAGTAAGCCCGGCGGTGCGGGCCGCGGGCGAGAAGCGCATCGAGCAGGACCCGGAGCACTGGGCCGACCAGACGATGTGGGACCTGCTCGACGCGCTCTCCAAGGACGCCGCCAAGAAATAAAAGGGCGGGACCGTCCCGCCCTCGGCTGCGCCTGCTGCGCCGTGCGTCTCTAGTAACCCGTGCCCTTGGGCGTGCTGCCGGGCGTGCGGGTCGAGCTCGGCTCCGCGCTGGTGGAGCTGTCCTTCTCCATTGCCTTGCTGTCGTTGCCTCTGTTCGTCGAGCTGCCCGCCGACGAGCTTTCCGAGCTGCTCTGGCCGCGCCGGGCTTCGGCGTTCGGGCCCTTGCCCCGTGGCTGCTGTACGACCGGGGGCGGATTCTTCACTACGTTCCCGGCATTGTCGTCTTGGGGCGCGCTCGCGTTGCCGCGCGAGTCGGCATCGGGCTTCTGGCCCGCATCCGCCTCGGCCGCGGCGCCGAGCTGGCTATATGAAAGGGCCGCAAGGCCGCTGAACACCAAAGGTAAGAACTTACGCATGCATGTCTCCTTTTCACGAGGGGCGCCTCGAAAAACGAGGCATCGCCCGATAGCTGCAAGCCCCGTGCCTCCGCCTCCCGAAAGCGAACAGGCCGCCTCGCGGGCGGCCTGAAAGAACCTGGAGCGGGGAACGAGTCTCGGACTCGTATCTCGATCGGGGAAGGATCGCGCTCTGACCGTTGAGCTACCCCCGCATGCCGGCGATGTTGCGCTCGCCGCGGCGCCGCGGCAATGGCCCGGATGCGGCGCCGGCGCGCCGGCGGAGCGTGAAATGTTGGGCATTTCCACCCCGCGCATGAGCCGGTCGTAGCTTTTCGCGTGGTACGACCGGCGTAGCAAGGAATACGATCCTTTTAATCGCCTGTGCGGGATGATTCGTTCCGCAGCGCAGGTCCGCAGCAAAGGCGAAGTGGCAGAGGGGAAGAATGCTACGGTTTGCAACGCCGTGAACGTTGGTTCGAATCCAACCTTCGCCTCCACCCTCTTGCGGTTTTTCTAGCTCTTCAAGAACAGGGTCACCAGCGGATCGCGGCCTCTCTGCGCGCTCCAGTGCCCGTGCACCTTGGGATCGAACGCCGCCCCCGGGGGCAGCGTGTCGGCCGAGTAGAAGTGCTGGCCCGGCTTGAACAGGCGCGTGCTGCCGTCCTGCAGCCCGATCTCCATCTCGCCGGACAGAATGAACAGCCATTGCGGCGCCGGCGTGCAGTGCCATTGGCTGCGAAAGCCCACGGGGCTGCGGCGCAGCTGGTAGCCCTGCGAGGGGAACAGCTTCGACAGCGCCGCCTGGGGCGTGCCTTCGGGCAGCTCGAGCGCCTCCTCGCGAAAGCGCGCGCGGCCGTCCTCGCCGGTGTACAAAACGACTTTGGTGAAAGAAGGCGTTTTGGCAGAAGAAGGCGTTTTGGTAGAAGAAGCCATGTGCGCCCTATAATAAATCGAAAGGGGAGACCGGGTCAGAGCCCGGTTTCCGGCGAGCATGAAGATCCTGGTCGTCGACGACGTGCGCCTTCAGCGCGAGCTGATGTCGCAGATGATCGAGAGCCTCGGCCATGCCGTGCTCCTCTCCAGCGACGGGCGCGAGGCAGTCGAGCTGACGGCGCGCGAACGGCCCGACCTGATTCTCATGGACATCGAGATGCCCGTGATGAACGGCTACCAGGCCGCCCGCGAGATCACCCGCGCGCAGGGCGACGACTGGGTGCCGATCATCTTCGTCAGCGTCAGCGAGAAGGACCAGGACCTGGAGCGCGCGATCGAGTCGGGCGGCAGCGATTACCTGGTCAAGCCCGTGAGCCGCGCGGTGCTCGGCGCGAAGATCGCGTCGATGCGGCGCATCGACGTGATGCGCCGGCGCCAGCTGGAGCTCTCGCAGCAGCTGCAGCTCGCCTATCGCGAGCTCGAGCTCAACTCGCAGCGCGACGGCCTTACGGGCGTCGCCAACCGCGGCAGCTTCGACGCGCAGATGCAAAGAGAGGCGGGCCGCGCGAGGCGCACGCGCACCCCGCTCAGCATCGTGCTCGTCGACGTCGACTGGTTCAAGCGCTACAACGACCATTTCGGCCACCCGGCGGGCGACGCGTGCCTGCGCAAGGTCGCGCAGGCGCTGCAGTCGGCGTGCCGGCGGCCGGCCGACTTCGTGGCGCGCTACGGCGGCGAGGAATTCGTGCTCCTGCTGCCCGAGACGTCCGCGGAAGGCGCCCGGCAGGTCGCCGAAGCCGCGCGCGCCGCGGTGCTCGAGTGCGCCATCCCGCACGCGCCCTCGGCGGGCTTCGAGCACGTCAGCGTCACCGCCGGCGTCGCGACCGCCGCGCCCGACGACAACATCGACCCACAGCGCCTCATCGCCGCCGCGGACGCCGCGCTCTATCGAGCGAAAGACCTCGGCAGGAACCGGGTCGTCGTGGCCGATCTGCGGCCGTTTGAATAAACGCCATTCGTTCCGATCCGCTTCGCGGATCGGCAACTGTAGGCGCGATAGTTGCTGACATCCGGGGACCCATCCAACCCTTAACGACAGGAGTCTCCACATGAGATTATTGAAGAAATCAGCCCTGGTCCTTCTCCCCATCGCCGTGGCCGTGACCGGCCTCTACGGCTGCGACCGGGGCGGCAGCTCCGGCGGCGCCTCGCGCGACAAGTCCTCGAGCGGCACGTCGTCCTCGCCCTCGGGCTCGTCCTCGGGCTCCAGCTCCGGCTCCATGTCGAGCTCGCCGTCCAGCCCCAGCTCCTCGAGCCCCAGCTCGTCGGGCTCCAGCTCCAGCCCGTCGGGCTCCAGCTCCAGCTCCAGCCCGAGCTCGAGCGGGTCGTCGAGCACGCCCGGCTCCAGCTCCTCGAGCGACCAGTCGAGCAGCGGCAGCAGCTCCTCGCCGAGCTCGAGCAGCAGCTCCTCGCCCAGCTCTTCCGGATCGTCGAGCGACACGTCGAAGAAGTCCCAGTAAGGGGCTTCCTTGCTTCTCGGGGAGGTTTTACCTCCCGGGAGAGGATTTACAACGGGCTTCCGGCGGTCGGTAAACCGCAGGCAGCCCGTTGTCGTCTCTATCGCGCGACGAACAGCGCCGCGAGGCGCTCGGGATCCTCGAGCAGGTCGCGGCTGCGTCCCGAATAAGCGACACGCCCGCGGTCGAGCACGAGCGCGGCCTCGGTGGTCTCGAGCGCGAGCCGGGCCGACTGCTCGACGAGCACGACGGCGAGCGAATTCTCCGCGATCAGCTTTCGCAGGGATGCCAGCAAACCCTCCACGATGATCGGGGCGAGGCCTTCGAAGGGCTCGTCCATCAGCAGCAGCGCCGGATTTCCCATGAGCGCGCGCCCGATCGCGAGCATCTGCTGCTCGCCGCCGGAAATCTGGTTGCCCATGTGCTCGCGCCGCTCCGCGAGGCGCGGAAAAAGACCGTAGACGCGCGAGAGGTCCCAGCCGTCATGCCGTTGCGCTTCTCTCGGAGGCCGCGCCGCCACCGTCAGGTTCTCCTCCACCGTGAGCGACGGGAAGATTTCGCGCGCCTGCGGCACGAAGCCCATGCCCAGCCGCGCGCGGCGGTGAGTCGGGAGGGCCTCGATGCTCCGTCCCGCGAACGCGATCTCGCCCGCGTGCAGCGTCGTGTGGCCCATGAGGGTGGCGAGCAGCGTGGTCTTGCCGACGCCGTTGCGCCCGAGGAGCGCCAGCGTTCCGCGCTCGGGCAGCGACAGCTCGATGTCCTCGAGCACCACGGTCTCGCCGTAGCCCGCGCGCAGATTCCTCACGCCCAGGAGCTCAGCCACGCTTTTCACCCAGGTACACCTGGCGCACCCGCTCGTCGGCGGCGATCTCCTGCGGCGCGCCCTCCATCAGCACCGCGCCCGCGGCGAGCACCGTGATGCGGCGCGCGAAGCGGAACACGAGGTCCATGTCGTGCTCGATGATGAGGATCGCGATCTGCGAAGGCAGCGCGGCGAGGACCTCGAGGATGCGGTGCGACTCGAACGACGGCACGCCCGCGGCGGGCTCGTCGAGCAGCAGCACGCGCGGGCGCATGCCCAGGGCGATCGCGATCTCCACGAGGCGCTGCTTGCCGTAGGGCAGGTCGCGGATGCGCCGGGCGGCGTCTTCCGCCAGCCCTAGCGTGCTTAGCAGTTCCATTGTTTCCTGTTTTATTTCCTGGTAGCTGTTTGCGGGTTTCCACATGCGACCCGCGACGCCGTGGCGTTCCGCCACGCCGAGCGCGACGTTGTCGAGCACGGAGAGATTTCTGAAAAGAGAGTTGATCTGAAAAGTCCGCCCGATGCCGCGCTTCACGCGCTTCGCCTGCGCCATGCCGGTGACGTCCTCGCCCCCGAGCAGGATGCGGCCCGAGCTCGGCGCGAGGGCGCCGGTGAGCATGTTGACGAAGGTGGTCTTGCCGGCGCCGTTCGGCCCGATCAGCGCATGGCGGGCGCCCGGCTCGAGCCTGAAATCGATGCGCTCGGCGACAGTGAGGGCGCCGAAGCTCTTGCAGAGCGCTCTTGTCTCTAGCGCAAGAATTTTTTCACCCAGGAAAAAGCGTTGTCCAGAAGACCGAGAATCCCGCCGCGGGCGAAAAGCACGATGAACACGAGGAGCGCGCCGATGCCCATGTACCAGTATTCCGGCGTCTGCCGGGCGAGATAGTCGCGGGCGACGATGTAGACCGCCGGTCCGAGGAACGCGCCGTAGAGCCGGCCGACGCCGCCCAGCACGAGCATCACCAGCACCTCGCCGGAGAGCTCGAAGCCCAGGGTGGAGAGGCCGGCGAACTGCGTCGTCTGCGTCAGCAGCGCGCCCGCCACACCCGCCAGCGCGCAGGAGAGGGTGTAAGCGGTGAGCCGGCGCAGGTATACGGGGGCGCCGATAGCATGCATGCGGACATCGTTCTCGCGCGTGCCGACGAGGGCGGCGCCGAACGGCGAGTGCAGCACACGGCGCACGAGGTACCAGCACACCGCGAGCACCGCGAGGCAGTAGAGATAGGCGGTGGTTCCGAACATGTCGAAGCGGAAGACACCGAGCACCGGCTGCACCGGCACGCTGTGCAGCCCGTCGCTGCCGCCGGTCAGCCAGCTCGCGGAGCTCGCGATCTCGAAGACGATCGAGGTGATCGCGAGCGTCAGCATGAGCAGCGTGAGCCCGTGCGTCCGCAGGATCACGGCGCCGGTGAGCAGGCCGAGCAGCCCGGCGCCCAGCGCCGCCGCCGCGAGGCCGACGAGCGGGTCGCCGCTGAAGCGCACGGCGAGGATGCCCGCGGTGTAGGCGCCGAAGCCGAAGTAGGCGGAATGGCCGAGCGTGACGATGCCGGCGTAGCCGACGATGAGATCGAGCGACAGCGCGAACACGATCATCAGCAGCACGTACGCCCCGAGCGGCAGATACGTGGGCGCGACGAAGTAGATGGCGAGCGCGAGGACCCACGGCAGATACTCGAGCGGCCTGATCTTCGATGAAGCGCTATACATCAGACGGCCGTCCACTCATTTTCCAAACAAGCCGCGTGGTTTCCATAGCAGCAGGCCGATCGTCGCCACGTACACGAAGAACGCGCCGAATTGCGGCACCCAGTACTTGCACGCGGTGTCGCCGATTCCGATGATCAGCGCGCCCACGAACGGCCCGCGCAGGTTGCCCTGGCCGCCGATCGCGACCACGATCAGGAAGTAGACGAGCTGCTCGAAGGGATAGGTGGGCGTCATCGGCATGAGGTCCGCGCCGAGCGCGCCGCCGAGCGCCGCGAGGCCGCTGCCCAGCGCGAAGGTCAGGGTGAAGAGCTTGCCGGTGTCGATGCCGATCGAGCGCGCCATCGCGCGGTTGTCGACCGCGGCGCGCACCATCGCTCCCCAGCGCGTGCGCTCGAGGCCGATCCACAGCGCGGCGATCAGCGCGGCGCTCGTAAGGATGACCGCCACGCGGTAGGCGGGGAACGCTCGCCCGGCGAGCGGCACCTGCCCCTTCAGCAGCTCGGGCAGCGGCGCGGCGAGCGGATTCGGGCCGTAAGCGAGGCGCGCGATCGCCACCGCGATGAAGATGAGGCCGATGGTGAACAGCACCTGCTCGAGCTCGCCGGCTCCGTACAGCCTTGAATAGAGCAGTTTCTCTAAAAAAATACTGAAAAAGGAAACGGCAAGGCATGCGACGGCAAGCGCAGCGCCCCATGGCAGGCCCGCCCCCTGCATCAGCGTGATCATCAGATAGCCTCCCGCCATCGCGAACACGCCGTGCGCGAGGTTGACGAAGCCCATCAGCCCCATCGTCACCGACAGGCCGACCGAGATCGCGTACAGGATCATGCCGTAGGCGAGCCCGTGGAACGCGACGCTGACGAGGCTTGAGAGGAAGGAATCCATAAACAAAGCCCCCGGATCGCGGGGGCCTTTGCCGCTCTTCGCCTAGGGGTTTTTACTTTTTATTGTTTATTTCCTTCCAGGGATCCTTCACGGCCCGGATGGTTTCCTTGTCCATCTCCACGTTCGCGGTGACGCCGCCGAGCTTGCGCACTTCGCGCACGTATTCGTTCTGCACGATGTCGCGGGTCTCGGGGTCGATCGAGATCGGGCCGCGCGGGCTGTTCGGGTTTTTCCAGCCCTTCAGGATCGCCATGGTCTTGTCGGGATCGAGCTTGCCCTTCTGCTGCGTCACCACGTCGAAGATCGCCTGCATCGCGTCCCACGCGCCCACCGAGATGAAGTTCGGCCAGCTCTTGTCGCCGTAGGCCTTGCGCCATTCCGCGACGAAGGTCTTGTTGGCGGGACGCTCGGCGGCGGCGGAGTAGTGGAACATGGTCACCACGCCGAGCGGGACGTCGCCCATGTTGGGCAGCTCGACGTCGTCGGTGATGTCGCCCGGCCCGATCAGCTTGATGCCGGCCTGCGCGAGGCCGAGGTCGCCGAAGCCCTTCATCAGCGCCGTCGCCGACTTTCCGGCCGGCA
>CAYOVM010000142.1:0-8484 GCA_964407355.1 uncultured Enterobacteriaceae bacterium
CCGACCCCGGCCAGGATTTCGTAGGAGCGCTTGCGGGCCGCGTGGTCGTACACCGCGCAGACCACCATCGCTTCGTCGACCTTCGTCAGGGCGATGAAGTCCTCCAGGCCGCGGCGGATGGTTTCCGGTCCGCCCACCACCGCGTACCTCAGCATGCCGGAGGCCGCGGCTTTCTCCTGCGGCGTCCAGTAGGTCTCGATGTCGTCGATCGGCGGCTGCATCTTGCCGCGGCGGTTGCGCACCATGTTCGTGAACTGCTGCTGCACGGTGGTGAAGAGCCGCTTCGCTTCGGCGTCGGTGTCGGCGGCGACGACATGCAGGCCGGCCATCGCGTACGGCGTCGCCTGCTGGGCCGAGGGCTGGAAGCCCTTGCGGTAGGCCGCGAGCGCCGGCAGGAGGTCGTTCGGCGCGAAGTGCGACGCGAACGCATAGGGAAGGCCCAGCATCGCCGCGAGCTGCGCGCCGTAGAGGCTCGAGCCGAGGATCCACAGCGGCACGCGCGAGTCCGCCCCGGGCACCGCGACGATTTTCTGTCCGTCCTGGATCGGCCCGAGCAGCGCCTGCAGCTCGAGCACGTCCTGGGGGAATTCCTCCGCGCTCGAATAGTCGCGCCGCAGCGCGCGCACGGTGAGCTGGTCGGTTCCGGGCGCGCGCCCGAGGCCGAGGTCGATCCGTCCCGGATACAGCGCCTCGAGCGTGCCGAACTGCTCCGCGATGACGAGCGGCGAATGGTTCGGCAGCATGATGCCCCCCGCGCCGACGCGGATCTTCGAGGTGCCGCCCGCGAGGTGGCCGATGACCACCGAGGTGGCCGCGCTCGCGATGCCGCGCATGTTGTGGTGCTCCGCCACCCAGTAGCGCGTGTAGCCCAGGCGCTCGGCGTGGCGCGCGAGGTCGAGCGAATTGCGCAGCGCGTCGCCGGGCGTCGCGCCTTCGACGATCGGCGCGAGATCGAGAATGGAGAGCGGGACCACGCCGCCTAGCGCCCGATCTTCCCCGCGGTTTCGAGCGCCGTGCGCGCGCCGTCGGCGTCGCCGCGAGCCTCGCGCGCCTGCGCGATGAGGCGCCAGTTCTCGGCGCGCAGCGTATTGTCGTTGCCCGCCCAGGAGTTCGAGCGGGCCGCGACGCTTTCCGCCTGCACGTATTCGCCCTGCTTCAAGCGTACCAGCGCGAGCTCGCGCCACAGGCGAGGGTTGCGCGGCTCGATGCGAAGCGCCCGCTCGATGGTGGCGGCGGCATTGGTGAGCCGGCCGGCGGCGACGTCGGTGCGCGCGTTCTGGATGAGGCCGGCGACCGCGACGTTTTCAGACGGCGAGGGCTTTGCTGCCGGCTCCGGCATGGGCGCGGGGGTCGGCGTCGACGAGGGTCCCGGCGCGGTGGCGCAGCCTGCGAGGAATATCACCAGGGAAATGACACGTCTCATGCGTTTTCCCACCGGTCATGACGGTCGCGGCGCTCGCGCCGGTAGTTGGTGACCTCCAGGCGCACGCCGTCCGGGTCAGAAAAGAAAGTTGCGCAGTAGTCCTCCGCATACTGCGGATAGAGTCGGGCTTCCGTTGCATCGATGCCGGTGCTGCGAAGCCGCGCAGCGACGGCGTGAACGTCGGCAGTCGAATCCACCCGAAGGCAGAAGTGGTGCAGCCCTGGAGCGTAGGGGTCGTGCGCGAGCTTCGCGCGAGCCGGACGGAGAACGAAACCAAAGTGCCGGTTGAAGTATTGAACGTGCGGATCGGCGTCCAGGACGAACTTGTTCTTGCGAAAGCCGAGCGCCTCCAGAAGCGCCCGGTCGTAAAAAGCCTCGGATTTCACCAAGTCGGACACCGCGACATAGATGTGGTCGATACCGGTGACTTCAACCATGCCCGATCTCCCTCATTTTCCGAACAGCCGCTCGAGCCAGCTCTTCACCGGCTTCACCGTTTCCTTGACCGCGTCGACGGCCTTGTCGACCGCTTCGAGGGTGGCGTCGCCGGCGCAGGGCGCGCGTCCCTGCGGCGCCGAGCCCTTGATGAAGGGCATCTCCATCGCGCCGGGGCAGCCGCTGCCGCCGCGCAGCCCGGTCGGCGCGTCGATCGACACCAGCTCGATGTTGTCCGGCGCGGCGAGCACCAGCGGCTCGGGAGCGAGCGGCGCCATCATCTCGCCCCACACCGGCAGCGCGGAGGCCGCGCCGGAAAGGCGCGCGGAGCGGTTGTCGTCGTAGCCGATCCAGACGATGCCGAGCCGGTCGCCGCTGAAGCCGGCGAACCACGCGTCGCGCTGCTCGTCGGTGGTGCCGGTCTTGCCGGCGACGCCGGTCTCCACCGGCACCCAGTTCTTGAGGCTCTGCGCCGTGCCTTCGTGGACCACGTCCTGCATGGCGAAGGCGAGCAGATGCATCGGCTCGGGCGCGAACGCCTGCTCGACCGCGAGCGGATAGCGCTTGAGCGGCCGGCCTTCCTGCGTCGTCACCTCGCGGATCGCGCGCAGCGGCGCGCGAAAGCCGCCGCTCGCGATCGTCTGGTACATCTGCGCGACCTCGAAGGGGCTCATGTCCACCGCGCCGAGCAGGCTCGAGGCGAACGGCATCATCGGACGATCGACGCCGAGCTTGCGCACCGTGTCGAGCACGCGCTCGATGCCGATGTCGGTGCCCAGGCGCGCCGCGGCGGCGTTGTAGGAGTTCGCGAGCGCCGTGCGCAGCGGCACGGTGCCGTGGAACTTGCGGTCGTAGTTCTTCGGCTCCCAGTCGGGCGCGCCGCGGCTTTTCCACACGAACGGGCCGTCGTCGAGCGGCGTGACCAGCGTGTAACGCGAGGGCTCGGAGAGCGCCGTGAGATAGATCGCCGGCTTCAGCAGCGAGCCGACCGGGCGCGCGGCGTCGAGCGCGCGGTTGAAGCCGCGAAAGCGCGGGTCGCGGGCGCCGACGAGCGCCTGCACCTCGCCCGACTGGGTGTCGGTGATGACGATCGCCCCTTCGAGGCCGGGCTCGCCGAAGCGCTTGTCCTTGTCGAATTGCGCGAGGCGGCGGGCGAGGGCGCGCTCGGCGGCGCCCTGCGCGCGCGGGTCGAGCGCCGTGAAGATCCGCAGGCCCTCGGAGCGCAGGTCGGCCTCGTCGTAGTCGCGCCGCAGCTGGCGATGCACGAGCTGGACGAAGGCCGGGTAGGGCGAGGTGCCCATCGTCGGCCTCGGGTTGATGGCCAGCCCGCCTGCGCGCGCCTGCGCGTACTGCTCGACCGTGATCAAGCCCTGGTCCTTCGTCTCCCGCAGCACGAGGTTGCGCCGCTCGAGCGCGCGCTGCGGATGGCGATGCGGGTCGTAGACGCCGGGGCCTTTGATGATGCCCACCAGCAGCGCGCTCTCCGCCACGGTGAGCTGCTCGACCGGCTTGCCGAAATAGAACTGCGCGGCGAGCCCGACGCCGTGGATCGCCCGGTCGCGGTCCTGGCCGAGATAGATCTCGTTGAGATAGGTCTCGAGGATCTCGTTCTTGTCGTAGTGCAGCTCGAGCAGCACCGCCATGATGAGCTCGGTGAACTTGCGGGAGAGCGTGCGCTCCGGGGTGAGGAAGAAGTTCTTCACGAGCTGCTGCGTGAGCGTGCTGCCGCCCTGCATGTGCCCCGGCGAGAACACGCTCTTCGCCGCGCGCGCGAGCGCCCGCAGGTCGAAGCCGGCGTGCGTGAAGAACTTGCGGTCCTCGGTCGCGATCAGCGCGTTGACGAAGTGCTTCGGCACCTCGGAGAGCCGAACGAGCATCCGGTCCTCGTTGTTCGCGGGGTAAATGCCGCCGATCAGCAGCGGTTCAAGTCGAGCGAGCGCGAGCTCGGCGCCCTGGGCGTCGTGCAGCGACGACAGTCTCCCGCCGTCGAACTTCACGCGCAGGCGCTTCGCCTCCTGCGGCCCGTCCCAGAACACGAAGGGACGCACGGCGATCTCCAGCTCGTCGCCGCCGCTTGCCTGACGGCGTTCGAACCACCCCGACTCGCCTTCGCGCGGCGCGTCCCGGTAACCGAGGTCGCGCAATTCCTGCTCGATGGCGGCCGGCTGAAGCTTGAGCCCGGCGTGCAGCTCGAGCGGTCTCGCATAGATGCGTCCCGGCAGCGCGAAGCGCCGCCCCTCGAACTCCTCGCGCACGCGGATATCGAGATACAGCGCGTACCCCGCCGCCGCCAGCGTCGCGAGCAGCAGCCCGAGCCAGAGGAGTCTTCGCAAGCGGATGCGGCGCGCCATGACAGCATTTTACGTTGCTGTCGGCGGCCCGCCGTGACCGGCGTCGTTTTCGACGTCGTGACTCGCAGCGCCCGGTAGATTATATTTCCGTCGCAGCGCTCCTCAATGGGGGGGAGACAGGGGGAGAGATGAAATCGCACGGTTCGGCGTGGCTGTTCGCCTGCTTCGCAACGTGGCTGTCTACGCTCGCATTCGCGCAGATTCCGTACTCGTCGATTCCTACGCCGAGGGGGGTGTGCGTCGCCAATTGCGGCGACGGCGGCGGGGGGTATGTGCCTCCGGCTTACACCGGCCCGACTCCGGAAGAGCTAAGGCGTCTGCGGGAGGCGAAGGACTCGCGCGAGGCGGCGCAAGACGCCGAGGACCGCGGCGTCGACGCCTATGAGAAAGGCGATTTCGAGGGCGCCGCGCGCTGGTTCAGGGAGGCGCTCGAATTCGCCCCGGACGATGAGGGGATGCGCGCCAACCTCGCCAAGGCGGAGCAAAGGGCGCGGGCGGCTCGCGAGGCGCGCGAAGCGGAGCAGCGGCGGCTCGCCGAGCTGGCAAGAAATACCGAGGCGGCGCGGCAGCTCAGGAGCGTCGAGAGACACTCGACGGATGCCGCGCCCGGCGGCTCGTCGGCCCAGGCCGGCAGAGGCTTCGACACGGCAGGCCGGAATGTGGGCGGCTTGCCGGCGCCCGTCTATGCCGGCGGCGCGGGCAGGCCTGCCGACCGCGTCGTGCCGCCCGAAAAGCGCACGCCCGCGATCGCCGCCCTGGAGAGGCAGAGGACCGAATCGAAGCAGAAGCTCAAGGAGCTCGACGAGAAACTGGCGAAGCTCGATCCGCGCAAGGACGCCGTCGAGATCGCGAAGGTCAAGCAGGAAAAGAGCACCCAGGAAGGCAAGGTGAACTACCTGAACTTCTCGATCGGCGAGGCGCTCGATAAGCCGGCGGCGATCCCGCCTGCTGCGGCTCCGGCCCCGTCGGCTGCCCGATAGCGGCGAGCGCGATGGCCGCCAAGCTTATCCGGTCGATCCTCGTGCTTCTCATGGTGTTCTCGAGCCGCGCGTGGGCGCAGCTCGAGGCGCTGCCCGAGGAGCTGCTCGCAGCGGACCGGCAGGACCTCGAGGCGCAGCGCGGCTCGCTTCTGCAGCGGCGCGAAGCGCTGCGCGCCAGCATCGGGGCGCACGATGCGAAATGCAGCAAGGTCGCCTCGGATTCGCCCCTGGTGGCCGAATGCAGCAGCAGCCAGGCGGCGCTCGCGGCAGAGCTCAAGCGCTACCAGGAGGCGCTGGCGCAGTTCAGCCGCCTGCTTGGCGAGAAGCTCGCCTATGCAAAGGGGATGCGCACGCAGTGCGCCGCGGCGGCGCGGCAGGCGGACATGGATCGCCGCCAGATCGAGAAGCTGCGCGATACCACCGAGGCGAGCCAGCAGGAGCTTGCGGAGTGGTCGCGCCTGAACGAGCAGGCGCAGCAGAAGGCGATCGTCGCCGCGGCGAAATTCACCCTCGGTGAATTCACCGCGAACATCGAGGGCGCGCGCAGCTCCGTTGCCAAGCTCGAGCGCCACGCCGCTTACCTCGCGAAGAAGGCGGAGCAGTCGAGGAAATACAAGACGCGGATGAAGTACGCGGCACAGCTCGAGGCGGCGCTCACCGGGCTGGAGCCGAAGTGGGGCGCCCTGATGGACCAGGAAATCGTGAAGGCCGGGCTGACCGCCGACAAGACCTGGAACCTGGTGCGCAACACCATCCATCACGAGGCCGGCGTCGCGCGCAACCGCAACGCCGCGGTGCGCGAGATGCTCCGGGATCCGGAATTCAAGGAGGCGTTCTCCGGCGGGGATCTCGATACGCCCGGGCTGGACGTGCTGGCGAGCCTTACCCAGACCGCGGGCGAGGAGCTCGGAAAGCTCGAGCTCGGCCTGGAGCGCTACGGCAAGTTCACCGGTCCGGCGATCCGCGCGGCGGTGTTCGTGCGCGACGCTTCCTACAGCGCTCTGCTTTCGGGCCTGAGCACGCAGCGCGTGCTGCAGCAGAACGATCTGGCCGCGGACCTGGCGCGAGCCACGGCGTCGCTCCAGGCGCGGTACAAGAAAAGCATCGACGCCGTGCGGGCCTGCCGGCAGGCGGGCCTCGGCGGCTAGACGCTTGCTCGAGTTCCTCGACGCCTGCCTTTTCCACTGGAGCCCGGAGAAGGCGATCCGGCTGGGAGCGCACACCCTGTCGTGGGACGCGCGCTGCGCGGGCATCCACGTCGGGGCCGGAATCGGCCTGCTCTACCATCTCCTCGTGGACCGCGGCGCGAGGCAGCTGCCGCCGCGGGCGATCCTGCTCGCCGCCGGGGCGCTTTTCATTCCGCTGTTCGTCGATGTCGCCACCGTGCAGCAAGGGCTGCGCGCGCCGTCGAACGAATGGCGCTTTCTCACCGGCCTCGCCTTCGGTCAGGCCCTGAGCGTCTTCGTGTATCCGGCGTTCGTCACCCTCGCCGCCGTCCGGGGCGCCGACCGGGCCGTGCTCTGCGGTGTGCGCCGCCTCGCCGGGCTGCTCGCCGGGGCCGGCGCCGCGCTGCTGGTGAAAGGGCTCGACAACGCCGCCGCCTACTATGTTCTGGAGTCGTTCGGGATGCTGGGAATGTGCGGGCTGTTCGCGCTCATCGTTTGGGGAAGCCTTTGCAGTTTTCGTTCATTCGTTGAAAAAAAGGAGGAGCTATGGGGACAGGAACAAGGATCGGCAGGGGGACGGCGGGCATTCTGGTGGCGGCCGCGGCGGCGGCCGTTGCGGCATTCCTGATGGCGTGCGCGAGCAGCGGAGGACAGACCGAGAGATCGCCCGGCATGTACAACCTTACCGGCTGGAACGGGTGGACCCCCGACGTCAACGGCGAAGTGGGCCACCGACTCTATGTCCCGGGCCCGACGGCGCTGTGCCATCCGAGCCGCAATTGGACGGGCGATTCGCGCATCGTGTCGGGCCGGCTGCCGCCCGGCTTGAGTCTCGGCAAGGGCGACAATATCGAGGGCATTCCGACCGAGCGAGGGCATTGGATCGTGACTCTCGAGCTCGAAAACGTGCGCTGCCAGGGGGGCAGCTACAAGGGCATTACCCAGGAGCTGCGCTTTCACATCACCGGCTCCGGGCGGGTCGTGCAGTAGCGCCGATCCGCACCCGCAGGACGCCTATCTGTAGAAGACGTGCCTGCCGATGAGGGCGACGCGCTTTTTCTGCCGCGCCCAGTCCGGCTTGATGTGGGTCGCGTGGAAGAAGAGCGCGCCCTGCAGCGCCGGGCTGTAGCGCTGGTAGTAGACGGCTTCGGCCACTTCCCAGGCGCGCTGCCATTCTTCGCCGGCCGGCTCCGGCAGCGAGTCGAACTCGGTCCACGAGAAGGCGCCGACGTAGCGGCCGCGCAGCCGATCCCAGCTCTGCTGGTGCACGACTTCGCAGATCGTCTTCGGAAAGAGGCCCGAAGCCTTGCGGTTCATCGTGACTTCCGCGACCGCGTACTGGCCGGCGAGCGGCTCGCCGCGCGCTTCGAAGTAGACGTTGCGCGCGAGGCAGGTCAAATTTTGTCGGTGGGTTTCGCGGACGAGGCTGCGCCGCGCGTCCTGATTGGCGAAGACCGTCTTCAGGGCGAAGCCGAAGCCCACTGCCATCAGGGCGAGGAACACGACGAACGCCCACGCGCCCTTGTCGGTTCCGTGCCAGAACAGCCACAACCGGCGTTGCCAGTGGTTCATCGTCTAACTTTGCCCGGCTGCGCCGCCCAGTCAAGGTCGCAATTCATATCGCTCCGCCCCCGGCCCTGCGGCTGTAAACGGTTGTAAAACAACGGTCTTTGACACGGATGGGGCGGGCATAATAGGCCGCATGAGCTTCCTCATGAAGCCGGGCCTCGCGGTCATGAAGGTCCTGAGCACCCGCCAGAAGATCGTCGTGCAGGGGCTGTCGTTCGCGGCAGGCTTCGGCTGGGTGGTGTACCTGCTCAGCGAGCAGGCCGCTGGCGATCTGCAGAGCCCCCTCTTCATCGCGGCCGCGCTCTGCTACGCGCTCGGAAATTACCTGCTCTGGGGAAGGAACACGGCGATCCAGGTCACGTTCAGCACGCTGCGCGACGAAGTCGACCGTTTCAGCTCGGGCCACCTGCTGCGCCATGCCGGGAGCAAGCGCCGCGGTGAAACGGGCATGCTGCTCGGCAAGCTGTACGAGGTGGGCGAGGGACTTTCCACAATTCTCGATCACGTTCGCGCGAGCGCGGAGACGATCAACCACGCGGCGAAGGAAGTGTCGGCGGGGC
>CAYOVM010000143.1:0-8480 GCA_964407355.1 uncultured Enterobacteriaceae bacterium
GCTCAGGCCTCGCCGTCGGCCGCACGCTCGTCGCGATCCTGGAGAACTTCCAGAACGCCGACGGGTCCGTCACCGTTCCCGCCGCGTTACGTCCCTATCTGGGCGGGCAGGAGAAAATCACCAGGGCCTGATAGAATTTGGCCGCGAGTTTGGCTGTTGCAGCTTTGATGCGACGACCGCGGAGAGATGGCAGAGTGGTCGAATGCGGCAGACTCGAAATCTGTTGTACCGCTTGCGGTACCGGGGGTTCGAATCCCTCTCTCTCCGCCACTTTTCAGCCAGTTACAGCGACTTCAGGTTTCTTCGACACATCCTTGCTGTGGCGAATTTGTGCCGTAAGGGCCGCTGCTGATACTCAGCCGGTCCGCACGGCGCCTTGCGGCGTGACGATCCGGTACTCGGTTTCGAACGGCGCCCCGTGCGTCGCGTCTTCCCACTTTCCAGCACGCGGCTGCGATCCTCGCGGTGGAGCAGATCGCTCCACTCCTGATCTGCGGTTTCAATCTTGGGTTCGCGTGGGGCAAGACAAAGGGACAGCAGGGCGGCGCGGCGGCAGTAACACACCCGGAAGGCGCGTCAGTTGATCCGACTGGCGATGGGTACAAATTAGGCGGAAGATAGCCGTGCGTTTGCCGCGCGCAGGGGGCGCAGTTTGGCGCCGTCAACTGCGCAGGATGCGAGGCTAAGGGGTAAATGGATCGACGCGTCGGCGAGGAAGCCAAGGTCGTGAACCGCCGCCGCGCGCTTCGCGCGAGCCTCATATACGCCGTCCTTGCGCTGGCGTGGGTCGTCGCGTCGGACTGGCTGCTGGAGTGGATGGCCTACGATGCCGTCACGCAGTCGGCCCTGCAGACCTACAAGGGCTGGGCGTTCATCGCCGTCACGGCGACGCTGCTCTACTTCTTTCTGCGCAGATTGCCGGTGCCCCTTCCGGCGGAAACGCCTGGGACTTCGCGGGAGGCCCGACGCCTCCGCGTTCTCGTCGGCACGGTGACTGCGCTCCTCATCATCGCCATAGCCGCCGGACTGGGCTTGAGTCTGTGGTCCGAGCGGGAAGCGCTGCTCGTCTCGGCCGCGCAGGACTCGCGCAACCTCGTGCACATCATCGAGGAGCAGACCGCCGCCTCGATCAACGCCACGGACCTTACGCTGCGCGCGCTGGAGCGCACCATCCACCCGCCGCAAGGCCCTCGGGGGACCTCGCGCGCCATTGAAGAGCAGATGCGCGAACAGCTGCTGCTGCTTCCCTTCCTGACTGGGATTCTGCATCTCGATGCGAGCGGCCGGGTCCTGCACCAAAGCAACCTGCAGCCGGCCACGCGCGTGGAGATTGCGAGCCGGGACTTCTTCCTCGCCCTTCGCGATCGCGCGACGGACGAGCTCTATGTCGGCGAGCCCTTCATCAGCGAGCGCTCCGGCGCGCCGATCTTCACGCTGAGCCGGCGTCTCGAGACGCCGGCCGGGGGGTTCGCCGGCGTGCTCTCCGCGGCCGTGGACGTCGGCTATTTCGAGCGGCTCTACGGCGAACTCCACACCCGCTACGGTCGCGTCATCGTGCTGGCGAGGCGCGATGGCGTGGTCCTCGCTCGCCACCCGCAGGTGACGGGGCTCGCCGGCCGCTCCTTTGCCGCGACCCGGCTCTTCAGCGACTATCTGCCCAAGGCACCCAGCGGCACCTTCCGCGGCGTGAGCGGAATCGACGGCAAGGCGCGCATCCTGAGCTATCGCGCGGTGTCCGGGCGCCCGCTGGTCGCGTTGCTCGGTTTGGATGAGGAAGACATCCTCGCCCCGTGGCGGCGGCAGGCGCTCGCGTATGCGGGCATCGCCCTGGCCGGCACGCTGACGCTCTTCTGGCTCGCGTTTCTCACGCTGCGCGGGCTGAGCCGGCGCGAGCGCCTCCTCGAGGAGCTGCGCGAGAGCGAAGAGCGCTTCCGGGCGCTGTGGCAGACCTCGACCGACGCGGTGCTGATCGTGGACGGCGACAATCGCATCCGCTACGCCAATCCCGCCGTCGCCTCGATTTTCGGCTACGAACCCGCCGGGCTGCACGGCGAGAGCCTCGCGCGGCTGCAGCCGGCGCGGCTCGCCGCCCGCCATGCCGAAGGCTTGAAGCGCTACCTGGAGACGGGCCGCAAGACGCTGAACTGGGGATCCGTGGAAACGATTGCGGTGCGCCGCGACGGCAGCGAATTTCCCGTCGAGATCGCCTTCAACGACCACGAGATGAGGGGCGAGCGGCTCTTCGCCGGCTTCATCCGCGACATCACCGAGCGCAAGCTGAACGAAGCGGGCGTGACCGCCTCGCGCGCGCGCCTGCAGGCGCTCTCCGACCAGCTTCTGCAAGTCCAGGAAACCGAACGGGCGAATCTGGCGCGCGAGCTGCACGATGAGTTCGGGCAGACGCTCACGGCCGCCAAGCTGCAGCTCCAGATGCTCGGGCAGCGCGCGCCTTCCCCTTTTCTCGAGGACTGCATCGCGCTCGTCGACCAGGGGTTGAAGCAGGTAAGGACCCTGTCGCTGGACCTTCGCCCGCCGCAGCTCGACCGGCTGGGGCTCGCGGCCGCGCTGCGTGCGCACGTCGGACGGCTGTCGCAGCAGACGGGTCTTCCGCTCACGTTCGAGGATGCGCCGGGCCTTCCCGCCCTGACCGGAGCGCGCGCCGCAGCCTGCTTCCGCATCGTCCAGGAGGCGCTCACCAATGCGATCCGCCACGCCCGCGCGCAGTCTGTCCGGGTAAAGGTCGCTGTCGAGCAGAGTGTGCTGCTGCTGGAGGTGGCGGACGACGGCGCGGGATTCGATCTCGAAGCGAAACGCTCGCGCGCCGCGCAGGGCGGCAGCCTCGGGCTCCTCAGCATGGAGGAGCGGGCACATTTGCTCGGGGGAACGCTGCAGATCCACACCGGCGCCGGCCGCGGCACCCGGATCACCGCCCGCGTGCCGCTCTGGACCGCCGAGGAGGCCGCGGCTTGAGCGAGGCGCGCGTAATACTCGTGGACGACCACGTGATCGTGCGCGCCGGGCTGCGGGCGCTGCTCGACAGGCTCGAGGGGGTCCGCGTGGTTGCCGAGGCCACCGACGGCGCGACCGCGCTCGAGCTCGTGCGCCGGGAGCCGCCAGAGATCGTGATCACCGATATCTCGATGAAGCAGATGGACGGGGTACAGCTCGCCGCCACGTTGAAGCGCGAGTTTCCGCAGGTGCGCGTGATCGTGCTGTCCATGCACGCCGGCGCGGACTATGTCCAGCAAGCCCTCGGATCGGGCGTCTCGGCTTATCTTCTCAAGGACTCCGCCATGGTGGAGCTGGAGCTCGCGGTGCGCGCGGTGCTCCGCGGGGAGAGCTATCTCAGTCCGGCCGTCTCCCGGCAGGTGATGGACGGCTATGTCGAGGCGACGGCCTCTCACGCCGAGCTGACGGAGCGCCAGCGCGAGATCCTCAAGCTCATCGCCGAAGGCTCCAGCGCAAAGGAAATCGCCTTCCAGCTCGGCATTTCTCCCAAGACCGTGGAAGCCCACCGCGCCCAGATCATGGAGCGCCTGCAGATCAGCGATGTCGCCGGGCTGGTGATGTACGCCCTGCGTATCGGTCTCATCCGGATAAAGCCGTAACTCCCTGAGTCACTGGCCTTTACCCCTAGGGTTTCGGCGGGGGTCGACGTACGGCATTGCCTAATAGGCGAGAACGGCCCACCGGCCTAGATTGCGGCGTGGCAGCAACCAACGAGGGACGGCCGTGAAGAAGATCGGAGTGCTTGTCGTGGACGACAGCGAGCCCTTCGCGCGCGCTGCTGCGGCTTTCGTGCAGCAGCGCCCGGAGTTCGACGTCCTTGGCATAGCCGGCACCGGTCTCGAGGCCCTCGAGCGGATCCGGCGCCAGCGCCCCGATCTGGTGCTGATGGACTTGATGATGCCGGGCATGGACGGCCTGGAGGCGATCCGCAGGATCAAGGCGCTGCCGGGCGCGCCGAAAACGATCGCCATGACCCTGGAGGACTTCCCCGAGATGGAGGCGAGCGCCTACGCCGCCGGGGCCGATGCCTTCGTGGCGAAGAAGGACCTTGGCGAGAAGCTGCACGCCGCGATGGACATGTTGTGCGAAGGGAGAAAACCGTGAACAGACCCGCCCATATTCTGCTCGTCGAAGACAACCAGATGGACGTCGAGCTCACCACGGACGCGTTCCGCGAGCGGCGCCTTTCCAACACGCTGCACGTCTGCTCCAACGGCCAGGCCGCGCTCGACTACCTGCAAGGCGCCGGCGCGTTCGCCGACCGCCGCAAGCATCCGCTGCCCGATCTCATCCTCCTCGATCTCAAGATGCCGATCATAGACGGCCACGAGGTGCTCCGCCGCATCAAGCAGGCGCCCGCGCTCAAGCGCATCCCCGTGATCGTGCTTTCCTCCTCCAAGGAGGAAGGCGACCTCGCCATGACCTACGACAACGGCGCGAACAGCTACCTCGTCAAGCCGGTGTCGTTCGAAGGCTTCCTCGACGTGGTCGGGCACATCGACAGCTACTGGCTCTCGCTCAACGTGCGCGCGCCCCTGGAGGCGAAATGAAAGCTGCCGCGAAAGCCGCGCAGGAGCGCTCCGGGCAGGACGCGCATTTTCGCCGCCTGACCGAGCTTTCGCCCTCGGACTGGTACTGGGAGCAGGACGAGGACGGCCGCTTTACCGAAATCTCGGGACGGAATCTGGAACGCGCCGGCATCTCGCCGACCGACATCGTCGGCCGCACGCGCTGGCAGATCGCGGGAGCGCGCGCCAGCGAGGCGCAGAAGGCCCTGCTGGAACGTGCCATACAGGAACGGCGCCCCTTCTACGATTTCGCCTACAGCTTTACCGGCAGCGACGGCGTCGAGCATCACGTCGAGACCAGCGGCGAGCCGGTGTTCGACGCTTCGGGCCGCTTCCGTGGCTACCGTGGCGTCGCAAGAGATGTGACCGATCGCAAACGCGCGCAGCATCTGCAGGGCCTGGAGCACGCCGTGGCCCGCTGCTTCGCGTCAGCGAGCGATGCAGCCGAGGCCCTCAAAGCGGTGATGCGCGCGATCTGCGAGTCGGAGAGCTGGAGCTACGGCATCTACTGGCGGCTGCAGCAGCCGGGGGCCGTTTTGCAATTCGCCACGTGCTGGAGCCGACCCGGCGCGGAAGCTCTCGAGCTCCAATCCGAGCTCGCCGCCAGCGCCCTCGATCCCGGCCAAGGCCTCCTGGGCGAGGTCATGGCATCCGGCCAGCCGCGGTGGATCGCCGACATCGGCGACGAGCGGAGCGCCGCTCTGGCGGGGCTGGCGCGCAAAGGCGGCCTCCGCAGCGCGTTCCTGCTGCCGCTGCGCGCGCAGGGCGAGACCATCGGCGTGCTCGCGTTCCTGGCGCCGGAGGTACGCTGCCCGGACCACGGGCTGCTCGAGTCCGCCCGCGTCATCGGCGCTCAGGTGGGCCAGTTCGTGCAGCTCCGGCAGACCGATGCCGCGTTGAGAGAGCAGGAGACGACGTACCGCGAGCTCATCGAGCAGGCTTCGGACGGGATTTTCCTCACCGACGACCAGGGCAACTTCCGGCTGGTGAATTCCCGCTATTGCGAGATGCTCGGCTACGAGGAGCAGGAGCTGCTTCGATCGAACGCCGCGGTGACGCATGTCGAGGAGGACCGGCCGAAATACTACGAGCGGGTTGCGACGGTCCGGCAGGCGAAGGGCTGGCTGCTCGAGCGCGACATGCGCCGCAAGGACGGCAGCCGCTTCCCGGCCGAGATCAGCCTGCATCTGCTCCCCAACGGCATGATGCAGGGCATCGCGCGCGACATCACCGAGCGCAGGCGCCGCGACGAGGACTTGCGCCGCTTCCGCGCGGCGATCGACATCTCCGGCGACGCCGTCACGCTGGTCGACCGGCGCAGCATGCGCATCATCGACGCGAACGACACCGCCTGCCGGTGGCTGGGGTACAGCCGCGAAGAGCTGTGCGCGCTCGGCCCGCAGGACGTCCTGCCCTTCTCCCGCGAGCAGCTCGAGCGCGACTATGACGACCTGATCGGCGGCCGTGGGGCCGACCGCCTCGAAAGCACCTGCCGCCGCAGGGACGGGACCCGCTTCCCGATGGAAGTGCTGCGCCGCGCGATTCCGACCGACGCCGGCCACACGATCGTGGCCACGATCCGGGACATCACCGAGCGCCAGCGCCAGAACCGGCGCCAGAGCCTCATCGCCGCGTTCGGCCGGGAGGCGCTCGCGAGCACCGACCTCGACCAGATCCTGTCGCGCGCAGCGGCCGTAGTGGCCGAAGGCCTCGAGGTCGGCTTCTCCAAGGTGCTGCAGATCGGCCCCGACGGCCATGCGCTGATCCTCAAGGCGGGCGCGGGGTGGGATGCAGGCCGAATCGGCCAGCCGGTCGGCGCGGGGTCGCCGGAGCGCGTCATGCTTGCCTCGCGCGACCCGGTGATCGTCGACGATTTCGGCGCCGAAGCGGCTTTTCGCCCCTCGCCGATGCTCGAGAGCCACGGCATCGTCAGCGCGGTGAATGTGCCGATCTCGACCGCCGCCGGCGCCTACGGCCTGCTCGGCGCCTATGCGCGCGAGCGCGGCGCCTTCGACCCGTCGAGCGCCAGCTTCCTGCAAAGCATCGCAAACATCATCGGCACCGCGGTGGAGCGAAGGGCCGCCGAGCGGCAGCTCGCCCACCTCGCCCAGTTCGACGCCTTGACGGGACTGCCCAACCGCACGCTGTTTCGCGACCGGCTCGACCAGACGCTCATGCAATCGCGCCGCCACGACTGGCACGCGGCGGTGGTGTTCCTCGATCTCGATCGCTTCCGGCTGGTCAACGACACCTACGGGCACGCGGCCGGCGACGAGCTGCTGGCCGAGGCGGGCAAGCGCCTGTCGCGGTGCGTGCGCGCGGGCGACACGGTGGCTCGCCTGGGCAGCGACGAGTTCGCCGTGGTGCTGTCGAACCTCGCCAAGAACGATGATGCCGGCCTGGTGGCGCAGAAGCTGCTGGCGGCGCTGCGCCGCCCCTTCGACCTGGGAGGCCGCGAAGCGTTCGTGACGGCGAGCCTCGGCATCGCCATCTTCCCGGGCGACGGCACGCACGGTAACGCGCTCCTGAAGTATGCCAACGTCGCGATGTGGCGCGCGAAGGAGCAGGGCGGCAATACCTTCCAGTTCTACCTGCCCGAGATGCATGAGCGCAACGTCGAGCGCATCGAGCTCGTGGCGCAGCTTCGCAGCGCGCTCGAGCGCAACGAGTTCGTGCTGCACTACCAGCCCAAGGCCGACCTGCAAAGCGGCGCGATCTGCGGCTTCGAGGCGCTGCTGCGCTGGCAGCACCCCGAGCGCGGGCTGATTCCGCCGGCGCAGTTCATCCCGGTGCTGGAAGATACCGGCCTGATCGTGCCGGTGGGCGAATGGGTGCTGCGCACGGCCTGCGCGCAGCTCAAGCTGTGGCAGGGCATGGGCGGGACGGCCGTGCCGGTGGCCGTCAACCTTTCCGCCCGGCAGTTCCAGGAGAAGGGCCTCGACGGCGTCATCGGGGAGATCCTGAAGCAAACCGGGGCCGACCCCAGCCTGCTCGAGCTCGAGCTGACCGAATCGCTGCTGATGAAGGATCCCGAGCAGGCGGCGCAGATGCTGCGCAACCTGAAGCGCTACGGGGTGCGGCTGTCGATCGACGACTTCGGCACGGGCTATTCGAGCCTCGCCTACCTCAAGCGCTTTCCGCTCGACGCGCTCAAGATCGACCACGCTTTCATCCGCGACTGCGTCGCCGATCCGGAGGACGCCACCATTGCCCTCGCCATCATCAACCTCGCGCACAGCCTGAAGCTGAAAGTCGTGGCCGAGGGGGTGGAGACCGAAGCGCAGATGAATTTCCTGCGCTCGCACGGCTGCGACCAGATGCAGGGCTACCTTCTCGCCAGGCCGATGGACGCGACGGCGGCCTCGGGCGCGCTGCGCGACGGGCTGCGCCTGGCGGTGCCGTGCCTCGACCATCAGGCGCCGGCCGTATTGCTGGTCGACGACAACGCCGACGACCTGCTCATCTTCCGCGAGCTGCTCGCGCCCGACGGCTATCGCATCGTCACGGCGCAAACCGCCAAGGCGGCGCTCGACATCCTCGCGAACGACAGGGTCGGCCTCGTGATCAGCGACCAGAACATGCCCGCGATGCAGGGCGTGCGCTTCCTGGCGGCGGTGCGAAACCTCTACCCGGGGGTGACCCGGGCGATGCTGACCGGAAACGATCAGCCCGACACGCTGCCCGAGGCGGTCAACGAGGCGGGAATCCAGAAGTTCCTGTCCAAGCACTGGGACGGCGAGCGACTGCGCCAGGCAGTACGCGAGGCTTGCCGGATGCCGCAGGGGATTGCCGGATGAACGTGTCCAATACGTTCAGCAGCCGCTTTGGAAATCCATGGCTTTCGCTGCGAACACGCCTCGTGCTGCTGGTCATGCTCGCAGTGGTGGTACCCGCCGCCGCAAT
>CAYOVM010000144.1:0-8464 GCA_964407355.1 uncultured Enterobacteriaceae bacterium
CCGACGAAGCGGGCTGGCGGACCTGGACCGACGACTACTCGAACTTAGTGCAGATTCTCAAGTAAGAATCTTAAAAGTTCCAATTTGCTTGGCAAATCGGCGACTTTAGCTATTCCTCGCGGGATGAATATCAAACGACGGCGCCTTCGTGCTCGTCGCGCCGGTCACCCGTCTTTTTTTTTGTCGGGACGACGAACTGCTCGCGCCGGGCGCCGAGCCACATCACCAGCGGGCTCGCCACCAGCACCGACGAGTAGATGCCGAAGCAGATGCCGATCGTCAGCGCGAGCGCGAAGTAATGCAGCGCCGGGCCGCCGAAGAGCAGCATCGTCGTCGCCATCATCTGGGTGCAGGCGTGGGTGATGATGGTGCGCGAGATCACGCCGGTGATCGCGCTGTCGATGACCTCGGCGGTCGAGGCCTTGCGCATTTTCCTGAAGTTTTCCCGCACCCGGTCGAACACCACCACCGACTCGTTCACCGAGTAGCCGAGGACCGCCAGCACCGCGGCGAGCACCGGCAGGGAGAACTCCCACTGGAAGAACGCGAAGCAGCCGAGGATGATCACCACGTCGTGCAGGTTGGCGATGATCGCCGACAGGCCGAAGCGCCACTCGAACCGCATCCACAGATAGAGCACGATCACGACCGCGGTCACGAGCAGCGCGACCGAGCCGAGGTTGGCGAGCTCCGAGCCGACCTGGGGCCCGACGAACTCGACCCGGCGCAGCTCCGCGGTCGGATCGTCCTTCTTCAGCACGTCGATCACCTTCTGCGACAGGTCCGCGCTCGACTGGCTCTTGTCGAGGTGCATGCGGATCAGCACGTCGCGCGAGGAGCCGAAGTTCTGCGCCTCCGCCTTGAAGCCGGCGGCGTCGAGCGTCTTGCGGATGCGGTCGACGTCGGCCGATTGCTTGTAGCCCACCTCGATCAGCGTGCCGCCGGTGAACTCCACCGAGAAGTTGAGGCCCTTTTGCGCGAGGAAGAACACCGCGGCGAGGAAGGTGAGGGCGGAGATGACGTTGAAGATCAACGCATGCCGCATGAACGGGATGGTGCGCCGGATCTTGAAGAATTCCATCAGCGCCTCACTTCCATGCGGTATCGCCGATCGACAGGTGCGCGACGCGCCGGCGATGGCCGTAGACGAGGTTGACGATGGCGCGGGACACCACCACCGCGGAGAACATGGAGGTGCCGATTCCAAGGCAATGGACCACGGCGAAGCCGCGCACCGCGCCCGGCACCATCAGGAGCGACAGGCCGACCGCGAGGGTCGTCACGTTCGAGTCGAGGATCGTCGCCCAGGCGCGCTCGTAGCCGGCCGCGATCGCCGCCTGCGGCGTGGCCCCGCCGCGCAATTCCTCGCGGATGCGCTCGTTGATGAGCACGTTGGCGTCGATGGCCATGCCGAGCGTGAGCGCGATCGCCGCGATGCCCGGCAAGGTAAGGGTCGCTTGCAGCAACGAGAGCAGAGCGACCAGCAGCAGCAGGTTCACGCCGAGGGCGACCGACGAGATCACGCCGAACAGCATGTAATAGATCGACATGAACGCCACGATGACGACGAAGCCCCAGCGCGTGGCGTTGAAGCCTTTCTCGATGTTGTCCTTGCCCAGGCTCGGCCCGACGGTGCGCTCCTCGATGATCTCCATCGGCGCGGCGAGCGAGCCCGCGCGCAGGAGGAGGGCGACGTCGTTCGCCTCGGTGGTGCTCATGCGGCCCGAGATCTGCACCCGGCCGCCGGGAATCTCGCTGCGGATCACCGGCGCCGTGATCACCTCGCCCTTGCCCTTCTCGATCAGCAGGATCGCCATGCGCTTGCCCACGTTGGCGCGGGTGAGCTCGCGGAAGATGGTCGCCCCCGGGCCGTCGAGGCGCAGGTGCACCGCCGGCTCGTTGGTCTGCTGGTCGAAGCCGGGCTGCGCGTCCGTGAGCCGATCGCCGGTGAGCTCGACCTGCTTCTTCACGAGCACCGGCGCGCCGTTGCGCTCGACGTAGTACTCCAGACCGAAGGGCACCTGGCCCCGCGCGGCGGCGGCAAGCGCCTCCGGCCGGCTCATCGCGTCCTCGTCCACCATGCGCAGCTCGAGGCTCGCCGTGCGGCCGATGAGGCGCTTCGCGCGCGTCACGTCCTGCACGCCGGGGAGCTGCACCACGATGCGGTTCTCGCCCTGCTGCTGGATGATGGGCTCGGCGACGCCCAGCTCGTTGATGCGGTTCGAAAGGGTGCTGATGTTCTGCTTGATCGCCTGGTCCTGGTTGCGCTTCAGCGCGTCGGGCTTGAGCGTGCCGACGAGCAGCAGGCCGTCGCCGTCCTCGCGCTCGGCGAGCGCGAGCTCGGGAAGGTTGGAGAGGAGCTGCGAGCGCGCCTGATCGCGCAGCGCCGCGTCGCGAAAGCGCACGCGGATCTGCTGGCCCTCGCGCGTGACGCCGCCGTGGCGGATGCCTTTCTCGCGCAGCTGGCTGCGCACGTCGCCGGCGAGGCTCTCGATTTTCTTGACGGTCGCGGCCTGCATGTCGACCTGCAGCAGGAAGTGCACCCCGCCGCGCAGGTCGAGTCCGAGGTACATCGGCAACGCGTGGATCGCGGTGAGCCAGGGGGGCGAGGCCGGCAGCAGGTTCAGCGCCACCACGTAATTGACCTTGGGGTCCTCCTCGGGCGTGGCCTGCGGCGCCGCGCCGGGATTGAGGGCGGCGTGGAGCGCGTCCTTCGCCTTGAGCTGGGTGTCGGTGTCCTCGAAGCGCAGCCGGATCGTGCCGCCCTCGAGCGCCGCGCCCGAATAGGGAATCGACGCGGCCTTCAGCACCTCCTGCACCCGCGCCATGAGCGCGGGGTCGACCTTGATCGCGCTACGCGCGCTCGAGATCTGGACGGCCGGCGCCTCGCCGTAGAAGTTGGGCAGCGTGTAGAGCGCCGCGGCGAGGATCGTGATCGCGATCATCGCGTACTTCCAAAGGGGGAACCGGTTCAAGGAGGGAGCGCCGCGCCGTTACTGGACGCTTTTGATGGTGCCCTTGGGCAGCGGCACCTGGACCGCCGAGCGTTGCACCACGATCTCGGTGTTCGGGGCGACCTCGAGCGTGATGTACTGGTCGCCGAGCTTCGAGATCCTGCCCACCACGCCGCCGGCGGTGATCACCTCGTCGCCTTTCTGCAGCGCCTCGATCATCGCTTTCGTTTCCTTCGCGCGCTTCATCTGCGGGCGGATCATGAGGAAGTACAGCAGCGCGAACATGAGGATGATCGGCAGGAAGCCGAGCAGCCCCGCGTCGCCGCCGCCGGCGGGGGTCTGTGCGAAGGCAGAGGAAATGATCACTGCGGACTCCGATGGAGGACGATAGGGGGTAGAGGGTAAGGTGCGGGGACGGTGCCGGAAAGCCGCGAATTATATCAGCCCGCTCTGCGCGCTCCGGCGCTCCTCCAGCAGCTTTTCGGCCGTCAGCGCGAGGCGCTGCTCCTCGATGGCGGCGCGCAGCTCGGCCATGAGCTCCTGGTAGTAGTGCAGGTTGTGAAGCGTGTTCAGCCGGGCGCCGAGGATCTCGTTGGTCCTCTGCAGGTGATGGAGGTAGGCGCGCGAGAAGTTGCGGCAGGCATAGCAGGCGCAGCGCTCGTCGAGCGGCCGCGGATCGTCGCGGTGGCGCGCGTTGCGGATCTTCACGTCGCCGAAGCGCGTGAAGAGCCAGCCGTTGCGCGCGTTGCGCGTCGGCAGCACGCAGTCGAACATGTCGATGCCCGCCGCCACCGCCTCGATGATGTCCTCGGGGGTGCCCATGCCCATGAGATAGCGCGGCTGGTCCGCGGGCAGGCGCGGGACGATGTGCGCGACGATGCGCGAGCGCGCCTCCTTCGGCTCGCCCACCGACAGGCCGCCGACCGCGTAGCCGTCGAACCCGATCTGCGTCAGCGCTTTCAGCGACTCGTCGCGGAGCTTCTCGTACATGCCGCCCTGCACGATGCCGAAGAGGAGGTTCGAGCTCTGGAACGCGCGCCGCGAGCGTTCCGCCCAGCGCATCGAGAGCCGCATCGACTCGGCCGCTTGTTCCTCGGCGGCGGGATAGGGTGTGCACTCGTCGAACACCATCGCGATGTCGGAATCGAGCACCTGCTGGATGCGCATCGATTCCTCGGGGCTGAGAAACAGGCGATCGCCGTTGATCGGCGAGGCGAACTCGACGCCCTCCTCGGTGATCTTGCGCAGCTCCCCCAGGCTGAAGACCTGGAAGCCGCCCGAATCGGTGAGGATCGAGCCGTCCCAGCCCATGAAGCGGTGCAGGCCGCCGTGCTTGCCGATGACGTCGAGCCCCGGGCGCAGCCAGAGGTGGAAGGTGTTGCCCAGCACGATCCGCGCGCCGGTCGCCGCGACTTCCTGCGGCGACATCGCCTTCACCGCGCCGTAGGTGCCCACCGGCATGAAGGCAGGGGTCTCCACCGCGCCGTGCGCGAGATGCACGACGCCGCGGCGCGCCGCGCCGTCGGTTTTTTTCAGCTCGAAAATCATCTTTCTATGAGCATCGCATCGCCGTAGGAGAAGAAGCGATAGCGCTTTTCGACCGCATGCCGGTAGGCCCGCAGCACGTTGTCCTTGCCGCCAAAGGCGCACGCCAGCATGAGCAGCGTGGACCTGGGCAGGTGGAAGTTGGTGAGCAGCCGCCCGACCGCCCGGAACTGGAAGCCGGGATAGACGAAGAGCTCGGTCTCCCCCGAAAGCTGGCCCGTCAACGCAGCGGTCTCGAGCGCGCGCAAGGCTGTCGTTCCCACGGCGAGGACCTTTCTTCCGGAAACGAGGGTCATGGCGTCCGGAGGGATCGTGTAGCGCTCTTTGTGCATCCTGTGGTCTTCGACCTCCTCGACGCGCACAGGCTGGAACGTGCCCGCGCCGACGTGCAAGGTGATTTTGGCGATCTTCGCGCCTCGCGCCTCGATTTTCCGGAATATTTCCCCCGTGAAGTGCAGGCCTGCGGTCGGCGCCGCAACCGCGCCGGGCGAGGCGGCATACACCGTCTGGTAGCGCTCGGCGTCCTCGGCTCGGGGCGCGTGCGCGATGTAGGGCGGCAGCGGCACCGCGCCGAACCGCTCGAGAACGGGCTCGATGTCTTCGGAAAACCTCAGCCTGAAAAGATCGCCCTCACGCCCCTCCACCTTCGCGACTACCCCGTCGCCGACCAGGACCTCGGAGCCGGTTGCGGGCCGATGGCTCGCCCGGATGAGCGCGAGGGCCTCGCGCGGGCTCAGCGTTCTTTCGACGAAGACCTCGATCTTGCCGCCGCTGCGCTTGCGGCCCGCGAGCCGCGCCTTGATGACGCGCGTGTCGTTCAGCACCAGCGCATCGCTCGCGCCGAGCAGCGACGGCAGGTCGGAGAACGCCAGGTCCTCGATCGTCCCGCGAGACGCATCGAGCCGCAGGAGGCGGCTGGCGGAGCGCTCCTGGGCCGGCTGCTGCGCGATCAGCTCGGGCGGCAGCTCATAGTCGAACTCGGAAACAAGCATCTGCGGGACCCGTCTGAATTGGCCTGAAGGCGCGGACCGGCGCGAATTATAGTTTCACGCCTCGAGCAGGCGCTTCCCTTCGATCACGTGCTCGCGTGCGCGCACAGCACCGGCTAGCAACCGTCAGTCGACTTTACTACCCGCAAACCGGTAGTGGGCATGTGCACCAGGCGTTATTGCCGGGGCGGTTGACATAGGTCACACCGCGGCCAGCAAGCATCGGCTACCGTGGTCTGATGCAAAAGTCGGCACTCCAGGAAAACCTTCTCCTTGCCGCGCTGCCCCAGGCGGATCTGGAGGGGCTGCGCCCGCATCTGGAGTTCGAGAAGTTGCCGCTCGGCGCGGTGCTGCACGAGTCCGGATCGCAGGTGCGCGAGGTCTATTTCCCTGTCTCGGGCCTCGTGTCCTTGTTGTACACCCTCGCTGACGGCTCCACGACGGAGATCGCGGTCGTCGGCAACGACGGGTGCGTGGGGATCGCGATCCTGCTGGGCGGGGGGGCGACTCCCAACCGGGCGGTCGTACAAATCGCCGGCTTCGCCTATCGGATCAACGCGGCCACGATCCTCGACAAGTTCCACCGTTCCGGCGCGATCCAGTTGACGTTGCTGCGCTACATCCAAACGCTCATCACGCAGATGTCGCAGACCGTGGTATGCAACCGCCACCACACGGTGGAGCAGCAGCTGTGCCGCTGGCTCCTCCTGAGCCTGGACCGCGTTCCCGGCAACGAGGTTCGCATGACCCAGGAGCTGATCAGCAACATGCTGGGCGTGAGGCGCACCGGCATCACGCAGGCGGCCAGGATCCTCCGGGATGCCGGGCTCATCGAGTACCGGCGAGGCCGAATCACGGTCCGAGATCGCGGCAAGCTGCAGGGGCATGCGTGCGAATGCTACGCAGCGGTCAGGAAGGAAACAGACCGCCTGCTGCTTCAAGGGTTTCCCGTCGGTTTTCCCGGCGCGCACGCCGTTGCGCCGCGACCTGCGGACTCGCCGTCACCATGACGGGAACTCCAACGGCTGTCCGATGCGTGGCGTTGTCCGCGGCGCTCGCGTTCGCCAGTCTTCCCGGCATCGGCCTGGGCCAGTGTCAGGGAATCCGCATCAAGATTCTCAACATCAGAAGCAGCACCGGAACGGTGGCCTGCGCTCTTTTCGAGTCGCGCGCCGGCTTCCCCGCCGAGTTCCTGAGCTCGGCGACGAACGTCATGGTGATCAAGGTGCGCAAGGCGCAGGCGCTCTGCACTTTCGAAGACATTCCACCCGGGAGGTACGCGATCGGAGTCATTCATGACGAGAATATGAACGGGAAGCTCGACACCACCCGGCTCGGCATTCCCATGGAAGGCTACGGCTTCTCGAACAACGCCAGAGAGTTGCTCGGTCCGCCTTCTTTCTCCGCGGCGAGCTTTCCCTACGACGGGCGAACGCTCGACATGACCATCAGCTTGCGCTACTGAACGCCGCCGGACTTCTGGATAAGACGAATGCACTTGCGGGGAGCGTCCGGTCGTGCCGCGACGACAACTGGCCGCGTGCGCAATGTTCCGAGCGAACGGAGCTGCGTTCACAATGTACGGAGGCGAACAGACCAAACTCTCCAAGTTCGCTAAAAAGAGATCGGAGAGTCGTTGCGCGCAAGGGAGGCAAAAAATTCCGGGCATGAGGCACATTGAAGAGCGAAGGGGCTTCGTCGTGGTCGACTTCCGCGGCCGCAATTCGCACGAGCTCTCGGAGATCTACGAGGCCTTCGCGCTTCTGTGCGCCCGCGGGAAGGTGCGCGCCGCGCTGTTCAGGACGGGCGAGGAGGATGCCGATTACCACTTCACCCTGCGCGACGCCCTCGCGACGGTGGCGCGCATCGTCGGAGTTCCGCTGAGCCTGAGGCTCGCAGTGGTCGCGGATTCCGCGCCGATCGAGGTTGTGTATCGGTCCATGCGGGGAGAGTTGCGCGTGCTTGGCTGCGACGCCAGGACGTTCCGCTCGGCGCGTTCCGCGGGCAAGTGGCTATCCGCGGCGGACGAGCGGGTGGCGCCTCGTCGCGCCGGCGGAGCGGTCGCGCTCGCCTAGGCCGCTGCGCTGTGCCGGGACAGCAGTCGCGGCAGCGCTCCCTCCAGCCTGCCGTACTCGCGCCGGATGAACCGGTAGCACTCGCAGGCTCTTTTCTCCAGGCCGGGCGCGTCGAGGATGGCAATGCGGCCGCGGCGGTAGTCGATCAGCCCGGTCGTGCGGAACCTGTGCGCGGTCTCGGAAACGCCGACCCGGCGCACGCCCAGCATGGCGGCGATCGACTGGTGATCCATCACGAGTTCCCGCGTGCCGGCATAACCGTGCATCGTCAGGAGCCAGCGCGCCAAGCGCTGCTCCAAACTGTGGTGCTGGCTGCAGGCTACGGACTGGCTGATCACCGCGAGGAAGCTCCGCGTGTAGTCTAGGAGCAGCCGCTGCAGCGGGCGGGCTGCCGAAGCGCACTTCCTTGCGCAGGTCGCTCGACTTCATCCTGAAGGCGCTGCCCGGGAGCTGCACGATCGCGCGGTCCGGCGTAACGATGCCGCCCAGGAAGATGTTGATGCCGACGATTCCCTCGCGGCCGATGATGCCGACCTCGACCGTTCGCCGGTCGTCGGTCGCGTCGACCATGGCGATCACCGCATCCTCGGGAAAGTACACCGCGTCGATGTCGTGATCCGCCCGGTAGACGACCTGGCCGCGCGCCAGCGTCACGCTCTCGAGCCTGGGCAGGAGACGCTTGTATTCGGTGGCGAGCAGTGCCGCCAGGATGCCGTTCCTGACCTTGACGCCCCCGGATAGCGCCCGTTCTCTATGGACCTTCGAAGTCTTCGTCATAGCCGTCGGCCAGCGCATCCAGAATACACATCTATACACATCTAGGAAGTACCCCGCCCGAATGGCCCGAAGGCGAGGACCGGCGCGAATTATAATTTCACGCCTTGCGCAGGCTCGGGCCGGA
>CAYOVM010000145.1:0-1397 GCA_964407355.1 uncultured Enterobacteriaceae bacterium
TCGCGCACAAGGACAAGTATCCCGGCCAGCTCTCCGGCGGCCAGCAGCAGCGCGTGGCGATCGCGCGCGCCCTGTGCATGGACCCGATCGCGATGCTCTTCGACGAGCCGACCTCGGCCCTCGACCCCGAGATGATCAACGAGGTGCTCGACGTGATGGTGCAGCTCGCGCGCGAGGGGATGACCATGATGGTGGTCACGCACGAGATGGGCTTCGCGCGCAAGGTCGCGCACCGCGTGATCTTCATGGACGCCGGAAAAATCGTCGAGGACGCAAGCAAGGATGATTTCTTCGGTACCCCGCGCTCCGAGCGCGCCCAGATCTTCCTCTCCAAGATCCTGCAACACTGAAAGACAACGCATGAGCACCGTGGCATTCATTGGGTTGGGCGCGATGGGCTCGCGCATGGCGATGAACCTGCACGCCGCCGGCTTCAAGCTGAAAGTCTGGAACCGCGACCGCGCCAAGGCGAAGCCTTTCGCCGACAAGGGCATCGAGGTCGCGGCGAGCCCGGCCGACGCGGCGCGCGGCGCGGACTTCGTGGTGTCGATCGTGGCCGACGACAACGCGACGCGCGAGGTCATGCTCGGCGCCTCCGGCGTGATCGGCGCCGCGGCGCCGGGCACCATCGTCATCGATTCGAGCACCAATACGCCGGGCATGGCGCGCGAGGTGGCGAAGGCCGCCGCGGCGCGCGGCGTGGTCTACCTCGATGCGCCGGTGTCGGGCAGCCTGCCGCAGGCGCAGGGCAAGGAGCTGGTCATCATGGTCGGCGGCGACAAGGCCGCGTTCGACCGGGCGCAGCCGGTTTTCGCCGGCATGGGCCGCCTCGTGCGCCGCATCGGCGAGGTGGGCTCGGGCGCGACGCTCAAGCTCATCAACAACATGCTCGGCGCCTCGCTGCAGGCGGTGCTCGCGGAAGGCGCGCTGATCGCCGAGGCGGCGAACCTCGACCGCGCCGCGACCATGGAGATCCTCAACGAAGGCGCGGCCGGCTCGCGGGTGGTGAAGAACAAGCTGCCGAAGATGTTCAGCCGCGACTTCTCGCCGCAGTTCCACCTCGAGCTGATGGACAAGGACGTGCGCTACTTCCTCCAGCTCGCGGCGGAGCTCGACCGCCCGGCGCCGCTCGCCGCGCTGGTGCGCAGCCAGTTCCAGGCGGCGCGCCGCGTCGCCCTCGGCAAGCTCGATTCATCGGCGGTGTTCTTGTACGCCGCCGGCGAAAAAGCGAAGTAGCGGATAAATCAGGGACAGACCACGTTTTCCCTGCGCCTCGCTACAAAAACGTGGTCTGTCCCTGATTTCGGGCGCTACCTTCTCTCCACCTTCTCGAGCGTCGCCGCGGGAATCCGGTAGTCCGGGTAGCGCTTGCGGAATTCCGCGAGCGCCTTGTCCGC
>CAYOVM010000145.1:1497-8385 GCA_964407355.1 uncultured Enterobacteriaceae bacterium
CGGGGCGCTCCTGGCGCATCCGGTTTTCCCTCTCGCGGAGCGCGTCCTCGCGGGATTGCGAGAGCGTTCCGGCGACCGCTGGGGGCGACGCGTCGTTTTTCGCCTCTTCCGCGGGCTTTTCCGCTTGCTTGGCCAAAGGCGCGTTCCGCCGGGCTTCGGGCTGCGCTTTTTGAGGCGCCGGTTCCGCAACCTTCTGTTCCTTCCGAAGCGCCGGAGCAGCCGGACTTTGCGGGAGCGGCGCGCCTTCGTCGCCCTGCTCGCGCTCTACCTGCCAGGTGATCGCGACCGCGAGCACGATCACCGCCGCCGCGGCGACCGGGAAATACCAGTTCCTTCGGCCGGTCGGCGCGACAAGGGGCGCGGGATGCGTGACGGCCGCGCGGCGCGCCTCCACGCGAATCTTGGCATCGAGCGCCGCCGGCGGCTCCTCGCGCGGCAACTGTCGATAGAGGCGCCCGGCTTCGCGCTCGTCGTCGTGCTCAGACATCCGTCGCCGCCTTCAATTTTGCGTAGGCATAGCGCAGCCGGCTCTTCACCGCCTCGGGCTCGGAGTTGGTGACCGCGGCGATTTCCAGCGCCGTGAGCTCCGCCTCCTCGTGAAGGAGAAAAGCCTCGCGCTGCTGGTGCGGCAGCGTCTCGAGCGCTTTCGCGAATCGCGCCAGCGCTGCGCGGCCCTCGAGCTGCCTCGCCGGGTCGGCTGCGGCGCTCGCCGGCTCCCGGTCTTCGTCCGCCGGAACCAGCGCGAGCTCCTTGCGCCGCCAGTGGTCCACCAGGCGGTTGTGCGCGATCGTGTAGAGCCAGGTCGTGAAGCGGGCGCTCGGCGTGTAGCGCTTGCGCGCCTCGATCACCAGGATCCAGATCTCCTGATAGAGCTCCTCCGCGACCGCGCGCACCTTCACGCCGCGCAGCACGTAGCGGAACAACGCTCCGCGATGGCGCGCGTAAAGCGTGTCGAAGGCCCCGGCGTCGCCGTTTCCATACGCAAGCATGAGCTCTTCGTCCGGGGCCTCCATCCCTTCATGAGTCTAACGCGGCCTAGCAGGCAGGATCAGGAACGAACCCAGGAAACGGGCGCGGCGCAGGCGCCACGGGCACCGGCTCCCGGATGACCCCGCGCGCGACCAGATTCGCGCGGCTGTCGTAGTAGATGGTGATCGTCTCCGCAGGCACAAGGGACGCGCGCTGGAATGCCACGTACCGCGCATACGAGGTCTCGTGGCGGCCATGTCCGGTCCCGAGCTGCTTTTCCTCGGCGGCCCGAGGCGCGGACGCCGCATCGGCGGCGCCCGCCTCGTTCCGCGCCCGGGAAGGCGCAATCTGCCCAACGGATTGCGGTTCCTGTTTCCTGCGGAAGAGAGCCACGCCGATGACCCCGACGTTGTCGGGCCGGCCCGTCCGCGAGGCGTACGAATCGGCGAGCGTGGTGAAGTAGAACGCCGCGGTTTCGGACAGGCTCTTGCGCCATCCCTGGATGCTCATCGAGCTGCCCGGCGAAAGTACGTAACCACTCTGGCCCGCATCGGCGGTCTGCCCGGTGATCGCGTTGACCCCGTCTACCGAAACGACGGCGAGGATGTCCGTGCGCTCGCGGTTGCGCACGCTGATGTGGTACTCGTTGCCGGGCTTGCCCGCCACGTACGCCCTGCCTCCGTGCCAGTAGACCTGCAACTGCCTTCCCTCGGTGCGATCGTAGATGTTCAGCTCTGCCAGGCTTCCAGCCGCACAGGCCTGCGTGGAGCAGGCAAGCACGATTATTGCGATCGCCTTCTGCAACGGTCCCATTTCGCTCTCCTTGTTGTCGAGCCGCTCTCGCGGACCCATGCAACATGAAACGTAACCGGCCGCTGAAAGGGTTAACCGGGGTTTAAATGCGGGTCGACGCGATGAGAAAATCAACACCAGTCGCGTACAATGCGCGGCCTTCGGCGAATCGAATCCATGTAAATGAAAACCGGTAAACCCTTCCCCGTTCCCGTCAAAGCCAAGACAAGCTATTCCTGCCTGAAGTGCCCGGGGTATTGCTGCAGCTATCCTGAAATCGAAGTGACGCCGCGCGACATCGAGCGCCTGGCGAAGCATTTCGACCTGAGCTACAAGGTCGCGGAGGAGCGGCTGACCAAATACGATCCGAAGGAAAAGGTGCGCCTGCTGCGCCACCAGAAGGACGAGCACTTCAACACCGTGTGCATCAACTTCGACCGCAAGGCGCGCCGCTGCACCGTCTATGACGCGAGGCCGGCGGTGTGCCGCCAGTATCCCGACAGCCCGCGCTGCGGGTACTACGAATTCCTAAAGTTCGAACGCGCCCACCAGGACGATCCCGACTTTATTGCCGTGACGTAAGCGCCTTTTGCCGCACGGCCGATAAGGTCGTCGCGGGGGTGATCGCATCCGGGTCGATCCGCAGCTCGATAAGGGCGGGCTTGCCGGACTTGCTGGCGCGCTCGAACGCGGGTGCGAACTCCTCGGTGCGCTCCACCGTTTCGCCATGCGCGCCGAAGGCGCGCGCGTAGGCGGCAAAGTCCGGATTGCGCAGGTCGGTGGCGAACACCCGCCCCGGATACTCGCGCTCCTGGTGCATCCTGATCGTGCCGTAGAGGCCGTTGTTGACAACCAGCGCGACGAAGCACGCGTTGTGCTGGACCGCGGTGGCGAGCTCCTGCCCGTTCATCAGGAAGTCACCGTCGCCGCAGACCGCAATTACCGTGCGTTCCGGCGCCGCGAGCTTCGCCGCGACGCCCGCCGGATAACCGTAGCCCATCGAGCCGTTGGTCGAGCCGAGCTGGGTGCGAAAGCCGCGGTAGCTGAAGTGCCGGTGCAGCCAGCCCGCGAAGTTGCCCGCGCCGTTGGCGACGATCGTGTCTTCGGGCAGGTTCGCGCTCAGCCAGCGGATCACTTCGCCGTAGTGCAGCTTGCCCGGCATCGGCCGCGGCTCGATCCACTCGAGGTAATCCTGCCTGGCTTTTGCGGTCTCTTCTTTCCAGTTCTTCCCGGGAAAGGAAATTTTCGATAAAGCGTCGACAAACTGGGGATAGCCCGAATTGATGGCGAGCGCCGGGCGGTAGACGCGACCGAGCTCCTCGGCTCCCGCGTGCACATGGATCAGGGTCTGGCGCGGCTGCGGAACCTCGAGCAGCGTGTACGCGCTGGTCGTCATCTCGCCCAGCCGCGCGCCGATGACGAGCAGGACGTCCGCCTCCTTAACCCGCTGCGCGAGCTTTGGGTTGAGGCCGATACCGACGTCGCCCGCATAGCTCGGGCTGCGGTTGTCGAAGAGATCCTGGCAGCGGAACGAGGTGCCGGCGGGCAGGCCGGCGGCCTCGACCCACTTCTGCAGCTTGAGGCACGACTCGCGGTCCCAGCCGCCGCCGCCGAGGATGACGAGCGGCCTCGCCGCTTTTTGCAGAAGCTTCTGCAACTCGTCCATTTGCGAAGAAGCGGGCGCGGGGCGCACGACGTGATGCCGGCCGACATCCGCAACGGCGGCCTCGGAAAACAGCATGTCCTCGGGAAGCGCGAGCACCACCGGCCCCGGACGCCCGGCCATCGCGGTGTGAAAGGCGCGGCTTACGTACTCGGGAATGCGCTCGACACGGTCGATCTGCGCCACCCACTTCGCCATCTGGCCGTACATGCGGCGGTAATCGATCTCCTGGAAGGCCTCGCGCTCGGCCATGTCGTTGCCGACCTGGCCGATGAACATCACCATCGGCGTCGAGTCCTGGAAGCCGGTATGCATGCCGATCGAGCCGTTCGTCGCACCCGGCCCCCGCGTGACGAGGAGCACGCCGGGCTCGCCCGTAAGCTTGCCGTAAGCCTCCGCCATGTACGACGCACCGCCTTCCTGGCGGCAGACGACGAAGGAAAGCTTGTCGCGCACGTCGAGCAAGCCGTCCAGCAGCGGCAGGTAGCTTTCGCCGGGCACGCCGAACGCCGTCTTCACGCCCTGGGCGACGAGCGCATCGGCGAGGATCCTGCCGCCGTGCCGGGTTTTCAGGTCGGTCTTCATTTCAATCCTGCGGGTATAGTTTGCGCCATGGACGACATCAACACGCTGCGCCGCATTTTGCGCGAAAACCGCGTCATCGCGGTGGTGGGGCTTTCGGCCGACTGGTTCCGGCCGAGCTACTTCGCCGCCAAATACATGCTCGAGCATGGTTACCGCGTCATTCCCGTGAACCCGAAGTACCCCGAGATCCTGGGCCAGCGCTGCTACAAATCGCTGCAGGAGGTCCCGGAGCACATCGACATCGTCGATATATTCCGCAAGACGCAGGACGTCATGCCGATCGCGGAAGCGGCGATCGCGGTCGGCGCGCGGGTCCTCTGGCAACAGCTCGGCGTCCGCAATGAAGCGGCGGCGGCCAAGGCGCGCGCCGCGGGGCTGGAGACGGTCATGGACCGCTGCGTCAAGATCGAGCACGGCCGGCTCTTTGGCGGCCTGAACTGGGTCGGCGTCAATACGCGTGTCGTTTCGGCCAAGCGCCCCCGCTGGCTGGCGTACTAGTCCCGCCGGATTTGCTGCATTGCGAAGCTCGCATTCCGACCCCATTCACCTGCCCAGTTAATGTATTCTGTCGGCATGGGGAACGAGGGGACCAAGGGTAAGCAGGTCAGGCTCTTCGAGGGGCGCTTCGGGCGCCTGGTGCTCACGGAGCTGGCGCCGCAGGACCCGCTCCAGGCGCACGCGGATCCCGCGATCATCATGGCGCAAGGCGACGGCGAAGTCCGTTTTCTCAACCCCGGTGAAATCCACGTCAACGTCGATGCCGCCCGCGCGCTCGTGTTCCATGCCGCGGGCGAGTGGCTGCGCCAGAGCTTCCCGGCGGTCTTCGGCGCCGGCGAGCGCGCCTTTCCGGAGCCTCGCGAGCCGATCACGCCGCGCATCCGCCGGCTCGCCGACGCGCTCGCGGTCGAAGCGCTGAACGACCGTTTCCTTTCGCCCGAGCGGCTCGAGTTCATGCTGCAGGAGCTCGTGCTCTCCATCGTCGAGACCTATCTCGCGCGCCGGCGCGCCTCGTCGCCGCTGTGGCGCGGCTCGCGCTTCGAGGACAGCCGCATCCGGCGCGCCATCGGCCTGCTGCGCGCTCGCCCGCACAAGGATCTCAGCATCGACGAGCTCGCGAGCCAGGTGGGCCTGTCGCGCTCGCGCTTCTACGATCTGTTCCAGCTCTGCACCGGCTTCTCGCCGCGCACCTACCTCGACATGCTGTGCGTCGAGACCGCCGTGTCGCGCCTGTCGTCGGGTCGCGGCAAGATCGCCGAGCTCTCGGCCGAGCTCGGCTTCTCCGCGCAGAGCAACTTCACCCGTTTCTTCCTGCAGCAGGTCGGCGTCCCGCCCTCGGAGTACCGCCGCTCGGCGGCCGGCACCGGCTCCCTCGCCGAGCAGCAGCCAGCCGCCCCTCAGAGCAAGGACTGAAGCTGCGTAGTGGCTGACCGCAAGTTCGGCATCGAGACGCTTTGCCTGCACGCGGGCCAGATCCCCGACGCGGCGACCGGCGCGCGCGCCGTGCCGATCTACCAGACGACCTCGTTCGTGTTCGACTCCGCCGAGCACGCGGCGAGTCTCTTCAACCTGCAGACGTTCGGCAACGTCTACTCGCGCATCTCGAATCCCACGGTGGCGGTGTTCGAGGAGCGCATGGCGGCGATCGAGGGCGGGCGCGCCGCGCTCGCCGCCGCGACCGGCCAGGCCGCGGAGGCCGTGGCGATCCTCACGCTGTGCTCGGCCGGCGACCACATCGTCTCGGCCTCGACGCTCTACGGCGGCACGCACACGCTGCTGCACGTGAACCTGCGCAAGCTCGGGATCGAGACCACTTTCGTGAGCCCCGACAACCCCGAGAACTTCAAAAACAGCATCAGAAAAAATACAAAATTGATCTATGCCGAGACGCTCGGCAATCCGCTGATCAACATCGTCGACATCGAGGCGCTCGCCGCGATCGCGCACGACGCCGGCATCCCGCTTGTGCTCGACAACACGGTGCCCTCGCCCTACCTCTGCCGGCCCATCGAGTGGGGCGCCGACATCGTCATCCACTCCGCGACCAAGTACATCGGCGGGCACGGCACCACGATGGGCGGCGCGATCGTCGAGTCGGGCAAGTTCAACTGGGGCAACGGCAAGTTTCCGGAGTTCACCTCGCCCTCGCCCGGCTATCACGGCGTCATCTTCCACGAGACCTTCGGCGACTTCGGCTACACCATGAAGGCGCGCATGGAGATCATGCGCACGTTCGGGCCCACCCTGCCGCCGCTGAACGCCTGGCTGCTGCTGCAGGGCCTCGAGTCGCTGCACGTGCGGATGGACCGGCACTGCGCCAACGCGCTGGCCGTCGCGAAATTCCTGAAGGACCATCCCAGGGTGGCGTGGGTGAACTACCCGGGCCTGCCCGACAGCAAGTACTACGCCCTGGCAAAGAAGTACCTGCCCAAAGGCGCTTCAGGGCTCCTCAACTTCGGCGTCAAGGGCGGCGCGAAAGCCGGCGAGCGCTTCATCGAGGCGGCGCAGTTCATGAGCCACCTCGCCAACATCGGCGACGCGAAGACCCTCGTCATCCACCCGGCCTCGACGACGCACCGCCAGATGAGCGACGAGGAGCAGCTCAAGGCCGGGGTGCAGCCCGACATGGTCCGCATGTCGGTCGGCATCGAGGCGCTCGACGACATCCTGTGGGATATCGATCAGGCGCTGACCGAGGCAAGCAAGGCATGATCAGTTATCAGGTCGTCGAGCACGGAAAACCGCTTCAAAGAGCCGTTCTTGAAACACCCGAGCCCAAGGGGACCGAGGTCCTGGTGCGCGTCACGCGCTCGGGCGTCTGCCACAGCGACCTGCACATCTGGGACGGCTACTTCGACCTGGGCGCCGGCAAGCGCTTCTAC
>CAYOVM010000146.1:0-8271 GCA_964407355.1 uncultured Enterobacteriaceae bacterium
GGCGCGCGTCCTTGGCCTGGTCGCCGGTGAGGGACTGGAAGAACTCGCGCGTGCCGGAGCGCGCGATGGTGCCGATGTTCTGCACCACCTCCTCGCGGGACATGCCGATGCCGTTGTCCGACACAGTGATCGTGCGCGCGGCCTTGTCGAGCGCGATGCGGATCTTCAGGTCCGGGTCGGAACCGTACAGGGCGTTGTCGTTCAAGGCGGCGAAGCGCAGCTTGTCCGCGGCGTCGGACGCGTTCGATATCAGCTCGCGCAGGAAGATCTCCTTGTTGCTGTACAAGGAGTGGATCATCAGCTTCAGAAGCTGCTTCACCTCGGCCTGGAAGCCGAGGGTTTCTTTCGTCGTCGTCGCGGACATGCGTTAGCCCCCGTTTACCGCCGGAACTGGGGCCGCGCCCCGGCATTTCAAGCCCTGGTTTTGCGCGCGGCCGTTTTGTCGGCGCGCCCGAATCGGGCCTGCAGGCGCTTCACGGCCTCGGGCTCGCCGCGCACGCGCAGCAGAGCGCCCTCGTCGTCCGAGCGCTCCTCCAGCACCTCGCAGGTCTCGAAGATCTCGCCGCGCATGTTCTGCGCCGCCCAGGGGAGGAAGAGCTCCGCCTCGACCAGGTTCTGCCGGAAGAAACCCACGATCCTCTTGTGCAGCCTGGCGACGTCGGCCTCGCTGCGGGCGCTCATCACGATGCAATCCGGGTGCCTGGCGCGCAGGGCGGCTTCGAGCGCGGCCCGCTGGTTCGGTGCCTCGCCGGCGCGGTCGATCTTGTTGAACACCAGCAGGCGCGGCACGTCCTTCGCGCCGATCTCCTCCAGGACTTCCTCGGTCACCGCGAGCTGGCGCTCGAAGCCCGGATCGCTCGCATCCACCACGTGGGCGAGGAGCGAGGCCTCGAGCGCTTCGTCCAGGGTCGACTTGAACGACACGACGAGCGCGTGCGGCAGGTTCTTGATGAAGCCGACGGTGTCGCTGACGAGGACGCGCGGGACCGTCTCGGGATGAAGGGCGCGCACGGTGGTGTCGAGCGTCGCGAAGAGCTTGTCGGCCACCAGCACCTCGCTGCCCGTGAGGGCGCGCATCAGCGTCGATTTGCCCGCGTTCGTGTAGCCGACGAGCGCCACGCGCGCGAGGCCCTGGCGCTCCTGGCGCCGCGCGCGCTGCGTCTTGCGCTCGAGCTTCATGCCGTCGAGCTCCTTCTGCAGCTCGGCGATGCGGTCGCGGATCTTGCGCCGGTCGAGCTCGCCGTGCGACTCGCCGCCGCTGCGCCCGCCGACGCCGCTGCGCGCCCGGTCCTTCGGCCCCGCGAGCTTCGCCGCCTCGCGCATGCGCGGCGCCATGTAGCCCAGGCGCGCGATCTCGACCTGCGCCCGCGCCGCGCGGGAGCGCGCGTGCCGGTGAAAGATCTCGAGGATCACCATGGTCCGGTCCATCACCTCGGCGCCGGCTTCCTTCTCGAGGTTGTGGGCCTGCGAGGGCGAAATCTCGTGGTCGATGAGGATGACGTCGGCGCCGTCGCCTTCCACGAGCGCCTGCAGCTCCTTGCGCTTGCCCACGCCGAAATAGCCCGCCGAATCGAAGCCGGCGCGCTTCTGGGTGAACGTATGGATAACTTCGAAGCCGAGCGTCTTGGCGAGCTGGCGCAGCTCCGTCAGCGAGGCCTCGAACTCGAGGTCGCTGACGCTGGGCCTTTGCACCGCCGCCACGATGGCGCGCCGGGGCTTCCGGGTGGTTTCTTTGGTCATCGAGCACGCAGCGTATCGGCTTTTCGCATGCCTTGCCTTGGTGCGAGTCGGGCGGACCTGCGATAATTTCGAGCAGGTAGCGATATGGACAACCCCTCGGACCAAAACTCGACGGGTAGCGCGCTCGGCTCGAACCCCAATGCCCCCGCCGGCATCTACCGGACCGACGAGCACGGGCGCTGCGTCTACGTAAGCCAGTCGTTATGCGAGCTGTTCGAGCTCTCCGCCGACGAAGCGATGGAGGTCGGCTGGCTGCGCCGCGTCCATCCGTCCGACCGCGCGCGAGTCACCGCCGCCCGGGAAAAAGCGATCTCGAGCCTGCCTTCGTTCTACCTCGCGTACCGCCTCCAGCTAAGCGGCGGCCGCACGATCTGGGTCTCCGCCTTCTCCACCGCGCTCATGGAGGACGGTCAATTCAAGGGCCGCTCCGGCCTCGTGACCGTCATCCCCACGCCGTCCGAGTCGCTGGACTAGGTCGATGATCCGGGCTTCGCCGCCGCCGTGAACAAATAGGCGGCCCGAATCGGCCGAAGTATCATGCTTCCCTACTTTCCACTGGGAGAGCCGCATGGAAGCTGCTACCGACAAGCTGATGGGCGAGCTGCGCGACGTGGTCGCCGCCGCCGAGGACCTGCTCAAGGCCACCGCCGGGGAGCACGGCGAGCGCGTCGACGAGATCCGCGCGCGCGCCGAAGAATCGCTGCGCGCGGCGCGCGAGCGCCTCGAAGGCGTCGGCGGCCGGCTGAACGACGAGGTGCGAGCGCATCCGTGGGCCGCGGTGGGGATCGCCGCCGGCATCGGCCTCGTCCTCGGCATCCTGCTCGGCCGCAAATGAGCGCCGGCCTGCTGCAGTCGGCGCAGAACCTGCTCGCCGGGCTGGTCTCGCTCGGGCGCACGCGCTTCGAGCTTTTCAGCACCGAGCTGCGCGAGGAGCTGGCGCGGCTCACCGCGGCCCTCCTCGGCGGCCTCGCGGTGCTGGTGCTCGCGGCGCTCGGCCTCGCCTTCGGCTCGGTCGCGCTGGTGCTCGCGGTGAGCGAGGAGCATCGCCTCGTGACGGTGTGCGCCATCGCGGCCGCGTTCATCGCCGCCGCGGCGATCCTCGCCTGGCGGCTTTTGCGCCTCGCGCAGATGAAGCCGCGCGCGTTCGAGTCGACGCTCGCCGAGCTCGCGCGCGACTACGAAGCGATCAAGCAATGATCGGCGATCTGCGGCGGCTGCAGCGGCGCCGCGCCGCGCTGGTCGAGCGCTCGACCGAGCTGCGCGCGGGGCTGGTGCGGGACGCCGCCCCGATCGTGCGGAAGGCCGCGGGCGCCGATCGCGTCGTGGCGGCGCTTCGCAGGCATCCCGTGCTCATCGCCGTCGCGGCGGGCGTCGTCGCCGTCGCCGGGCGCAAGGTCCTGCCGTGGCTGACGCGCGCTCTCACGCTGTACGCGCTCCTGAAGCGGATCTGAGAAAAGCTCAGGCCGTCTGGGGTGCGGCCTTGTCGTTGCCCACGAACGCCTTTACCAGCTTGTCCATGAACGCGAACAGCACTTCGATGGCGTAGCCCAGGACGAAGGGCAGCGCCAGGGGCGGAAGCGTTTTGAGCACCGTGTCGTCGGTGGTGATCACGAGCCCGCCCATCAGCCCGGCGATCAGGCCGAGCCCCAGCCGCGCGATCGACAGGCTCCAGTAGGGGCGATGGAACGTCTGGTCCTTCACCTGCGCGATCTGCGTGCGCAGGATGAACGTCAGCGATCCGAGAAGCCCGAGCAGCAGCGGCAGCAGGTAGCGCTGCAGCACTTCCAGGATCAGGTCGACCCTGTGTAGAAGATCCAGAGCGTAACCGTCCTTCGCGTCCTGGACCCGGTTGCGCCGCAGCAGGTCGTCGAACTGGGGGTTCAACGCCGCGATCCGCCGCACGCCCTGCGTCTGGGCGCCACTGGCGTAAAGCAGCCGGTCTTTCTCGTGCTCGGCGATCGCGACCTGGATCCGGTCTTTCGACTTGATGCGCCAGGAGTCCGGCGTGACCGTCTCGTACCAGCCGCCAAGCAGCTCGATGAGCGGATCGCGCCGCAGGTTGATGATGCGCATCTCCGACTGGATCGGGCCGAGGTCGTTGGTGAGCTTTCTCAGCTCCTCGGTCCGCTCCAAGACGCTTTTCTGCAGCTCGGCGATCCTCGCCGCGGTCAACGCGATCCGCACGATCTTCGCGGGCGAAGGCGGGTTGAGCTCGTCCTCGTGGCCTTCGAGCTGCGCTTTCAGGAGCGCCGCCTTGCTGCGCGCTTCCGTGTAGCTCTTCATCTTCTCCTGGAGATCCTTGCTCGCCAGCTTCACGTCGGCGCGGATCGTGGAGCCGGTGGCCCAGGTGGCGAGCACCACGCCGAACACCATGAGCAGCACGACCGCGGCGACCGCGTGGCTGGTGATCGACGGCCCCCAGTTCCACGCGCTCGAGGACGCCCGGATCGAGGCCGCGGTGACCGGCAGCAATTCCTCGGAGAGGTTCTGGTATTTCTGCCAGAACTCGGCTTCGGCCTCGGAGGTGACCGGCTGCTTCTGCGCCACGAGGTCGATCACCTTGCCGGTCGCGTGCACGAGCTCCGCGATCAGCGCCTGCTCGGTCTTGCGCGTATAGGCGGAGGCGTAGGCGATGAGAAGCTTCGCGTCCGGGATCGCCTCCTCGAGCGTGAGCCCGTCGGTGTCCCGCTCCACCTGGCGCTCGCGCCGGCGGCTGATCCAGCCGCGAAAGACATTGAAGACCACGCGTCCCACCCTATCGAAACTCGTCCGGGGACTATACCCCGGACGGTTTCAAAGGGAAGAGGCGGCGGCCGGTAATATGACCAGAATGGTTCGGCGACCGGGCTAGTGGTCGGTGCGCCGCCTGCGAGGCGCGGGGCCGCGCGCTTCCTCGAGGGTGGTGCGGCGGTCGTGCTCGGCGAGGATGACCTCCATCGCCTTCTCGAACACCGAGCGCGGCGGGCCGGACTTGGCGGTCAGCCAGAGGGCGAGCTGATGCGGATGGACCTCGAGCAGGGCGGCGAGGTTCTCGCGGCCGCCCTGGAGAGCTTCACACTGCTGGAGGATGCGGGCGCACATTTCCGCCCATCGCGGTTGTTGTTCCATTCCCCGGCGGCAGCAAGGCCTGTGCCCGGGGGTCTATAATGAAAAGCAGCTCGCAGGGGGAGAAAGACGATGAAGATTCTGCAGCGCGCGGCGCCGGCCGCCCGCAGGCCTGTCGGCTGATGCCGACTCTCGTCCTCGACGACGGCAGCGGCGAGCGCCGCATCGAGCTCGAGCTCGACACCGGCCAGCGCTACCGCGCCATCGTCTCGCGGCCGCCCCTCAAGGCGCAGCTCATGCGCAAGCTCGGCGACACCGCGCCGGTGGCCATCGTGGCCGCGCGCGGCGGGCTCATCGGCAATCTGAAGGTGTGGGAGAACCTGGTGCTGCCGATCGCCTATCGCGGCGAAGCGCGCCTGGACGAGCTCGAGACGCGCGCCGAGAAGCTGTTCCGCGACCTCGGCGTGCTCTCGCAGCGCTTCGCGGAGCTGTGCGCGCTGCTGCCCGACCGCCTGTCCGAGTTCGAGCGCCGCCTCGTGGCGTTCGTGCGCGCGATGCTGGCCGAGCCGGAGATCATGGTCTACGACGGCCTGTTCGAAGGCCTGACGCGGGCCGAGACCGAGAAGGCGGCCGGGTTCGATCGCCTGTTTCGCCAGCATTTCCCGTTCAGGACCGCGATCTACGTCGACACCGAGGACCCGATGCTTCCCGCGCTGAGCGCCTACCCGACGTTCCACCTGTGAAGGCCCGCATGAAAATCTTCGCCGAGCACGACACCCGCTTCGAGGGGCTGGAGCTGAAGACGGGCCTCTTTCTCCTGCTGGCGGCGTTCCTCATCGCCGCCGGGATCCTCGCCGCGCTGGTGCGCCAGGGCGTGTTCACGCACACGACGCCGCTGCACTTCTTCGCCAACAGCGCCCAGGGCATCGGCAAGGGCATGGCGGTGCAGCTCTTCGGCTTCAAGGTCGGCGCCGTCGACGCGCTCACCCTCGAGCCCAACGGCACGGTCAAGGTGCGGCTGCTGGTGCAGACGGAATACCTGCGCCTCATCAACGAGGACTCGACGGCGCGCATCGCGAAGGAAGGGTTGATCGGCGCGAGCATCATCGAGATCGTGCCGAGCCAGGCGCCTTCGCGGCCGGTGCTCGCGGAGGGGGCGCTGAAGTACGAGCGCGCCGCCGACTTCTCCTCGGTCGCCGAGGAGCTCTCGGCGCAGCTCAAGCCGATCCTCGCCGACCTGAAGCAGTTCGCCGAGTCGGCGAACCGGCCCGAGGGCGACGTGCGCGCCGCGCTCAGGAACTTGCGCCAGTTCACCGGCGAGATGTCGGAGGCGGCGAAGCAGACGTCGCGGCTCGCGACCAACGCCGACCGCCAGCTCTCCGGCGTGCTCGCCAAGGCCGACAAGGCGGTCGACAAGGTCGATGCCACGTTCGAGAAGGCCTCGACCACGATGGACAACCTCGGCAACACCATCGCGGGGCTGGATCGCAAGCTGCCCGAGCTGCTGCTGAAGCTCGACCGCACCCTCGCCAACGTCGAGGCGGCGACCGCCACCGCGGCCGAGGAGCTGCCGCCCGCGCTGCGCGACGCGCGCGTCCTCGCGAAGGATGGCCGCGCCATCGTCGACGGCGCGAAGCACAGCTGGCCGATCAACACCATTCTCGCCGAGCCGCGCGAGCAGGCGCTTCCGCTGGGCAGCTTCGATGGCGTCGCGAGCCCGTCCCGGTAGCGCGCTTCCCGCGGCGCACGGGCTCCTGCTGGCGCTCGCGCTCGCCGGCTGCGCCGGCGCGCCGCCGGCGCCGAGCCGGCTTTCCGAGGAAGCGCTCGGCTTCAATCAGCGCGCCGCCCAGGCCTACGAGCGCGGCGAGCTCGCCAAGGCGCGCGCGCTGTACGAGCGCGCCCTGGAGATCGACGCGAGCATCGACAGCGTCGAGGGCGTCGCGGTGAACGCGCTCAGCCTCGCGCGGATCGACCAGGCCCTGGGCGATGCGGACGCGGCGCACCGCCATCTCGACCGGGTGCTCGAAAGCGCCGCCGCCGCGGGCTGGCGCGCCGAAGCGGCCGCGCGCAAGGCGCAGCTCTACCTCGCGGGCGGCGACGCAGCGCGCGCCGACGAGTGGCAGACCCGCGCGCAGTCCCTGTGCGGAACATGCCGCGCGCAGGCGGCGATCCTCAACCTCGGCGCCCGCGTCGCCCTCGCCCGCGGCCAGCCGGCGCTCGCCCTGCAGCGCGCCGAGCGCGCCTTGCAGCTTCCCGCGAGCGACGAGGCGCGCGCCGAGCGCGCCAACGCGCAGCGCATCATCGGCGAGGCGAAGATCGCGCAGCAGCGGCTCGCGTCGCCCACTATTGGCAACCAAGAAGTGCGATGAGAACGCGCTTCGCTCCGGACCGGTGAGAACCCGCTTCGCTCCTGACTACAGCGATTTGCCCGCTCAGCTCGCCGGGTACTGGGCGTTCTTCATCTACGCGATCACCCATCTGCGGGTGCTCGCCATCGGCCCGGTGCGCGCGGTGTTCCATCGCCAGCTCTACTTCACCGGCGTGCAGGGCGCTTACCTGGTCGGACTGCTCGGGCTGCTGGTCGGCGCGCTGGCGGTGACCCAGACGACCGCGCTCGTCGGCGCGAACAGCGAGCTCACGGTTCGCGTGCTGGTGTGGACCGTGGTCGGCGAGCTCGGGCCGCTCCTCGCCGCGATCATCATCGTCGCGCGCTCCGCCGTGGCGATCGCCACCGAGCTCGCCCTGATGGAAGCGCAATCCGAGACCGACTACCTCGCGAACCTGCGCATCCGGCCGATGGACTACCTGGTGGTCCCGCGCATGGCGGCGCTCACGCTCTCGGTGATCGCGCTCACGGTGTACTTCCAGGTCGTCGCCGTGGCCGGGGGCCTCGCCGTCAGCACGCTCTTCCAGAGCGCGCCGTTCATCATCCAGCTCGAGAGGTTCTTCGAGGTCATCACCCTCGCCGACCTGCTGCTCGCGCTGCTGAAGAGCTTCTGCTTCGGCGCCGCCGTCGCCGCCATCTCCTGCTACCACGGCCTCGCCGTCACCCGCTCCCTCACCGCCGTGCCGATCGCCGCGATGCGCGCGGTCATCCAGAGCCTGCTCTTCGTGTTCGTGATCGACGCGCTGTTCGCGTACGTGCGCTACATGCTCTGAGCGAGTCTCAGGACTTGCGGCGCAGCTCGGCTACGAAGAAAAGCAGGAAAAGGGCGAGGAACACGTAGAAGGCCGCCTGCCCGGCGTTGAGCGCGCCGGCGCCGGAGTCGGCGAAGCCGAAGACCGCGGCGATGATGGCGACGATGAAGAAGGCGAGGGCCATACTCAGCATGGAGGCATTTGACCCGCGCGATGCAACGGGACGTGCGTGGCCGGCCTTGGACCGGATAGCTCCAACGGCTTAGTACAATCCCCGGGTGGACGACAAGCTGCTTGCCGAGGCGGACGCGGCGCTCACCGGCTGGACCGACCCGGTGGCGCGCCTGC
>CAYOVM010000147.1:0-2675 GCA_964407355.1 uncultured Enterobacteriaceae bacterium
CGCACGACCACCTTTGCTCTATCTATGACGGCCCGGCGGAGCGCATGGCCGCGGCGCTGCCGTTCATCCGCATCGGGCTCGAGCGCGGCGAAAAATGCGTCTACGTGGGCGACGGCGAGGGTAGCGACGAGGTGCTGCTGAAGGCGCTGAAGGCGGACGGCGCCGATGTCGAGCGCTTCACCGAGACCGGAGCCCTCGTGCTTCGCGTGGAGGAGCAGGCGTACCAGGGGCGCGGCGGCTTCGAGCCGCACGCGATGCTCGATTTCTGGCGGGAGCAGGGGGCGCAGGCCGCGAGCGCCGGATTCGCCGCGATACGAGGCGCCGGCGAGGCCCGCGGGCTGTTGCGCAACCCTCGCGATACCGAGCGCTGGCTGGAATACGAGGGCAAGCTCACCGAGATGATGCTCGAGTTTAATTGCCGGGTGCTTTGCCAGTACGACTGCCGGCGCCATCCACCCGAGACGATCCTCGGCGTGCTCCACACCCATCCGCTGGTGATCGTCGACGGCGCGGTGTGCGCCAACTCTTACTACGTGCCCCGGCAGGAGTTGCTGCACGGCAACCGGGCCGAGCGCGAGGTCGCGAGGCTCCTCGGCAACTTGCGCGAGCGCGAGCGGGCGGAGGAGAAGGTGCGCGAGACGAACGCGAGGTTCCTCCTCTTTCTCAACAGCATTAGCGACCACGTCTTCGCTTTCAGCAAGGACTGGCGATTCATCTACCTGAATAAGCATGCCGCGGCGCAGCTCGTGCGGCTCGGCAAGGACCCGGAGCGGATCATCGGCAAGGTGCTGTGGGACGAATTTCCCCAGGTGCCGAACGAGGCGACGATCCGCCGCGCCATGCTCGAGCGGGTGCCCGTGGTCGAAGAGCTGTACTACGCGCCGTTGAGGGAATGGGTGGAGAACCGCTGGTATCCGACCGACGACGGCGGACTGGTGACATATCAGCGCTACGTCACCGAGCAAAAACGCAGCGAGGCGGCCTTGCGTCGCAGCGAGGCGCAGCTCATCGAAGGGCAGAGAATCAGCCACAACGGCAGCTGGTCCTGGAACGCCGAGTCCGGCGAGCTGTTCTGGTCGGCGGAGCATTTCCGCATCTGGGGCCTCGATCCCGCGCAGGCGCACCCGACGGCCGCCGAGGCGGTCGGCATGGTCCATCCCGACGACCAGCAGCGGATGTGGCGAGTCTGGGAAGAGGCGATAGGCGCGCGTACTAAATACGAGTGCGAGTTCCGCGTCGTGCGGTCCGACGGCACGATCCGCCACGTGCACAGCCTCGGCCAGCCGAGGCTCGACAGCTCCGGCGCCCTGGTGGAATACGTCGGCACGGTCATGGACGTGACCGAGCGCAAGCGCGCGGCGCAAGACCTGCACAAGGCGCGAGAGGAGCTCTCGCGCGTCAACCGCATCCTGACCGTCGGCGAGCTCACCGCTTCGATCGCGCACGAGCTCAACCAGCCGCTCGCCGCCGTGATGATCAACGCGAACGCCTGCGAGCGCTGGCTTGCCGCGCGGCCGCCGAACCTCGCGGAAGCGAACGACGCCCTGCGCCACATCAGCCGCGACGCGAACCGGGCGAGCGAGGTCATCTCGCGCATCCGCGCGCTGCTGATGAGATCGTCGACGAGCCGCGTCTACCTGCGCATCGACGAGGTCCTGCGCGACGTCGCGAGCCTGGTGCAGGGACAGGTCGCCACGCACCATGTGACCATGCTGACCGAGGTCGAGCCGGAGCTGCCCGCGCTGCTCGCCGACCGGGTCCAGCTCCAGCAGCTCATCCTCAATCTTGTGCTGAATGCGCTCGAGTCGATGAGCGCGGTCTCCGGAAAGCGCGTGCTGAACTTGCGGGCCGGCCGCCAAGGGCCGGAGGAAGTGTTCGTCAGCGTGCGCGATACCGGCATCGGCGTGAATCCGCTGCACATCGAGCAGGTGTTCGATCCATTCTTCACGACCAAGGCGGACGGCATGGGCATGGGTCTCGCCATCAGCCGCTCGATCGTCGAGGCGCACCAGGGGCGCCTGTGGGCGACGCAAAACGACGGCCCCGGCGCGACGTTCCGATTCACGCTGCCGGCGTTGCCCCGGCCGTAGCCCGCGGCGGCGGATCGGGATATTCCGCTATACCTAGGTGCAATGGAGCCGCGCATGAGGTGCTCCTATCGTCCAGCTTTAGGCACTTCATTGCAGAGGGGCGATGGACAAGGCTGGCGGACAGCCGCTCGTGGCTGTCGTGGACGACGACGCCGCGCTGCGCGAGGCGGTGCAAAGCCTGCTCAGGTCGGTAGGCTTCGCCACGCGCGGCTTCGGGAGCGCTGAAGCGTTCCTGGGCGCGCGCGCCGGCGCCTGCGCCGATTGCCTGATCCTCGACGCGCGCCTTCCCGGGATGAGCGGTCCGGCCCTGCACCGGCGGCTGCGCGCCGCGGGCGAGCGCGTCCCGGTCATCTTCATCAGCGCGCAAGAGGCGGGCGGCGAAACGGCTGAGCGGGCGCTGCGGGAAGGTGCGATCGCGTTCCTGCGCAAGCCGTTTCCCGACAGCGATCTCCTCGACGCGCTGCGCCGCGCGCTCGGGTCGGTATTTCAACGATAAACCTAAGTGCAATGGTTGCGATGCGCGCCTATCCGTAGCCTAGCGCGATGGATACCGAGCCGCGAATTCAGGGCGAGAGCCCGACTTAC
>CAYOVM010000147.1:2775-4393 GCA_964407355.1 uncultured Enterobacteriaceae bacterium
GATACCGCGAGCGCGCCCGAGGACGGGATACTGAGCGCGCGCTGCTCGGTCATGAGCGTGGCCTACCTGCGGCGCATGGGCGACACGGCGCGCCCGCAAGCCCAGGGCATCGAGGTGATCATCCCTGGGGAAGCTGCCGACGCGGTCGTGCTGTGCATCGACCGCGAATTCTTCCGCCGCAAGGCGCGCGAGGCGCTTTCGGCGGAAGTCGCGGCCCGGCTGGTCGAGCCGGCCGGGCATTGCATCGCCGCGGATCCGCTCATGCGCGGCGTGGCCAACGCGCTGCGCAGCGAGCTGCGCTCGCAGTCGGCGCCGAGCGTGGCGTTCCTCGAATCGCTCGCGGGCGTGATCGCGATCCATCTCGCGCGCAGCAATCACGGGTCGCGACTGGCGTTGCGCGCCGAGCCCGGGCTCGCGCCGTACAAGCTGCAGCGGGTGCTCGCGTTCATCGAGCAGCATCTCGCCGAGTCGGTGCGCATCGAGCGGCTCGCGGCAGCGGTGCACATGAGCCCGTTCCATTTCGCGCGCCTGTTCAAGCAGGCGACCGGGCAGCCGCCGCACGCCTACCTGACGGTGCGGCGCATCGAGCGCGCCAAGGAGCTCCTGAGCGAGGCGTGCCTGCCGCTCATCCAAGTGGCGGCGAATGTCGGCTTTCAGACCCAGGGGCACTTCACAGAGGTGTTCCGCAAGCACGCGGGCATGACCCCGCGCCATTTCAGACTTCAATGGAGGGTTTCACACCATGGCTAAATCAAACGGTAACGGGCGGGTTTGGTGGATGTTCGCCTGGCGCGGCGTTGTCGCGGTGCTTTTCGGCGTGCTCGCGCTTGCGTGGCCGGGCCTCACCCTGCTGTGGCTCGTGGCGCTCTTCGCCGCGTTCGCGATCATCGGCGGCGGCGTTTCGATCGCCGGCGCCGTCCGGGCGCGCAAGAGCAACGACCACTGGTGGCTCCCGCTTGTTCTCGGCCTGGTCAGCATCGGCGCGGGGGTCATCGCCATTTTCCATCCGGACCTGACGGCGCTGGTGCTCGTGCTGCTGATGGGAGCCAACGCCATCGTCACCGGCATTTTCGACATCGCCATGGCGGTTCGCCTGCGCAAGGCGATCCGCGGCGAATGGGTGCTGGTGCTCGCGGGCGTGGTGTCCCTCGTTTTCGGCGTGCTGGTGTTCCTCTTCCCGGCCGCCGGCGCGCTGGCATTGGTCTGGCTGCTCAGCTTCTACGCGACCCTCAGCGGCATCCTGCTTCTGGTCGCGGCGTGGCGGGCGCGCAAGCACCCCGAGGAAGCATGGGGTGGCGGAATGGGCCAGCCGGCGACCTGAGGCGGCGCGCTTGACGGCCGGTCCGCCGGAGGAGCCCTTCGGATTTCTCGGCCGCAACATGACGGCTTTCGCCGGGAGCGAGGTGGTGTTCGTGTGCCGCTACCTGGTGGTGCCGGCGCTCTACACGGCGCGGGCCGGATTTCCGCATGATCTTCTGGAGACCGAGCGCGCAGAGGTGGTACCGGTTGCCTCGCGCGAGTGAGTAGCCGGATGGCGGCGACGGCCGGGACGTCGCATATGGAAAATCACAAGGAGACGGAGATGGCAGAGGGCAAGCAGCAAACCGACAAGCAGCAA
>CAYOVM010000147.1:4493-6452 GCA_964407355.1 uncultured Enterobacteriaceae bacterium
CAAGCAGCAAACCGACAAGCAGCAACCGGCGGGACAGAAGCAAGCCGGGCAGCAGCAGGGCGACTCGCAGAACCTGAAAGGCAAGAAAGTCGCGATCCTCGCCACCGACGGATTCGAGCAGGTCGAGCTCACGGAGCCGCGCAAGGCGCTCGACGCGGCCGGCGCGCAAACCCAGGTGGTTTCGCCCAAAACGGACAAGATCCGCGGCTGGAACTTCACCAACTGGGGCGACGACGTGAAAGTGGACGTGCAGCTCGACCAGGCGCAGCCCGACGATTTCGACGCGCTGCTGCTGCCGGGCGGCGTGATGAATCCGGACACGCTGCGCATGAACGACAAGGCGGTGGAATTCGTCGCCGCGTTCTTCGACGCCGGCAAGCCGGTGGCGGCGATCTGCCACGGGCCGTGGACGATCATCGAGGCCGATTGCGCCGACGGACGCCGCATCGCGGCATGGCCCTCGCTGAAGACCGACCTGCGCAACGCCGGCGCCGAATGGGTCGACGAGGAAGCCTGCGTCGACGGCAACCTCGTCTCGGCGCGCAAGCCCGACGATATCCCGGCCTTCAACCGCGAGATGTGCGCGCTCTTCGCGCGCTCGCCCGAGGAGATCGCCGCAGCGCAGGCAGGCGCGGAGGAGGTGGTCGCGATGTACGTGCACCTCGAGGCCTGGCCGAGCCGGGAAGAGGAGGTCATGGAGCTGCTGCAGGGCTCGCCCGAGCTCTTCGCGCAGGCTCCCGTGATCGAGCGGCGCGCTTCGCACGCACGGCAGGGCGGGCAGTGATGCGCGACCGGGAATCGCCGGCATGAGCCGGAAGACTTCCGCTTCGGACACGGCGGTGCTGGAGCTGACGCCGCCGCAGACCATGCTCGCCGCGGCGATCGACCGCTTCGGCGGGCCCGAGGTGATCACGCCGCGCAAGCTCGAGGTGCCGGTTCCCGGCCCCAACGAGATCCTCGTCGCGCTGCATACCTCGGGCGTCGGCGAATGGGATGCGTGGCACCGCCAGGGCGGCGACGCGCCGGCGAATCCGCGCTTCCCGATGGTGCTTGGCACCGACGGCGCGGGCAAAGTCGCTGCGCGCGGCTCGCGCGTGCGGCGCTTCGAGGAAGGCGAGCGCGTGTACGCCTACGACTACGTGCGGCGCGGCTTCTACGCGCAGTACGTGACGGTGGCGGCGGACCATGCCGGCCTCGTGCCCGACAGCCTCGAGCTCGGGCAGGCCGGCGCGATCGCCTGCATCGGCCTCACGGCGCTGCAGGGGGTCGATGACGCGTTGCGCGTGAAGAGCGGCGATGCGCTCATCGTGCACGGCGCCTCGGGCGGCGTCGGTCATCTCGCGCTGCAGTTCGCGAAGCTGCGCGGCGCCCGGGTGCTGGCGACGGCGTCCGGCGAAGACGGCGTCGCGCTCGCGCGCGAGCTCGGCGCGGACGCGGTGGTGGACGGCAAGCGCGAAGACATAAAGGCGGCGGCGCAGCGCTTCGAGCCCGGCGGCGTCGACGCGGTGCTCGCGTTCGTCGGCGGCGAATCGCTGGAGCGCTGCCTCGACGCGCTGCGCAATGGAGGGCGCCTCGCCTATCCGAACGGGATCGAGCCCGAGCCCGCGGAGCGCCCCGGCGTGAAGTTCATTGCTTACGACGGCACGCCCGGCGTGCGCCAGTTCGAGCGCCTCGGACGCGCGATCGAGGGGGCGAACCTGAAGGTGCGCATCGGCGCCGAGTTCCCGCTTGCCGACGCCGCCCAGGCGCACCGGCGGCTGGAGGCGGGGCATCTCATCGGCAAGATGGTGCTGCGGGTCTAGCGGAATGGACCGCGGCGGCGAAAAGGCAGGGGCCCACGATCAGGCAGGGGCCGAGGATCACGTCGAGCGATTGATCGACGAGGCGCTCGAGGAGACCTTTCCCGCGAGCGATCCGCCGTCGCCGGCGGTCGGGGTCGCGCCCCGCGGGGTCGCACCC
>CAYOVM010000147.1:6552-8182 GCA_964407355.1 uncultured Enterobacteriaceae bacterium
GCGGGGTCGCACCCCGCGGTGGCCAGGAAGAAATACGGGAGAAAGAAACTAGTAGGCGATGGTGATCCGGTTGTCTACCCGTCGAACCCCGGGCGCCTGCCAGGCCGCCCGCTCTGCCTCCTCTCGCTCCGCCCACGAGCGCACTGTGCCCTTGAGAACCACCTCGGTGCCGTTGGCCTCGACGGTGATGCGGCTCGCGTCGATCTCCGCGCTGCGCTTGAGCGCTTCCTCGATCTTGCGCTTGACGTCGCTCGGCTCGACCCTCGGCTTCACCATGATGAAGTTGGTGATGCCCTTGATGCCCTTCACCCGGCGCACCGCGGCTTCGGCGCGCTCTTTCTGGTAATTCCATTCGACGTCGCCTTCGAGGGTCACCCAGCCGTTGCTGACGAGGATCTTGATGAGGCTGTAGGAGTATGGCAGCTCGCGCTTGACCTCCTCGACGGCCTCGCGCGCAAGCTCGGGGTCGGGCTTCTGGTGGATCGCGGGCAGCCGCACCTCGATGTCGTTCGCGACGGCGACCACCCCGGCGACGCGCTTCGCGTCGCGCTCGGCGTCGTACTTCTGCATGTAGCTGCGCACAAAGCCGGTCAGCGTCACCACGCCGTTCTTGACCGCCACGCCGATATCGGTGGCGTCGATGTCGGGATCCCAGCGCAACTCCTCCTCGACGTCCTTCTTGATTTCCTCATCCGGTCTCATGCTGTCTCCTTGTCTATGTTCAAGCGCAACGGGGAAGATTAGGCACGGGCGCGCGCGGAATCTTTCGCGTCCGTGCGGACTAATGGTGAATTTTTGCCCTAGGTGCGGCCCGAGCGCCGCGGCCGCCGCTGGGGCGGCTAGTGAAACGAGATGCGGTCGGCGCCGGTCTGCGCGGCGAGGCATGCGTACAGCAGCGCGAAGCCCTGCATGGTGCCGAGGTAGTCCTTGTGCCGGGAGGCGAAATTGTGCGCCATGCCGAGGAGCTCGGGATTGTCGCGCTGCATCTCATCGATGGTCTGGCGCGTGAAGCGCTCGCTGCCCTGGCGCTCGATTTCCTTCGCCACGAGACGGCGGGTCTGCGGTGTGACCCGCGGCAGCGGATCGAGCGCGTGCGTTTCGCCGCCCGGCGCCGCCGGCGGCAGGACCGCGGCGGATTGCGCCGTCAGCAGCCGGTAGAACATCGCGAAGCCGACCATGATGTCGGCCGGATCGCCCACGTCGCGGGCGCATTTCGCGGCGATGTCGAGCAGCTCGGGGTTGTTCGCCCGCAGATGCCCGGAAATCTCGGCCAGGCAGGCGTCCGGGCCCAGGCTGTCGAACTCCCGGGAGACCCGTTCTCTCGTATGCTCGACGACGCGCGGCAGCCAGCTCATGCTGCAAAGTAGCGAAATGCGCCGGCCGATTCAAGTGGCGGCCTCATGCGAGCCCGTAGTTGCAGCGCGCAGCCGTGGCGCCGGATAGCGGTCGCTGAGTTTGTGACAAACCTAAGTGCAATGGCTTGGTGGCGCGCAAGCTCGTAATCTGCCGTGATGGACAACTCAGAGGACGTGACACCGAGCGCGCGCTGCGCGGTCATGAGCGTGGCGCACGTGCGGCGCATGGGCGACACGCCGCCGCCCGGCGTTTCGGGCATCGAAGTCCTCGTTCC
>CAYOVM010000148.1:0-1526 GCA_964407355.1 uncultured Enterobacteriaceae bacterium
ACGTCCTGCTCGTTCTTGAGCAGCGCGCCGTGCAGCGGCGGGATGATGGTCTTGCGGTCCTTCGAGCGAAGGGCGTCCTGGGGGATGTCCTCGGCGAGCAGCAGCTTCAGCCAGTCGAGGAGCTCGGAGGTGGAGGGCTTCTTCTTCAGGCCGGGCACCTCGCGCACCTCGAAGAACACCTCCATCGCCTCGCGCAGCAGCGATTTCTTGAGCGCCGGGAAGTGCACCGCGACGATCTTCTCCATCGTTTCCTTGTCGGGAAAGCGGATGTAGTGGAAGAAGCAGCGCCGCAGGAAGGCGTCGGGCAGCTCCTTCTCGTTGTTCGAGGTGATGAACACCAGCGGCCGGTGGCGCGCCTTCACCAGCTCGCGCGTCTCGTAGACGTAGAACTCCATGCGGTCGAGCTCGCGCAGCAGATCGTTCGGGAACTCGATGTCGGCCTTGTCGATCTCGTCGATGAGGAGCACCACCGGCTTGTCGGCGCTGAACGCCTGCCAGAGCATTCCCTTGACGATGTAGTTGTGGATGTCCTGCACCCGCGGGTCGCCGAGCTGCGAGTCGCGCAGGCGGCTGACGGCGTCGTATTCGTAGAGGCCCTGCTGCGCCTTGGTGGTCGACTTGATGTGCCACTCGAGGATCGGCATGCCAAGGGTCCGCGCCACCTCTACCGCGAGCATCGTCTTGCCGGTGCCGGGCTCGCCCTTCACAAGCAGCGGCCGCTCGAGCGTGATCGCCGCGTTGACCGCCAGCGTCAGGTCTTCCGTCGAGACGTAGGAAGCGGAGCCCTTGAAGCGCATTTCGGTCTTTCTACTGGGAAAATTGGATTCTAGCAGCGAGTTTCGCTAGAATTCGGCAGCCTCATAAACCTATAAAAAGCCCGATGCCCAATCGCCTCTTCGTAGCATTGCTCTCAGCCGGGCTGGCGTTCGCCGCCCACGCCCAGGAAAAAAAAGCCGAGCCGCGAGTCAACGCGCCGGCGCACAAGGACCGGCCCGCGTCGGGCGGGAAGATGGAAAACAACCACGCGGTCTGCATCGGCTGCCACGGCATCCCCGGCTACAAGACCGCGTTCCCCGAGGTCTATCACGTGCCGAAGATCGCGGGCCAGCAGCCCGCCTACATCATCAGCGCGCTCAAGGCGTACAAGAGCGGCCAGCGCTCGCATCCGTCGATGCGCGGCGTCGCGGCGAGCCTGAGCGACCAGGACATGGCCGATCTGGCCGCGTACTACGGAGCGCCGGCCAAATGAAGCAGATCGCGGTTCTTGCAGGTATCGTTTTCCTGACGAGCGGCGCGGCCCACGCGGCGGGGGATGCGGAGGCGGGTAAAGCGAAGGCCGCGCAGGTCTGCGCGGCCTGTCATGGCGCGGACGGCAACAAGCCTTCGGCGCCCGACCAGCCGGTGATCGCAGGGCAGCATTCCGACTACCTGGTAAAAGCGCTGAGCGACTACAAGAGCGGCAAGCGCCAGAATCCCATCATGAAGGGATTCGCCTCGACGCTATCTAAGAAGGATATGGAAGACCT
>CAYOVM010000148.1:1626-4026 GCA_964407355.1 uncultured Enterobacteriaceae bacterium
GCGCGGCGCACCAGCTCCTCCCACATTCCTTCCGTCGGCTTGCGCAGCACGAGCGCGGGGTCGGCATTCAGCACGTACCAGGCGCCGCGCTTGATTTCGTCGCGCAGCTCGCCCGGCTGCCAGGCGACGAGCCCGGCCACGAAGCGGGCCTGCGCGGGCTGCTTCTCGATGATCTGGTCGACCGTCGAGCCCTCGAACACCATGAAGACCTCGGGCATCATCTGCAGGGACTTGCCCCCGGGGCTGTCGTGGCGCTGCACGATGGCGAAGATCACCGAGGTGCTGGTCGGCCCGCCGACGTAGACCGGGTCGCGCACCAGGTGCGAGGGCTTGTGGTCGGGAAACAGCTGGCCGAGCGTGAGCTTGCTCGGACGATTGAGGATCACGCCGATGTGCTGGTCGTTACCCATGGGCCGTGTGAGCACCACGGTCGCTCGATAGAACGGATCCTGCAGCTGCCGCTTCGCGACCAGGATCACCGTTCCGGACGTATCTTCCTCGGGCAGCGCGGGGCTCGCCCAGCCGACGAGCGCGGCGAAGGCGACCGCTATGAGAAACGTGACGGGAAACCTGCGGTTGTCCATGGCGCCATCTCCGGGAAAGGTCGGACGATGATGCCGCAGTCAATATGTTGGCCGGACCAAGACCGCCGTAGTCCGTCCGGTAGTGCCTCGCGCGGCTACATCCCGCGATGTCTGGCGGCGCCGGACTTTCTCGCGAGGCAGTCGAGGTACGCCCGCGCATCGGGCGCCGCGCCGTCGCGCTGCGCGCGCCACACCGTCTCCGCCAGGCATTCGATCGCCTCGTGCAGCGCCTCGTGGCGTTCCTTTCCCGAAAGCAAATCGTTGAAAAGGCGGGCGATGCCGGGGGGCTGGTCGATGGAGAGCTGCTCCTCCAGCGCGATGTGCAGGCTCATGTGGAGGAAAGGATTCGACTCGTCGGTGTAGTCCTTGTCCCGGTAGCGCTCCGGCGACGAGAGCAGCTCGTGATACTCCGGGTGCAGCAGGATCATGTCGAGCGCCAGCCCCTCGATCCCCGTCAGCGGCTCGCCCGCCCGGTACTTGCGCCAGGCGGCGAAAAACGTCTCCCGCACCTGCTCGCGCGAAGGATTAAACATCCTTGGTCTTTTGTTTGAATTCGCAAAGATCGCGGATCAGGCACTCCGGACAGCCAGGCTTGCGGGCAAGGCAGACGTAGCGCCCGTGCAGGATCAGCCAGTGGTGGGCGTTCTTGAGGAATTCGGGCGGCGTGAACTTGAGTAGCCGATCCTCTACTTCGCGCGGATCCTTCCCCGGCGCGAGGCCGGTGCGGTTCGCGACACGAAAGATGTGCGTGTCGACCGCGACGGTGGGCTGGCCGAACGCGGTATTGAGCACGACGTTGGCCGTCTTTCGTCCCACGCCCGGCAGCGCTTCAAGCGCTTCCCGGTCCGCCGGAACTTCGCCACCGTGCTTTTCGATCAGCAGCTTCGAAAGCGCGACGACGTTTTTCGCCTTCATCCGGAACAGGCCGATGGTTTTGATGAAGCCCTCGAGTTTTTGAACCCCGAGCTGTACGATTTTTTCCGGGGTATTGAATTCTTTGAAGAGAACCGCAGTTGCGTGATTGACCGATTTATCGGTCGCCTGCGCGGAAAGCACGACGGCGACGAGGAGCTCGAAAGGCGTCCGGTAGACGAGCTCGGTCGTCGGGTTCGGGTTGGCGGCGCGCAGGCGCTCGAAGATCTCGCGGCGCTTGTCCGGGTTCATCGCGGCTTCCTGCGCGCGAGGGCCGCGGCGATCGCGGCGGATCTGTCTTTCACGTTTTTACTCGAGAAGAGCTGTTCCCCGGAAAGGCGCGCTTTCCTGACCGCTGCGCGCCGTTTGGCGGCCTGCTTGTGAGCCTGGGTCCACGCGCCACGAGCCGCGACCATCTCGATGCAATCGACCGGGCAGGGCGGAACGCACAGCCGGCAGCCGATGCACCAGGGCTCGACCACGGTATGCATCAGGCCGCGCGCGCCGACGATCGCGTCGACCGGGCAGGCGTCGATGCACAGCGTGCAGCCGATGCAGCGGCTCTCGTCGACGAGCGCCACAGCCATGCGCTTCATAAGGTCGACACCCTTCGGCCCGTGTCGCGGGCCAGCTGCTGGTGGGTCAACTCTCCGGCCCTTACCTGGATACCGGTTCTAAGCACTTCATCCATACGGTTTCCAGATAACTGCAAAACAAAAGGCAAGACCGCCTTCTCGAGCGCGAGGCTCGCCGTCCGGGCGCAGGCCGCCGGCATGTTAGGGACGCAGTAATGCACCACGCCTTCCTCCACGTAGATCGGATCGCTGTGCGAGGTCGGCCGCGATGTTTCCGCGATCCCGCCCTGGTCGATGCCCACGTCCACCAGCGCCGAGCCGCGCCGCAT
>CAYOVM010000148.1:4126-8148 GCA_964407355.1 uncultured Enterobacteriaceae bacterium
CCGTCGAGGCCGGAAAGCAGCACGCCGCTGCCGCCGTTCTGCGTCTGCAGACACCAGGCGCCCGCCTGGACCGCCAGGCGCCCCGCGATCGCCGACATCGGCGCGAGGATCGGCAGGCTGCCGTCGTCCTGGCCGACAGTCTCGTAGGCGATGAACGTCGCGCCCGAGGCGAGCGCGGCATCCAGCAGCGCGGGCTCGGGGCCGAAGTGCTGGAAGCCGAACACCGTCTGGCCGCGGCGGGGCTTGCGGTACTCGCTTTCCTGGAGCTCCTTCACCTTCACCACCAGCTCGCACTCCCACGGATCGCCGATTTGCGCTTTTGCTTCCAGATAAGAATCATTTGAAAAGCCGATGCCCGTTCCCGCGCCCGGCTCGACGACCACTTCATTGCCGTCTTTTACCAGCGCAGCGACCCCTTGCGGAGAAAGCGCCACGCGGGACTCGCCGTCCTTTACTTCGCGTGGAATGCCGATGCGCATTCGGCGACCAGGCCGGGGCCACGGTAGATGAGGCCGGTATAGAGCTGGACGAGCGAGGCGCCGGCGCGGGCCTTCTCGGCCGCGTGCTCGCCCGAGAGGATGCCGCCGGCGCCGATCAGCAGCGTCTCGCCTTTCAGGCGGCTCGCGAATTTCCTCAGCACCTCGGTGGCGAGGCCGCGGATCGGCGCGCCCGAAAGGCCGCCGGGTTCCTCCCAGTGCCGCAGGCCCGCCACGCCCGCGCGCGACAGGGAGGTATTGGTGGCGATGACCGCGTCGATCCGGTTGCGCCGGACCGCGTCGGCGATGTCCTGGATCTCCTCGTCGCGCAGGTCGGGAGCGACTTTGAGCGCGAGCGGCACGCGCCGGCCATGCCGCTCGGCCAGGATTTCCTTCTTCCGCATGATCCTTTTCAGCAGCTCCTCGAGCTGCTCCTTCTGCTGCAGATCCCTCAGGCCCTTGGTGTTCGGCGAAGAGATATTCACCGTGACGTAGGAGGCCTTCGCGTAGACCTTCTCCAGCCCGATCTCGTAGTCATCGACGGCGCGCCCGGGCGGCGTGTCGGCGTTCTTGCCGATATTCACGCCGAGGATGCCGCGCCATCGCGCGCGCTCGATGTTGCGCACGAGCTCGTCGGCGCCGACGTTGTTGAAGCCGAAGCGGTTGATCAGCGCTTCTTTGGCGGGAAGCCGGAACAATCTCGGCTTCGGGTTGCCGGGCTGCGGCCGCGGCGTGACGGTGCCGACCTCGATGAAGCCGAAGCCGAGCGCGCCGAGCGCGTCGATGTGCGCCGCATCCTTGTCCAGTCCCGCGGCAAGCCCGATGGGATTCGGAAACTCGAGCCCCATCGCACGGACGGGGTTTGGCTGGATTTCTGTTCTAAGGGCAAACCCGGCGCGGTCAGCCAGCCGCAGCGTCAGCCGGTGAGCGGTTTCGGGGTCTAGCGAAAATAGAAACGGACGCGCGAACCCATACAGCGTCACGCCGTTTCGCGCCCGCGCAAGCGCCGCCAGGCGCCGCCGACGAAGCCCTCGATCGGCTCGAACTTGGATTTGTAGGCCATCTTCGGGCTCTCGCGGATCCAGTAGCCGAGGTACAGGTACGGCAGCCCGAGGGCGCGGCAGGACTCGATCTGCCAGAGCACGTTGTAGGTGCCGAAGCTCGCGCCGCGCCGGTCCGGCTCGTAGAAGGTGTAGACCGACGAGAGGCCGTCGGGCAGGTAATCGACGATCGAGACCATGACGAGCTGGCCGGCATCGCGGAATTCGACGAGCCGGGTGTCGACGCGGCTCTGCAGCAGGAAGTGCGAATACTGGTCGCGGCTGTCGTTGTCCATGCCGCCGCCGGAGTGGCGCCTGGACTGATAGCGCAGATAGAGCGCGTAGTGCTCGAGACGGAACTTGAGCGGCTGGGCGTGCGCGGTGAGATCGCCGTGCAGCTTCCAGGCGCGCCGTTGCGAGCGGTTGGCGTCGAACTGAGCGACCGGGATGCGCACCGGCACGCAGGCGCGGCAGCTGTCGCAGTGCGGCCGGTACGTGAAGATGCCGCTGCGGCGAAAGCCCGCCTTGACGAGGTCGCCGTAGAGCTCGGTGTTGATGAGGTGGCTCGGCGTCGCGACCTGCGAGCGCGCCATCCGGTCGGGCAGATAGCTGCAGGGGTAGGGCGCAGTCACGTAGAACTGCAGTACTGCGTGGGGCAGGTCGTTAAGTCGCGACACGGTTCAGCCTGAGTCTCGATTCCATTTTCCAGGAGGCTCGGCGTAGTTTACCAACGTCGACAGCGCACGCAAGAAAGCTCGCCGCGGAATCTCCCTCGCTCCGAGCGAGGCGAGCAGCGGCGTGCTCATCTGGCAGTCGATGAGAGGGAAACCGCGGCTTTTCAGGAATTCCACCAGACGGACCAGGGCCACCTTCGAGGCGTCGGTTGCGCGCGAGAACATCGATTCTCCGTAGAACATCCGGCCGATTGCCACCCCGTACAGGCCTCCGACAAGCTCATTTGCGCGCCAGGTCTCGAAACAGTGCGCATAGCCCGCCTCGTGCAGCGCGAGATACGCGGCCTGCATTTCGCGGCTGAGCCAGGTGCCGGGCGCGCCTTTTCTCGGTTCTGCACATTTTTCCATTACCGCTGAAAAGGACAAGTCGATTCTTACTTCAAAACCTTTATTGCGCATGCTCTTGGCGAGCGAGCGCGGCACTTTCAGCTCGGCGCAGTGGAGCACCATGCGCGGGTCGGGGGACCACCACAGCACCGGCTCGCCGCGCGAATACCAGGGGAATATGCCGCGCCGGTACGCTTCCAGCAGGCGCTCGGTCGAGAGATCGGCGCCCGCGCACAGGAGGCCGCTGGGTGTCTTAAGCGCCCTCTCGACGGGCGGGAAGGGCTCGTCGGGCTCGAGCCACGCTAGCACTTCACCTGCTGGCGGCAGTAGCGCTCGAGCTCCTGGACGACGCACGAGCCGGCGGCGCCCTGGCGCACGGCGCCGCCGTGCTCCATCGCCAGCTTGAATTCGTACTTCGAGAAGAATTCGCCGAAGAGCTCACCGCCGAGCGTGCCGACGGCGTAGAGCTCATCGCTTTTCGCGTCATGCTCGAGCAGGATCGCGGCGAGGGGCTGGGGCGCCGGTCCGGCGACCACCCGGGCGCCTTCCGCCGGATCGTACTGGCTGTGCTCCGAGCAGCAGTGGATCACCGCGCCGAGCTTGCTGCCGGCGCTTTTCTCGGCGCGAAAGCTGATGAAGCTGATGTCGCGCGTCGGATAGGTCAGCTTGTGCGCGCAGATCGCCGAGTAGGCGACGACCGAGCGGCCCGGGCCGATGCCGCCTTTCCATTCGTACGGCTGGTTGTCGGCCGTCCTGAGCTGCGCCGAGCCCTTGGCCGGCTTGCCAAGGTTGAGCAGAAAGCACGGCGTCGACGCGTAGGGGTAGTGGAAGATCAGGTTGCGGTTGACCGGGATCGCCTTCGCCCGCAGCGGCCGGCCCGTCGTGTCGACGAGCATGGAGCGCCCATACATGCGCGGCCGCGCATCCGCCGCCAGCGCGGGCGCCCCGCCGGCGGCAATCGACGCGGCGCAGAGCTTGATGAATCCCCGGCGTTCCATGACCGGATTCTATCCAAGCGCGGGCCCGAGGCTGCCCTACAGGTTGTAGCCTTTTTCGTTATGCAGGACGGTATCCAGGCCCTCGTTCTCCTCTTCCTGGTTGACCCGCATTCCGACGACGGCGTCCGAGAGCTTGAGGAGGCCCCAGGTAATCGCTCCGGACCACGCGCCGATGGCCAGGATGCCGATGAGCTGGACCAGCATCTGGCCGCCCATGGTCTGGCCTTCCGGGTAGCCCACGCCGCCGAAGTACGCGGCGGCAAACACTCCGGTGAGGAGGGTCCCGAGAATGCCGCCCACGCCGTGCACCGGGAACACGTCGAGCGAGTCGTCGATGCTCAGCGTGCGCTTCATGTAGTTCGTGGCGAGAAAGCACACGACGCCGGCCGCGCCGCCGATGGCGATGGCGCCCAGCGGCCCGACGAAGCCCGACGCCGGCGTGATGGT
>CAYOVM010000149.1:0-8142 GCA_964407355.1 uncultured Enterobacteriaceae bacterium
ATGAGCCTCGTTCGTCTTTCGTAAAAACAACGGCTTAGACGGATACTTTTCGTTCCCCGATTCGCTTTGCCGGCGCCATTCCGGCAGCACGCCGGAAGCGCCGGCGCCCGCCTGGTAACGCGCGTCGATTCCAAGGCCGGGCGCCCACACCAGATCGTTGCCGCAGAAAAGCAGCGGCATGCGATCGCGCTCCCAGGGCGGCACGCCGGCCTCCTGGAACAGATTTTTCAGCGCGCGCCGCGGCCGCCGGGCATCGGGCTGCAGTCGCTCGCCGCCGGAACGAAGGCGGATCACGCAGGACTTGCCGCCGAGCAGGTCGGGGTTGATTCCCCGGCCGCGCGCGGCGCGCAGCCGCAGCTCGCCGCCGAGCGCGGGGATCGGCAAGCGCCTTTCGCCGTTCCAGGCAAGAGGCGCGAAGTCCACGGGCCCGCCCGCGGCCTCGATGGAAAGCCTGCCCCGATAGACCCGCAAGCGCATGCCGTCGTGCTCGACGAGCGTGCGGGCGCCTCCGGAGGTGAGCTGTTTCAGCATTTCGACGAGCTTCGCCTCGCTCGGCGCGCGCAGCCCCTGCTCCGCGAGGAATTCGCGCAGCAGCGCCTTCGCGTCGAGCTCCGCGTCGGCGAAATGCCCCGCCGCGCGCGCGAGATTCTCCCGCCAGCGCGGGAAGCGCGACTCGAGCAACGGCCCGACGCGCCGGCGCACGAAGTTGCGCGTCAGCGATTCGTCCGCATTGCTTTCGTCCTCGACCCAGCCGAGGCCGTGCTCACGGGCATAGGCAACGATGGTTTCCCTGGAGACGCCCAGAAATGGCCGCAGCAGCTGCGCGTCCCCCAGACGCGAGCGGGCCGGCATGCCGCTCGCCCCGCGCAGCCCCGCGCCGCGCAGCAGGTTCATGAGCACGGTTTCCGCCTGGTCGTCCATGTGATGCGCGAGAACGAGGGCGTCGCAGGGGACTTTGCGGAACACGGCGTAGCGCGCCTCGCGCGCGGCCGCTTCGAGGCCCTTGCCCGCCTTTGTAACTTTTACGCGACGCACGGACAGCGGCACCTTCCACGCCTTGCACAGATCCCTGCAGAAGCTCGCCCAGCGCCCGGCGTTCGGGCTCAGCCCGTGATGGACATGGACGGCTCGAAGAGAATATTTTCCGATTCCTTCGAGGGAGCCGAGGACGTGAAGCAGCGCCACCGAATCGACCCCGCCCGAGAGGGCGACCTCGACCCGCTTGCCGCTCAAATCAAGACTGTCCAGAAACCTGCCGACCGCCCCGACGAGATCAGCGCTCCGCGGTTTCTTTGAACTTGCCATAGCCCGTCAGGCGCTCGAGCCGCTCCTCGACCAGCTCGCGCGGCTTCTTCTCCTGCAGCTGCTTGAGCGCTTCGGCGAGCGCCTTGCGCAGCGCCTGCGCGGTGGCCTGCGGATCGCGGTGCGCGCCGCCGAGCGGCTCGGGCACGATCTTGTCGATCAGGCCGAGCGTCTTCAGGCGGCTCGAGGTGATGGCAAGCGCCTCGGCGGCCTCGGGCGCCATGTCGGCGCTGCGCCAAAGGATCGAAGCGCAGCCCTCGGGCGAGATCACCGAGTAGATCGAGTACTGGAGCATCATCACGACGTCGGCGACCGCGATGGCGAGCGCGCCGCCCGAGCCGCCTTCGCCGATGATCGTGGCGATGACCGGCGAGCGCAGCCGCGCCATCTCGAAGAGATTGCGCCCGATCGCCTCCGACTGGCCGCGCTCCTCGGCGTCGATGCCGGGATAGGCGCCCGGCGTGTCGACGAAGGTGAACACCGGCAGGCCGAATTTCTCCGCGAGCTTCATGACGCGCAGCGCCTTGCGGTAGCCCTCGGGGCGCGGCATGCCGAAGTTGCGCAGGATCTTCTCCTTGGTGTCGCGGCCCTTCTGCGTGCCGATCACGGCGCAGGCTTCGCCGTTGAAGCGCGCGAGCCCGGCGACGATCGCCGGATCGTTGCCGAAAGTCCGGTCGCCGTGCAGCTCCTCGAAGTGCGTGAACAGCATCCCGATGTAGTCGAGGGTGTACGGCCGCTGCGGATGGCGCGCCACCTGCGCCACCTGCCAGGGGGTGAGCTTGCCGTAGATCTCCTTCGTCAGCGTCTGGCTGCGCTTGGCGAGACGCTGGATCTCCTCGGAGATGTCGACCGCCGAGTCGTCCTGCGCGAAGCGCAGCTCCTCGATGCGGTTCTCGAGCTCCGCGACGGGCTGCTCGAACTCGAGGAAGGTGGTTTTCATATGGGAAGCGCGCGGGTCAGTATTCTACGGGAACCGGGTCGAGCGAGCGCCAGAGGTACCAGGTCGCCACCGAGCGCCACGGCCGCCAGGTCTCGCCGAGCTTTTTCATGGTCCCCAGGGAGACCTTGCGCTTCCTGAAGTACGCATGGCGGATCCCTTTCTGCAGCCCGAGGTCGTCCAGCGGAAAGACATCCGGGCGCAGCAGATTGAACATCAGGAACATCTCCGCCGTCCACCGGCCGATGCCGCGGACCTCGGTGAGCTCGGCGATGATCGCCTCGTCGTCCATCTCGGGCCAGCGGTGGACGTGGATCTTGCCGTCGGCGAAGTGCTGCGCGAGGTCCGCGATGTACTCGGTCTTGCGGTCCGACAGGCCGCAGGCGCGCAAGTCGGTTCGCTTTACCTTCAACACCCCTTCCGGGGAAATCCTTTCGACACAAACCAGAACCTTGTTCCATACGCTCTGCGCCGCCTTCACCGAGATCTGCTGGCCGACGATGGCGCGGGCGAGCGTGAAGAACGGCTCGCCTCGCTGCATCATGAACACTTTCGGATGCGCGCGCATGATCCCCGCCATGACCTGGTCCCGCTTCGCCAGCGCGCGTTTCGCGCGATCCCAATACGCAGGCTTCATGAAGACAGGCCCTGAAGCGGGAGATTGAGCAGCAGGTTCTGCGGCTTCATGCGCACCACGCCTTCCTCGTTCGCCGACAGCCCGAGGTACACGGTGCGGCCGGCGACGTCCGGGCGCATCGTTTGCGGGTCCTCCAGCTGCAGCGCGAAGAGCGCGACGATCCGGCGCATGCGGCCTTGCTCCACTTCACCGCCCGACCACAATTCGTTCAGGATCGCCGTCGATTCGGCGTCGAGGCCGACGTGCCAGGCCCAGTGCGCCTCGTCGATCTTCCTGATCGGCTTGACCGCCGCCTTCAGCTTCAGGAAGTGCCAGATCCACGCCTCGATCACCCGGCAGTAGGCGTCGAGCGCCGGGCGGCCGTAGGTCAGGCTGATCACCGTATCGTGGCGCGACTCGCGCTCCCAATACAAGGCGGCGTTGGCCCGATCGATCACGTCGAGCTCGGTCTTCGCGAGGTCGCCCTGCGCTTCGACGATCAGCCGGCCGACGCTGCCGTAGCGGCTCCCGGCCGCGTGCATCTCCACCGTCTCGAGGTCGGCGAGCAGCACGTGCCCCTCCTGCAGCGTCGCCTTCTGGTCGCGGAAGAACAGCTCCGCCGCGCGCAGGCGCAGCGGATCGTCGCAGCCGTCGAGGATGTTGCGCAGGATGACGTGCGCGAGCTGCTCGATGAAAAGCGGCGGGATGTCGACCTTGCCCTTGAAGAGATTCATATAGAAGGCTTCCAGGGTGCCCGCGGCCACGAGGCGGTCTCTGAACCTGAGGACGGTTCTGTAGTTGTCTGCCGCGTCCCTGTCCTTCAAGGACTTCAATTCGTCGTCCGAAACGGCGCGCCGCGGCTCGTTCATCAATCCGGCGTGGAGCGCGAGCTCCGCGTCGCAAGACTCCTCCACCGGATGGATCTCCGGCCGCAGGTAGTAGGCGCGCAGAAAGTCGTCCGTGACCCGCAGCCGGCCGGACGGATCCTTCTCTAAAAGGTGAAAACCGCTATTGCGCCAGAAATCAGGCAGGGTTCAGGACCAACCGCGAGTGCGCCGCGACGTGCTGCTTCAGGAAATCCATCTGGTCGGCGAGGATGCGGCGGTTCGTGAGGATCAGGTACTCGGCCTTGTTCGGAACATAAGGCGCGTAGAGCAGCTCCATGCCGGACTCCTCCGGCAGGCGGTTGCGCTTGCTGCCGTTGCAATGGCGGCAGGCCGTCACGACGTTCATCCAGGTGTCGCGCCCGCCGCGCGAGAGCGGCGTGATGTGGTCGCGCGTCAGGCGGAAATAGCTGAACTCGCCGCCGCAATAGCCGCACATGTGCCGGTCGCGGCGGAAAAGCTCCCGGTTGTTGAGCGGCGGGACCTGGTGGAAGCCCTTCGCCGCGAGCGCCTTGCCCTTGATGGCGATGATCGAATGGGCGGTGATGCTCGAGCGCTCGCCGGTGAGCCGCGAGATGCCGCCGTAGTAAGTGAAGGTCGCATCGCCCAGGGTCCACGCCACCAGGTTCTTCGCGTAATAAAAGCACGCCTGCTGCCAGCTGATCCACCGGTGCGGAACACCGTGGGCGTCGAGTGAAAGGATGAGCGGGCTGTCCATGGCAAGAAATGTGCTTCGCGATTCTGCCAATCCTACCCCCGCTTGGCAATCCCCGGATAAAACAAGGGAATGCGCAGAAAACCTCTACGTTTTGTCGACTGCCTGCTTGAAGCCCTGGCCCGCCGCGAAGGCCGGCAGGGTTTTGGCCGGGATCTTGATCTCCTTGCCGTTGGCCGGACTGCGCCCGGCGCGCGCCTTGCGCTTGCGCGGCAGGAACGTGCCGAATCCGACGACCGTGACCCGCTTCCCCTTCGCCACGTTGTCGACGATCGCCTCGAACAACGCGTTCACTGCCTCGCCCGCCGCCGCCTTGCTGACGTTGCCGGCCTTGGCGGCAACCTGCACGAGGTCCGACTTGGTGACCACCGATGACATCTTTTTTTCTCCTCTCGCGCGGCCGTGCGCCGCGCGCTCCCGTAGTTCCGTCGTTCCGCGCTTGAACATCAAGCGAGCCGAAATCGTATCGAATTCGAATTCGAAACACAACGCGTGCGCGTGATATTGCGCACCCGCGGCGACAAACACTGAAGAGTTTGCAACGCTGTTAGACTAGCGGCCCGGAGGAGGACGCCATGATTTCATTCCGCAATGCTGCAACCGCGGCTACGATCGCGGCAGCGGCGATCGCGCCGTGTGCAAATGCACAGACCACGCTTACGATGTCGTCGTGGGTTTCGCCCGCGCACCATCTGACGAGCGTCGTGCTGCAGGGCTACGGCGACGAAGTAGAGAAGGCGAGCGGCGGGCGCATCAAGTTCCAGATGCTGCCCAAGCACCCGTCGGCGGCCCCCGGAACGTTCGACGCGGTGCGCGACGGGCTGGTGGACGTGTCCTATGTGACCGCGAGCTATACCCCGGCGCGCCACGTCCTGCCGCTCGTGGCCGAGCTGCCCGGGGCGGGCGACACCGCGGAAATCAACTCCGTCGCGTTCAACCGTTTGCACTGGAAGCACCTCCATAAGGCGGGCGAGTACAAAGGCGTGCACCTGCTCGGCGTCTTCACCCACGGCCCCGGCCAGATGTTCAACACCAAGCGGCCGATCAAGTCGCTTGCAGATCTGCAAGGCATGAAGATCCGCACCGGCGGCGGCATCGCCGAAGCGATGGCGCGGGCGCTGGGCGCTTCCGCGTTCGTCAAGCCGGCGCCCGAGTCCTACGAGCTGCTGAGCTCCGGGATCGCCGACGGCGTCTTCTTCCCGCAGGAGTCGATCGTCTCGTTCAAGCTCGACCAGCTGGTGAAGTACGCGACCCTCTTCCCCGGCGGCTTCTACAGCTCCTCGTTCGGCTTCTTCATCAACGAGGACAAGTGGAACAAGCTCTCGAAGGCCGACCAGGACCTGCTGACGAAGTTCGGCGGCGAGCATCTCGCGCGCCGGGCGGGAAAGTCCTGGGACAACGTCGACCGCATCGGCAACGAAGGCCTGAAGAAGGCCGGCGCCCAGATCGACACGCCGAGCCCGGCGCTCGTCAAGGAGATCGAGGCGAAGGCGCAGCCGGTCATCCAGAACTGGATCAGGGAAGTGAAGGAAAAGCGCAACATGGACGGCGCGATGCTGCTGAAAGAGTTCCGCGCGGAGCTCAAGCGCGCCGCCGCCGGCCAGTAGCGCGATGCCCCATCAAGGCCCGCCGAGCGTCCGGCGGGCTTTTTTTTGAAAGCATGAAAGCCGGAAGCTGGCAGGCGAGAATCGACGCCGCGCTCGGCGTCGCCGCCTCCGCGATCCTGCTCGCGCTGATGCTGATCACCTTCGCCGACGTCGTCTCGCGCTACCTGCTCAACTGGCCGCTGCGCGGCGCCTTCGAGGCGACCGAGCTCATGCTGCTCGTGCTGATCTTCGCCGGCCTGCCGCTCGTCTCGCACGCCGACGAGCACGTGACGATGGACTTCATCGACCGCATGCTCGCGCCCCGCGCCACGCGCGCCCTGACCCGGATCGTGCATGCGCTGTGCGCCGCGGTGATGCTGTTCCTCGCCTGGCAGGTGTGGCTCAAGGCCGGGAAGATCTCGGCCTACGGCGACACCACCGACGTGCTGCGCGTCCCCGTCGGGCCGTTCGTCTATTTCATGGCGGCGGCGATCGCGCTCACGGGCCTGGTGCACGTGCTTCGGGTCTTCGTGCCCGGGACGCGGCGCGCCGCCGGGACAACCGAGCAGGGCCTCGCCTGAGCCCCTCGTGACCGAAGCTCTCTTCGGGCTCCTCGCCATGATGGCGCTCGCGTTCCTGCGCATTCCGATCGCGCTTTCGATGGGCCTGGTCGGCGTCCTCGGCTACGCGTACATGCGCGACTGGAACTGGGGGCCCGCGCTCGCCATGGTGCAGACCCAGATCTACGAGACCGGGCGCAATTACACGCTGTCGGTGATTCCGCTTTTCATCCTCATGGGCAACTTCGTCGCGCGCGCGGGGATGGCGCAGGACCTCTTTCGCACAGCCTACGCGTTCGTCGGCCACCTGCGCGGCGGCCTCGCCATGGCGACCGTCGTCGGCTGCGCCGGCTTCGGCGCGATCTGCGGCTCATCCATCGCCACCGCGGCGACCTTCGCGCGCGTCGCCTATCCCGAAATGAAGAAGTTCGGTTACGCCGACTATCTCGCCACCGGCTCGATCGCCGCCGGCGGGACCCTCGGCATCCTGATCCCACCCTCCACCATCATGGTCATCTACGGGATCATGACGCAGACCAGCATCGGCAAGCTGTTCGCCGCCGGCATCCTTCCCGGGATCCTCGCGACGTTGCTGCTTTGCATGGCGGTGCGCTACATCACGTGGCGCGACCCGGCCGCCGGCCCGCGCGGCGAGCGGCTCGCCTGGCGCGAGCGCCTCGCCACGCTCGAGGGGCTGTGGGCGTTCGCGATCGTCGGCGTCGCGCTCGTTGCGGCGGCCAGGCTCAAATTCATGGAATCGGACGACGCCGCCGTCATCGGCGCGCTCATCGTGTTCGGGCTTTCGCTGAAGTACAGGGGCGTGTCCAGCGTGATCGCGCTTTTCGTGCTGGTGATGGGAGGCATCTACGGCGGGGTCTTCACCGCCATCGAAGGCGCCGCGGTCGGCGCCTTCGGCGCCCTGATCTTCGCGCTCGCCCGGCGCACCCTCACGTGGAGGACGCTCTACGCGTCGCTCGTGGAGAGCGCGCGCACGACCTCGATGCTGTTCCTCATCCTGATCGGCGCGCTGATGTTCGCCGAGTTCGTCAACATCACCAGCATGCCGGGCGACCTGAAGAGCCTGGTGTCGCGCTACAACCTGCACCCGATCCTGGTGGTCGCCTTCATCATGCTGATCTACGTGGTGCTGGGCACGGCGATGGAAGAGCTGTCGATGATTCTGCTCACCGTGCCGGTGTTCTTCCCGCTCATCGTGCACCTCGGGCTCGATCCGATCTGGTTCGGCGTCCTGATCGTCGTGGTCGTCGAGATCGGCCTCATCAGCCCGCCGGTGGGCATGAATCTCTTCGTCATCAACACCATGCTGCCGCAGGTGCCCACGCGCACCATCTTCCGCGGCGTGCTGCCATTCATGGCCGCGGACTGCGTGCGCCTCGCCATCCTCGTGGCGTTGCCCGCCATCTCGCTCTACCTGCCGAGCTTGATGAAATAGGCTATTTCGGCCCGCGGTGGGTGACGGCGCCGAGCGGAATGCGCTTCTTCGTCGCCAAGGGGATAGGGTATTCTGCCGGCTTCGGGCTA
>CAYOVM010000150.1:0-8124 GCA_964407355.1 uncultured Enterobacteriaceae bacterium
CGCCGGCGTGTCGACCTCCTCCAGCCGCTGCCCGATCGACGCCGGCGGCCTCACGCGGCCGCCACGGCCTTGCGGGCGCGCTCGCGCAGCATGAACCAGACGAGGGCGGACGTGACCACCGTCACCAGCGCGAGCGCGACAAGGTTGACGCGCTCCCAGCCGACGCTCGTCACGGTGAAGCCCGAGCTGAAGGACGAGATCACCATCATGATGAAGATCACCTGATCGTTGGTGCCCTGCGCCTTGGCGCGCTCCTCGGGCCGGTAAGTCTCGGTGAGCAGCGTGGTGCCGCCGATGTAGAGGAAGTTCCAGCCCACGCCGAGCAGCGTCAGCGACCACCAGAAGTGCGCCACGGTAATGCCCGAAAGCGCGATGCCGATGGTGACCAGGTTGAGGACCGCGCCCGTGAGCATCACCGCCAGCACGCCGAAGCGCTTGATGAGCGGCCCCGTGAAGAACGAAGGCGCGAACATGCCCACGACGTGCGAGGAGATCACCATGGCCGCGTCGCCGTACGGATGGCCGCAGACCTGCATCGCGATCGGCGTCGAGGTCATGAGGAAGTTCATCACCCCGTAGCTCAGGGCGCCGGCGAGCACCGCGACGATGAATTTCGGCTGGGCGGCGATCTCGACGAGCGGCCGCCCCGCCGCGGTCTGCTCGGTGACGGTCGGATTCGGGATGCGGATGAAGCGCAGCAGCACCATGGTGGCGAGCGCGAAGCCGATCAGCGCCAGGTAGGCGCCCATGAATTTCGGCGTCAGGCTCTCGACCGTCCAGCGGCTGAGGCTCGGCCCGAGGATGCCGCCCACCAGGCCGCCGGCGAGCACCAGCGAGATCGCGGTCGCCTTGAAGTCGGGCGTCGCGGCATCGGCGGCCGCGAACCGGTAATACTGGCCGTAAGCGTTGTAGACCCCCCAGACGAGCGTGCCGAAGCAAAGCGCCCAGAAGCTCTGCAGCCAGATCGCGCTCGCGCAGATGAGCGCGCCGACGATCCCCCACAGCGTGCCGGCAGTGAGCCCGCGCTGCCGCCCGACGCGCTTCATGTGCAGCGAGGCGGGCATCGTGGCGATCGCCCCGCCCAGCACCCAGCAGGTGATCGGCAGGGTGGCGAGCCCCTGGTAGGGCGCGAGCGCGAAGCCGACCAGGCCGTTGATGGCGATCAGGGTCGAATTGTTGGTGAACAGCATCGCCTGGCACGCCGCCAGCAGGCCGACGTTGCGGGCGTTGTGTCGGCCGTTTTCCGCGCCGGGATTCGTTCTACTGTTCATTTATACAGTATCGGCGTACGATGGCGGAACACCCCCGGAGTGTATCCGTCACGCACATGCCACGCGATCCCAAGAGCGAAATTCTCCACATGCGCGGAGCGCGCTCCTTCAAGCAGGGCCGCTTCGAGACTGTCGCGCGCGAAAGCTTCGACGACGGCTGGACGCCCGAGGAGAAGGAAGCGAGCGAGCTCCAGACCACGGTGACCGAGGAGCGCGCGCGCTCGATCGTCTCGCACAACGACTCGCCGGACGTCGGCTTCGACAGCTCGATCAACCCTTACCGCGGCTGCGAGCATGGGTGCATCTACTGCCTGTCCGGCGACACCTCGATTCTCATGGGAGACGGCAGCACAAGGCCACTGGCGGGGCTTCGGGCCGGGGATTCCATCTACGGCACCGTGCGCGAGGGTTGGTACCGGCGCTACGTAAAGACGCGCGTGCTCGCGCATTGGAGCGTCGTAAAACCGGCCTATCGCATTACGCTGGAAGACGGGACGACCCTTGTCGCCGGGCCGGATCACCGGCTTCTAACCGAGCGCGGCTGGAAGTTTGTCACCGCCGGGGCGGAGCAGGGCGGCGGGCCCCGGCCGCATCTGACGGTTCGAAACAAGCTCATGGGCAGCGGCGCGTTCAACGCCGGCCCGCATAAAGGCCGCGACTATCGCCGCGGCTACCTCTGCGGGGTCGTTCGTGGCGATGGCCTGCTGGCTTCGTACCGCTATCAGCGGGCTGGGCGAACCCACGCCGACCAGCATCACTTTCGCCTCGCGCTGTGCGATGTCGAGGCCCTAATGCGCACGCAAGATTACCTGCGCCGCTGGCAAATCGATACCGATCACTTCGTGTTCCAGAAGGCCGCCGTCGGACGCCGGCTCATGCACGCCATTCGCACTCACGCGCGCCTGGAGGTCGAGCAGATCCGCGAGCTCGTCGCCTGGCCGGCGACGCCCACCAAGGAGTGGTCCGCGGGGTTCCTGGCTGGTATCTACGATGCGGAGGGGAGCTACAGTGAAGGCATCTTGAGAATCTGCAACACGGACCGCGAGATCATCGAACGAATCGCTCGCGGCCTGCGGGCCTTCGATTTCGACTTCCGGGTCGAACACATCGACCGGCAAAAAACCAAGCCGATCGACGTGGTGCGGCTGAGGGGAGGATTACGCGAGCACCTGCGCTTTTTCCATAGTTTCGATCCTGCAATCGTGCGCAAGCGAGACATCGCCGGTCAAGCCGTAAAGAGCGATGCCCGTTTGGCAGTCGTCGGCATAGAGCCGCTCGGCAAGGCTATGCGGCTTTACGACATCACCACTGAGACCGAGGATTTCATAGCGAACGGCGTGGTCAGCCATAACTGCTACGCCCGGCCGAGCCACGCCTACCTGGAGCTCTCGCCGGGCCTCGACTTCGAGACCAGGCTCTTCGCCAAGACCAACGCCGCGGAGCTCCTGCGCGAGACGCTCGGCCGCAAGGGCTACGTCCCGAGGCCCATCGCCCTGGGCGCGAATACCGATTGCTACCAGCCGATCGAGCGCAAATACAGGATCACGCGGCAGATTCTCGAGGTGCTGGCGCAATGCGAGCACCCGGTGACGATGGTCACCAAGTCGGCCCTGGTGGAGCGCGACCTGGATCTCCTCGCGCCGATGGCGGCGAAGAATCTGGTGAAGGTCTTCATCTCGATAGGCACCCTGGACCGGACCCTGGCGCGCAAGCTGGAGCCGCGCGCGGCCAGCCCGCAGCGCCGTCTCGACGTCCTGAAGGCGCTTTCCCGGGAAAAAATCCCGTGCGGCGTGATGGTCGCGGCCCTGATTCCCGCGCTCAACGACAAGACGCTGGAGCACGTCCTCGAAGAAGCCGCCAAGGCCGGCGCCGAGGAGGCGGCCTACGTGATCATGCGCCTGCCGAACGAGCTCAAGGACCTCTTCAAGGAATGGCTCGCCGAGCACTACCCGCAGCGGGCCGAGCACGTCATCAGCATCGTGCGCCAGATCCGCGGCGGCCGGGAGAACGACCCGCGCTTCGGCTCGCGCATGACCGGCACCGGCAACTTCGCCGAGCTGATCGAGAAGCGCTTCGACATCGCCTGCCGCCGCTTCGGGCTGAACGGCCACGGCGCGGGCCGCCGGCCCGCCGAGCTCGACTGCACCCGCTTCCGGCCCCCCGCGCCGGCGAAGGATCCCGGACCGCAGATGGCGCTGTTCTAAGGAGCGCGAAGGAAGTCTTTGTAGAATCGCGGTTCGTTGAGCCGCCCCTCCGCCGAGCGCTTCCTTTCCGCTCCGATCCTCCCGACGCTGCTGCGGCTTTCGGCGCCCGGGGTCCTCCTCGTCGCGTTCCAGTCGATGGTCTCGGTCGGCGACACGTACTTCATCGGCCGCCTCGGCACCGCGCCGCTCGCGGGGCTGGCGCTGGTCTTTCCGCTGATCATGCTGCTGCAGATGGCCTCCGCCGGCGCGATGGGCGGCGGCGTGTCCTCGGCGATCGCGCGTGCGCTCGGCGCCGGAAACGTCGCCGCGGCGCGCCGCCTGGTCGTGCACGCGCTCGTCATCGCCTCGGCGATGGGCGCCGCTTTCACGCTCGCCATCCTGTTTTTCGGCCCGAGCATGTACGTCCTCCTCGGCGGCACCGGCGAAATCCTCGGCCACGCCCTCGCGTACTCGAACACGCTGTTCGCCGGCGCGATCGTGGTGTGGATCGCCAACACGCTCTCGAGCGTGCTGCGCGGCAGCGGCAATATGCTGCTGCCCGCCCTCGCGCTGATCGTGGCCGCGCTCGTGCATGTGCCCTTGGCTGCCTCCCTGGTGCTCGGGCTCGGGCCGATGCCGAAGCTCGGCATCATGGGCGCCGGCGTCGCCTACGTCAGCACGTTCGGCATCGCGGCGCTCGCCATGGCGATCGCGCTCTTCGGGCGCTCGAGCCCGCTGCGGCCGCGCGCGGGCGACTTCTCCCTGGAATGGCGGATCTTCGTCGACATCCTGAAGGTCGGCGGCGTCTCGGTGCTGTCGTCGATCCAGACGGTGCTCACCGCGGTGATCCTCACCGGCTTCGTCGGTCGTTATGGCGCGGCGGCGCTCGCCGGCTTCGGCGTCGGCCTGCGCCTCGAGCTCCTGCAGATTCCGCTGGTGTTCGCCGTGGGGCAGGCGCTGGTGGTGCTCGTGGGCACGCACATCGGCGCCGGCCACGCGGCTCGCGCCAAGCAGATCGCCTGGCTGGGCACTGCGCTCGCGTCCTCGGTCAGCCTGACGATCGGCGCCACCGTCGCCTTCTTTCCCGAAGCGTGGGTGAGCCTGTTCAGCACCGACCCGGAGGTCCTGGACGCCGGCTCGCGCTACCTGCGCACGGTCGGGCCTTTCTACGCCTTTCTCGCGGCGGCCATGGCGCTTTATTTCGCCTCGCAGGGCGCCGGCCGCGTCACCCTGATCATGCTCGCGGGAACCGCGCGCCTCGCGATCGTGATCGTCGGCGGCGCGCTCGCCATGTCGCTCCAGGGAATCTTCGCGGTGATCGCTGCCGGGATGGCGCTGTTCGGCGCCTTGTCGATGCTCATCGTATTTCGGGCGCGGTGGTAATAAGATCGACCCATGACTTTTCCGACCCTGCTTTTTCCGACCACCCTCGTGGGAAGCTACCCACAACCCGACTGGCTGATCGACCGCGAGCGGCTCGCGAAGCACGTGCCGCCGCGCGTGCGGGCCTCCGACCTGTGGCGCGTCCCGGAGCCCTATCTCGCGCAGGCGCAGGACGATGCGACGCTCCTCGCCATCCGCGCGCAGGAGCAGGCGGGGCTCGACATCGTCACCGACGGCGAGACGCGGCGCGAGAGCTACTCGAACCGCTTCGCCACCGCGCTCGAAGGCCTCGACCTGGACAACCCCGGCATCGCGATCACGCGCTCGGGAAAACGGCAGCCGGTGCCAAGGATCGTCGGCAAGATCCGGCGGCTGCGCCCGGTGGAAGTGGAGGACCTGCTGTTCCTGAAGAAGCACACCTCCAGGAAAACCAAGATCACCGTGCCCGGCCCCTTCACCATGGCGCAGCAGGCGCAGAACGACTACTACAAGACCGAGGAAGAGGCGGCGCTCGGCTACGCGGCGGCGGTGAACGAGGAGATCCGCGACCTCTTCGCCGCGGGCGCGGACGTGGTGCAGATCGACGAGCCTTATATGCAGGCGCAGCCGGAAAAGGCGCGTGAATACGGCCTCAAGGCCCTGAACCGCGCGCTGCAGGGCGTGAGCGGCGTCACCGCCGTTCACATCTGCTTCGGCTACGCGGTGTACCTGAAGGACAAGCCCGCCGGCTACTCTTTCCTGCCGGAGCTTGCCGAGTGCTCGTGCAAGCAGGTCTCGATCGAGACCGCCCAGCCGAACCTCGATTGCGCGGTGCTCACGAAGCTTCCCGATAAGAAAATCCTCGTGGGCTGCATCGACCTGTCCACGCCCGAGATCGAAACGCCGCAGACCGTGGCCGAGCGGATAAGGAAAGCGCTGCGGTATGTAAAGCCGGAGAACGTCATCCTCGCGCCCGACTGCGGGATGAAGTTCCTGCCGCGCGCATCGGCGTTCGGCAAGATGAAGGCGATGGCGGAAGCGGCGAAGATCCTACGAAAAGAATTCGACCAGCGCGTCTAGCGTGGCGTCGGGCGCCTCGGCCATGAGGGAATGGCCCGAAGGCTTCAGCACCACCCTCCTCGCCCCCTTCAGCTTCTCCTCGAGCGCTTTCGCCGTCTTCGGCGGTGTCATCACGTCGCGCGCGCCGAGGATCAGCAGCGCCGGGCAGGTCACCTTCGCCGCGCTCTCCAGTCCCGACGCGTAGTCGTTGCAAGCCTTGAGGTCGTTGTAGAGCACGCCCGGCGCGAGCCGCGCCAGCCGCGCGAGCGTATCGCCGTACATCCACATCCCCGGATTCGGATTGCCGCCGAGCGGCACTTGCGCGGCGTGGCCCCAGATCGTCTCCATGTCGAACGCCGCCTGCTCGTTCCTGCGCGCGGCCTCCAGGAACGCCTCCCCGACCTTCATGGGATAGGCGGTGCCGATGAGCGCGATGCGCTCGACGCGGCCGGGCTCGCCCGCGGCGCATTCGAGCGCCGCAAGCGAGCCCATGGAGTGCCCGACAATACTGGCAGTTCTTATTTTTAAAGAATCCAAAACCGTAAAAACCCACCGCGCCATACCGTCAATCGTAGGTACCGGCGGGCCTTGCGAGCGCCCGTGGCCCGGCAGGTCCAGCGCGAGGACGTTCCAGCCGTGGTAGCCGAAATAGCGGCTCTGCAGGCCGAACGAGGAGTGGTCGAGGCCGGCGCCGTGGACGAACACCATGGTGCGCTTCGCCGGGTCGAGCTCGTGGGCGGCCGTGTAAGCGAAAGCGCTTCTGCCGTCGACTGAAAACTGCATTCAGATTTTCGACGCCGCCTTGAGCGCCCGATCCAGGTCTTCGATCAGGTCTTCGGGATCCTCGAGGCCGATCGAGAGGCGAACGGTGCCGGCGGCGATGCCGGACTTCTTCAGGTCCGCGTCGCTCATGCGGTAGTGCGTGGTGGTGGCCGGATGGATCACCAGCGATTTCGCGTCGCCGACGTTGGCGAGGTGCGAGAACACGCGCAGCGCCTCGATGAACGCCTTGCCCGCGGGCCTCCCGCCCTTGATGTCGAACGAGAACACCGCCCCCGCCCCCTTCGGCAGCAGCTTCTTCGCGAGCTCGTGGTCCGGATGATTTTGAATCTCCGGATAAAGAATTTTTTCCACGGAAGGATGGGTGTTCAGAAACCGGATCACCTTCCGCGTGCTCTCCACGTGCCGCGGCATGCGCAGGTGCAGCGTCTCGACGCCCTGCAGGATCTGGAACGCGGTCATCGGCGCCATGCAGGCGCCGAAGTCGCGCAGGCCTTCGCGGCGGGCGCGCAGCAGGAAGGCGCGCGTGCCCGATTCCTCCTCGAAGTCCATGCCGTGAAAGCCCTCGTAGGGCGCGGTCAGCGGGGCGAATTTGCCGGAGGCTTCCCAGTCGAAGCGGCCCGAGTCGACCAGCACGCCGCCGATCGCCACGCCGTGGCCGCCGAGGAACTTGGTCGCCGAGTGGTACAGCAGATCGGCGCCGAGCTCGAAGGGCTTCATCAGGTACGGGGTCGTGAACGTGGCGTCGACCAGCAGCGGGATCTTCGCCTCGTGCGCGATCGCCGCCACGGCCGGGATGTCGAGGACATCCAGCCCCGGATTGCCCAGCGTTTCTCCGAAGAGAAGTCTGGTGTCCTCTCGGATTGAACGCTTCCAGTCGTCCGGCTTCCTTGGATTGATAAATGTCGTGGAAATGCCAAAGCGCTTCAACGTGTAGCCGAGAAGATTGTGCGAGCCGCCGTAGAGCGAGCTCGAGGCGACGATGTGGCCGCCCGCGCCCATGAGCGTGGCGACCGCGAGATGCAGCGCCGCCTGCCCCGACGACGTGGCGATGGCGCCGACGCCGCCCTCCAGCGCGGCGATCCGCTCTTCCAGCACCGCGACGGTGGGATTGGAGATGCGCGAGTAGACGTGCCCCGCGCGCTCCATGTTGAAGAGCGAAGCGGCGTGCTCGGTGTCGCGAAAGACGTACGAGGTGGTCTGGTAGATCGGGACCGCGCGCGAGCCGGTCGCCGCGTCGGGCGACTGGCCCGCGTGCAGGGCTAGCGTGTCGAAACCGGGGTACTTGGGTCCGGCCAAGACTTAATGCAGATTTTTTCTTGAAGGGCGGGTGTAGGTTTCGAAAGCGCGTTCGGGTTTCTTTTCCTGCGAAGCTTTTTTCTTCCAGTCGCCGTCGAAGAGCTCGTTCACTAGGGTGGTCACCTGCTTGATCTCTTCTTTCTCGAACTGGCGGCCGAGGATCGCCACCA
>CAYOVM010000151.1:0-8101 GCA_964407355.1 uncultured Enterobacteriaceae bacterium
AGGCATTCCTCGCGGTCCTGCGCCATGGCGTTGGCGGTCAAAGCGACGATGGGAATGCGCTTGCCCGAAGACTGCTCGCGCTTGCGGATTTCCATCGTCGCCTCGAATCCGTCCATCTCCGGCATGTGGCAATCCATCAGGATGAGATCGAAGGCGCCCTGCGCGTGCGCATCCAGCGCTTCCCTGCCGTTGTTCGCGACCGACACGTTGTAACCCTGGATCTGCAGGATGCCGACCGCCACCTGCTGGTTGATGAGGTTGTCCTCCACCAGGAGGATGTTGCCGCGGCTGCCCGGCGTCGGCGCGCTGGTGGGCTCGCGCACGGCGGCCTCGGCGACCGCTTCCTGAGGCCGGCCGGCCATGATGTTCACCAGGCATTCATAGAGCACTGTCTGGCGCACCGGCTTGATCAGGCAGGCATCGAAGCCGGCGTCTCGCGCGTTGCGGACATCCACGTGGCGGCGGGTCAGCATCACCAGCCGCGCGCTGCCGATCTCTTCGCCGGCACGGATCGTGCGCGCCAGCTCGAGCGCGTCTATGCCCGGCGTCCCGAGGTCGATCACCGCGACATCGTACGGAACGCTGCGCGCCGCGGCCTCGGAAAGGAGCTCGATCGCCTGTTTCGGCGTCTCGGCGACCCGGATGGTCATTTCCCAGTTGCTCATCTGCGCCTGCAGGATGCCGCGGTTGACCGTGCTCGGCTCGACGATGAGCGCCCGCACACCCGTGAGCAGGCCGATCGGCGCGGAGCGCGAGTCGCTGCGCGACGGCGTCGCCTGCTTCTCGAAGCCGATGGTGAACCAGAATGTCGAGCCCGCGCCGAGCGCGGAGTCGACGTGGATGCTGCCGCCCATCATCTCGACGAGCTGCTTGCTGATCGCCAGACCGAGGCCGGAGCCGCCGTGCTTTCGCGTCGTGGAGCCGTCGGCCTGGGCGAACTCGTCGAAGATCCGGGACTGCGCTTCCGGACTGATGCCCAGGCCCGTGTCGCTGACTTCGAAGCGCATCGTCACCCGCTTCGGCCCCTCGTCGACCGCGGCCACGCGGACCACGACCGAGCCCTGCTCGGTGAACTTGATCGCGTTGCCCACCAGGTTGGTCAGGATCTGCCCCAGCCGCAACGGATCGCCCCGCACCTGGGTGGGCAGGTCCGCCGGAATGCTGCACGCGAGCTCGAGCCCTTTGACGTGGGCGCGCTCGGCGAGCAGCTCCACGATGTCCTCGATCGTGCGGCGCAGGTCGAGCTCGACGTTCTCGAGCTCGAGCTTGCCCGCCTCGATCTTGGAGAAGTCGAGCAGATCGTTGATGATGCCGAGCAGGTTCTGGCCGGAGCGCTGCACGGTCTCGGCGTACTTGCGCTGCGTGCTGGTGAGCCCCGTCTCGAGCAGGAGCTCGGTCATGCCGAGCACGCCGTTCATCGGCGTGCGGATCTCGTGGCTCATCCGGGCGAGGAACGAGCTTTTCGCCAGGCTCGCCGATTCCGCCGCTTCGCGCGCGAGGCGCAGCGCTTCCTCGCTGCGCTTGTGCTGCGTCACGTCCCGGGCCACGGAGATGCTGCCGATGCACTGGTTGGCGTCGTCCAGCAGGGGCGCGACGGCGACCTGGATATCGATCGCCGCGTGCGAGCGCGTCATGGCGCGGGCGTCGTAGGAGAATTTTTCGCCGGCGATCAGCCGCTGCGTGCGCACCCGCTCCTCTTCCGCGGTCGACTGGCTCACGTTCAGCGTCCGCCCCAGCGCCTCGGCCGGGGGATAGCCGAACATCGCGGCCGCGCCCGAGTTCCAGCTGGTGATGACGCCGGAGAGGTCCTTGGTCCAGATCGCCTCGCTCGACTGCTCCACGATCGTCGCGAGCAGCTTGTTCTTCGATTCGCTCTTGCCGAGCGAGTCGATCAGCGTCTCGATGTTGTTCGCCATGTTGTTGAACGCTTCGGCGGCGAGGCCGACCTCGGGCGCGCCCTCGGGTTCGATGCGCACGGCGTGGTCGCCCTGGCTGAAGCGGTTCGCCCCTTCGGCGAGCATGTGCAGCGTGCCGAGGTTGCCGCGGAATATCAGCCAGATGAACTGCAGCATGAGAAACAGCGTCACCGCCACGATCTGCAGCTGCTTGACGAACTGCGCCCAGAGCCGGTTCTGCGCCCTGACCGCGGTCATGCTGGCGCTGAGCGTTCCGTAGCCCACGCCGCCGGCCATGACCTCGATGCTCTGGCTGGCGTGCTCGATGGCGGCGACACGCGCGAACCAGTTCGGCGCGTCGAGCTTGTCCGGGTCGTCCTGGGCGACCAGCGTCTTGCCGTCCTTGTCGGTCCACGAGAACCGGTCGACTTCGCCCTTCCTCACCTGGTTCTTCAGGAGCTGCGCGATCGCGGCGTAGTCGCCGACGAGCGCCTGGTCGGCGACCAGCGGCGCGAGAAAGGAGAGCGTTTCCTTCTGCTCCCGCAGCAGGCGGGCGGAATGCTCGGTGGCGCCCTCCGCCACCAGCAGGGCGGTCTGCACGCCGCCGCCGGCGACGATCGCGACGCCCACCGCGAGCATGAGGCGCGAGATCAATCCCAGGTTTTTCCAGAATCGGAGCACGCGCATGTATCTCATGGTCGCTGCCGCCCCGGCGGCTACTTCAGCAGTGTGGCCCGGTAGAATTTGCGGTAATTATCGTATTCGCGGTTCTCGGCCGCGACGAACCCGAGCTCGCCGTTGCTTTTCAGCAGGTCGGCGCCGGCCTGGAGGATCTGGCGGCCTTCGGGATCGTTGGCCATGTTGATGAATGCGGCCTTCACCGCGGCCACCTTGTCCGCGGGCACCTTGGGGTTGGCCATGATGCACAGGTCCTGGTAGAGGTCGGAGGTCCAGAGCGCCCTGTAGTCGAACGATTCGCGGCGCCCGTAGCGCGCCATCACGGAGCTGTTGACCCCGGCGGCCGCCACCTTGTTGATCTTCAGCTGCGCGGAGGACGCTTCCTGGTTCCCGGTGAAGATCACGTTGACCTTCACTTTCGCTCTGAGCAGCGCGTCCATCGGCAGCGAATAGCCGGCGAACGCGTCGGGCGAGACGAACGCGACGTCCTTGCCGTTCAGGTCCTGCAGCGTCTGGATCGGCGAATCCTCCGGCACCACGATCTGCGAGCGGATGCCCGGACCCGCAGGGCGCGCGATGACTTTGTAGCCGAGGCGGTCGCGCTCCGGGGTGAAAAAGTGGTTGGTGTACAGGAAGTCGTACTTGCCCTGCTCGGCGATCGCGTTGCCTTCCTTGGCGGTCTTGGCGAGCTTCAGCTCCAGCGGCACGCCGCTTTTCCGGCTCACGTAGGTGAGAATCGGGTTCCAGTACTGCGCGGTCAGCGAGATGCTGCGCTGGTTCAGGACGTTGAAGGCATACGCTTGCTGGGCCGTGGCGCCGGGCGCATGCAGCGCGAGCGCGGCGACCAGGATCGCGGCGGCGCGTCCGAGGATTCTGCTGAGCATGGGTTCGTCCTTCAAATCGCCACCTTCAGGAACAGCAGCAGGCCGCTAAGCACGAGCAGCGCGCCCACCACCTTCAGCATGCCTTCGCTCGTCATGTCGAGGTGGACCTTGTTGCCGATGTACAAGCCCGCCGCCACGGGAAGAAGGCCCAGCACGTACGCAATCTGGAGCTTCGCATCCAGCAGCAGCCCGGCAAAGAGAAAGATCGCGAGCCGGAAGCCGCCCTCGATCGCGAAGAGCCACGAGAAGGTGGCGCGCACCTCGCCCTTGTCCAGGAGGCGGCGCGTCAGGTACATGATGTAGGGCGGACCGCCGGTGCCGAAGAGCGCCCCGGCGCCGCCTCCCGCGAGCCCCGCCGGGACGGCCCACGCACGCGAGAGCTGGCCCTGGGGCTGCAGGCCGAAGATGTTGCGAAAACCGAAGAACATGGTGAAGGCGCCCAGCGTCAGCAGCACCGGCGTGGTGGGCAGCGTCAGCAGCGCGTACGCGCCGATGCAGGCCCCGATCATCCCGGCCGGCAGCAAGATCTTGATTTCGCCCCAGTTGGCTTTCTTGTTGTTGGTGCTGCCCAGGACCACCGAGGCCGTGAAGTCGAGCGCCAGGACGAGCGGAATCGCGAACTGGAGCGGCTGCGACAGCGCGAGCAGCGGCACGGAGATCAAGCCGGAGCCGAAACCCGTGATGCCGCGTATGAAATACGCGCTCATCAGGATGCACATGACCAGCACCATGTCCGCCACTGTCTGTTCCTTGAATCAATAGGTTGACGCCGCTACCTCTAGTATGACGCGACGCCCGGACGGCGCCTATTCGCTTACCTTATTTTGCAAAGCCGGACCGCTGAAAAGGGGGCCGGATTTGACGGCTAGGCGTGCTTTAGTGCCTCGATCGACTTGGCGACCAGAGCGGCGCCGTTTTCGTACTTGCGCTTCGCTTCGGCATAGTCGCCGGCGGCTGCGCTGCCCTCGATCTCCGCGAACAGATCGCCGAGCGCCTTGGCGCCGAGCTGGTAGCAGGTGCCCTTCAGCGTGTGGGCGGCGCGCTTCGCGCCTACGGCGTCGCCCTTGGCGACGTGGTCGGCGAACGTGGCGCCGAAGCTCGCCAGGTTGCGCTCCAGGATCTGGACCAGCCCGGAAAGGACATCGTTACGGCCGGTGGCCTGCTCGATCTTCCGGATCTCGTCGGTGCGCTCGCGATCGAGCAGCTGCACAGCAGGGTCAGGGGCGGTCATGCCGGCATCCTAGCAGCGGCCGGGACGACCGGGGCTGTCCGGGCGGCTCTTTTACGCCATCGGACAAAGCGGTAACCGGATGGCCGCCTGAAAGATGGTGCCCAGGGCCGGACTTGAACCGGCATGACCGGTTAAGGTCGGGGGATTTTAAGTCCCCTGTGTCTACCAGTTTCACCACCCGGGCACGGATCTGGAGGCGCGAGCCGGAATCGAACCGGCATAGACGGCTTTGCAGGCCGCTGCATAACCATTTTGCTATCGCGCCGGAGAGCGATACAAGGGAAGGTAAGGCCGACGAGCCTCGCCTGCCCTTACGGTAATCTGGAGCGGGAGACCGGTCTCGAACCGGCGACCTTAACGTTGGCAACGTTACGCTCTACCAACTGAGCTACTCCCGCAATGAGGTCGGCAATTATACGGCCTGCCCGACCCCTGCCTCAATATCCCCTGCCCCTGCGTTCCTGCCCCTGCTCCCTGGGGCGCACGGAGGCATGGGGCAGCGCCTTTCGCAGGTAGTAGAGCATCGAGATCACCGTGAGCACCGCGGCGATGTTGATCAGGAGCGTCCCGAGCCATTGGCAATCGACGAACCCCAGAAGGCTGTCGTGGTACAGGAGCATCGGGATCGCGACCATCTGGCTCACGGTCTTCAGCTTGCCGATGAAGGCCACCGCGACGCTCTTCGCCTGGCCGAGCTTCGCCATCCACTCGCGCAGCGCCGAGACGGCGATCTCGCGCCCGATGATGATCAGCGCGACCAGCATGTCGACGCGGTTGAGGTGCAGGAGCACGACCAGCGCGCCGACGACGATCAGCTTGTCCGCCACCGGATCGAGGAACGCGCCGAAGGCCGACATCTGGTTCAAGCGGCGCGCCATGTAGCCGTCCAGCCAGTCGGTGAGCGCGGCGAGCACGAAGACCGCGGTGGCGGCGAAGTTGCGGTACTCGAGCGCGAGCCACTCGTCGGGGATGTAGTACAGGCCGATGATCAGCGGGATCAGGATGATCCGCGACATCGTGATCAGGTTGGGGACGTTGATGAGCACCGTTCTACCCGTGCGCCGCGGATTCGTGCAGGTGCTTGTAGATGCGCTCCGCGAGCGGGCGGCTGATCCCTTCGACCTTCGCGATGTCGTCGATCGCCGCGGCCTGCACGCCCCGCAGTCCGCCGAAGTGCTCGATCAGCGCCTGGCGCCGCTTCGCGCCGATGCCGGGGATCTCGTTCAGCATGGACGTGGTGCGCGACTTGCCGCGCCGCGCGCGATGGCCGACGATGGCGAAGCGGTGCGCCTCGTCGCGGATCGCCTGGATGAGGTGCAGCCCCGGGTTCGTCGGAGGCAGCTCGAGGGTGCGCGCCTCGGACTCGAGGATCAGCTCCTCGAGGCCGGGCTTGCGCTCGGGGCCCTTCGCGACGCCCACCACGCAGACCTGGTGCAGGCCGAGCTCCACCAGCGACGCGCGCGCGGCGCTCACCTGCCCGCGCCCGCCGTCGATCAGGACCAGGTCCGGAATCCGGCCCGCCTCGGCGCTGACGCGCTCGTAGCGCCGCCCGAGCACCTGCCGCATCGCGGCGTAGTCGTCGCCCGGCGTGATGTCGCGGATGTTGAACCGCCGGTACTCGGATTTTTGCATCTGCTGCCGATCGTATACCACGCAGGAGGCCACCGTGGCTTCTCCCATCGTGTGGCTGATGTCGAAGCACTCGATGCGCTGCGCGCCCTCGGGCAGGCCCAGCGCCTCGCGCAGCGCCTGCAGGCGGCCTTCCTGGGTCGCGCGGTCGCGCACCCGCTGCGCGATCGCGAGGAGCGCGTTCTTGCGCGCCATGTCGAGCCAGACGCGGCGCTCCCCATGCGAAGGGGTGACCACATGCGCTCCTTCGATGTCCAGATCGACCGGCTCGCTCGTGACCACGAGGCCCGGCAACGGCTGCTCCTCGTAGTGCTGCTCGAGGAACGCGCCGACGACTTCCGCCTCGCCCGCGCCCTCGGCGTTGGAGGGAAAGAAGCTGCGATCCCCGACATGGCGGCCGGTGCGGATCATCACCAGGTTGACGCAGGCGATGCCGCCGTCGATGGCGCAGGCCACGACGTCGGCGTCGACGCCGCGATTGGATTCCACGTACTGGCGCGCCTGCATGCGCGAGAGCGCCCGCACCTGGTCGCGGTAGATCGCCGCTTCCTCGTAGCGGCGCTCTTGCGCCGCCGTGTTCATTTTTTCATTCAGGTTGCCGATGACGTCGTCTTCGCGGCCTTCCATGAAAAGCTCGGCATTGCGCACATCCGCCGCATACTGCTCGGCGGAAATTCTGCCGGTGCAGGGGGCGGTGCAGCGCTGGATCTGGTGCAGCAGGCAAGGCCGCGAGCGGTTCGCGAACACCGTGTCCTCGCAGGTGCGCAGGCGGAACACCCGCTGCAGGAGCTGGATGCTCTCGCGCACCGCGTAGGCGTGCGGGAACGGCCCGAAGTAGCGGTGCTGCTTGTCCTTCGCGCCGCGGTGAAAGCCGAGCCGGGGAAACGCGTGGCCGGTGATCGCGAGGTACGGGTAGGACTTGTCGTCGCGGAAAAGGATGTTGTAGCGCGGCGCGAGGCTCTTGATGAGATTGTTCTCGAGCAGCAGCGCCTCGGCCTCCGAGCGGGTCGCGGTCACCTCGACCGTCGCCACCTGGCTGAGCATCATCTGGATGCGGGGACTCTGGATATTCTTCTGAAAGTACGAAGAGACGCGCTTCTTCAGGTCGCGCGCCTTCCCGACATAGAGCGCCTCGCCATCCTCGCCCTGCATCCGGTAGACCCCGGGCAGGCCGGGCAGGCCCGCTATGAAGGACTTCGCGTCGAACACGATGGGCCGATTATAAATCGTGTAAAATTCGCGGCTTTTTCCGAGCGGCGAATCCATATGGCGAAAGTCGAAGCGGTAGGGATCCGGGTCGGCAACCTCATCGAGTGGGACAAGCGCGTCTGGCGCGTCCTCAAGTCCTACCACGTCCACGTCGGCGGCCGCGGCGGCGCCTTCATGCAGGTCGAGATGAAGGACATCGAGGCCGGCACCAAGACCAACCAGCGCTTTCGCACCGAGGACAAGGTCGAGCGCGCGTTCATGGATCCGCGCGAGATGCAGTACCTCTACCAGGACGGCGACAGCTACGTGTTCATGGACCAGGAGAATTACGAGCAGATCTCGCTGTCGGCGGAATTCCTCGAGGGCCAGTCGGGCTACCTGCTGCCGAACACCGAGGTGCAGGTCAACTTCTACAACGGCCGCCCGATCGGCGTCGAGCTGCCGCCGTCGGTGATCCTCACCGTGACCGAGACCGAGCCGGGCATCAAGAACTCCACCGCCACCAACAGCTTCAAGCCGGCGAAGATGGAGACCGGGATCACGGTTCAGGTCCCGCCCTTCATCAACAACGGCGA
>CAYOVM010000152.1:0-2772 GCA_964407355.1 uncultured Enterobacteriaceae bacterium
ATGAGCGCCAACAGCGGCCCCGGCTACAAGCAGCGTCCGGACCATCGGATCACGACCCAGCCCGCGCCCGGGCGGGTGCAGGTGAAGCTCAAGGGCGAAGTCATCGCCGACACCCGGCACGCCATCAGGATGAACGAGGGCAGCTATGCGCCGGTCTACTACATCCCGCGCAAGGACGCGAAGATGGATCGCCTCGTGCGAACGAGCCACCACACGTATTGCCCGTTCAAAGGCCAGGCCTCGTACTATTCGCTGAAGGACGGCGCCGAGAACGCGGTCTGGAGCTACGAGCGGCCCTACGACGAGGTGCAGGTCATCAAGGACCATCTCGCGTTCTATCCAGACAAGGTCGAGATCGCGGTCGAAGGCTAGCCGCGGTCTTGCGGAAAAAACACGAAGCGGCAGGACGGCGAAAAGAACGGAGCCGATGGCGGTCATCTCGATTGCGGGCCTCACCAAGACCTACGCCTCGGGCCTGCAGGCGCTGCACAAGATCGACCTCGAGATCCGGCGGGGCGAGATCTTCGCGCTGCTCGGGCCGAACGGCGCGGGCAAGACCACGCTCATCAACATCGTGTGCGGCATCGTCACGCCGACCACCGGGACCGTGCTCGCCGGCGGCCACGACATCGTGCGCGAGTACCGGGCGGCGCGCGCGCTGATCGGCCTCGTGCCGCAGGAGCTGCACACCGACATGTTCGAGAGCGTGTGGGGCACGGTGAGCTTCAGCCGCGGGCTCTTCGGCCGCGCGGCCGACCCGGCGCACCTCGAGAAGGTGCTGCGCTCGCTGTCGCTGTGGGAGAAGAGGAACGACAAGATCATGACGCTCTCGGGCGGCATGAAGCGCCGCGTGCTCATCGCGAAGGCGCTCGCGCACGAGCCCGAGATCCTGTTCCTCGACGAGCCCACGGCGGGCGTCGACGTGGAGCTGCGCCGCGACATGTGGGCGCTGGTGCGCAGCCTGCGCGAGGGCGGCGTCACCGTCATCCTCACCACGCACTACATCGAGGAGGCCGAGGAGATGGCCGACCGCGTCGGCGTCATCAGCAAGGGCCGCCTGATCCTGGTCGAGGAGAAGGCCGCGCTCATGAAGAAGCTCGGCAAGAAGCAGCTGACGCTGCATCTGCGCCAGCCCCTCGCCGCGATTCCGGCCGAGCTGTCGGCGTTTCCTCTGGCCCTCAAAGGCGGCGACCTGGAGTACACGTTCGACGCTCACGACAAGGCGGGCGTCGCGCCGCTTCTGCGTCGCCTCGACGAGCTCGGCATCGCTTACGCGGATCTGAACACGAAGCAGAGCTCGCTCGAGGATATTTTTGTTTCATTGATTCAAGAACCCGCATGAACCGCCACGCGGTCCTCGCCATCTTCCGCTTCGAGATGTCGCGCTTCCGGCGCACGCTCTGGCAGAGCCTGGTGACGCCGGTGATCACCACCTCGCTCTACTTCATCGTGTTCGGCGCCGCGATCGGCTCGCGCATGAGCGAGGTGAACGGCACGCCCTACGGCGCGTTCATCGTGCCGGGCCTCGTGATGCTGTCGCTGTTCACCGAGAGCCTGAACAACGCCTCGTTCGGCATCTACCTGCCGAAATTCACCGGCACCATCTACGAGGTGCTCTCCGCGCCGGTGTCGCCCTTCGAGATGGTGCTCGGCTACGTCGGCGCGGCGGCCACCAAGTCGATCATCCTCGGCGTGGTGATCCTCGCCACCGCGGCCGCCTTCGTGCCGATCCGCATCCTGCATCCGGGCTGGATGATCGCCTTCCTGGTGATGACCGCGGCCACCTTCAGCCTGTTCGGCTTCATCCTGGGGGTGTGGGCGAACGGCTTCGAGCAGCTCCAGTTCATCCCGATGCTGGTCATCACGCCGCTCACCTTCCTCGGCGGCGCGTTCTACTCGATCGACATGCTGCCGCCGGCCTGGCGCACCTTCAGCCTGTTCAACCCGGTCGTTTACCTGATCAGCGGCTTTCGCTGGAGCTTCTACGGCAGCTCGGACGTGGACGTCGGCCTTAGCCTCGCCGCGACGCTCGGCTTCTTCGCGATCTGCCTGGGCGTCGTATGGTGGATCTTCAGGACGGGCTATCGCCTGAAAAGCTGAAAATCGGCGTCAGACACCGATTTCGGCTAGCGCGGGTTCTGGGGCGGCGGCGCGTCGCGCGGAGGCGTGGTCCTGGCGCCGCCGGTGTCGGGGGCGCGATTCGCGCCGCTGTTCGCGTTCTGCTCTTTCAGCAGGCAGTCGTCGCGCAGCGTGCCGAAGAGCTCGTTGCAGCGTTTGTCGCGCTCGGCCGCATCGGCGGAGGGCGCGGTTTTCGGCAGGCCGCCGCTCTCGCCCGGGACGATCGAGCCGCCCTTGATGGCGCCGTCGCCGGGACGGCCGCCGTCGGTAGAGCCGCGCGAGCCGCTGTCCGTCGTCGGGGCCTGGGCAAAGACGCTGCCGGCGAGGGTGAGCGCTGCAATTGTTGCGGCGATGCGTGATGGGTTCATGAGGTCACCTCCACTTCCCTGGAGCAACATTGGTGCCCGCCCCGTGAATTGCTACGGTCTTGCTCATGTTGGGGTACCATTGCGCCCCTCAGAACAAGGGACACGTCATGAAACGAAAGTACGGCGCCGCGCTCAAGCGCGAAACCATCGCCCAGGAAATGATGCGCAAGGCCGCCGCCGAGCGGAAGGACAACAGCTTCAGCTACGGCACCAAGGCGAACAAGGGCTCGCCCACGCGCGGCAAGCGTCGCGGCAGGGCCTTCAAGCCCGGCTACGCCTGATCTTC